>CAXNJA010000099.1:0-10301 GCA_964202555.1 Mycobacterium sp.
GCGACCACCCACAGCAGGGGGCTGATCTCACGCGCCTTACCGGCCGTTGACCGCAGCACCACCCAGCTGATGAAGCCGACGCCGATACCGTTGGCGATCGAGTAGCTCAGGGGCATGACCGCCACGGTGAGAACAACCGGCAGGGCCACCGAGAAATCCGAGATCTCGATGTGGCGCAAATGGGAGAACATCATCGCCCCGACGATCACCAGCGCGGCGGCGGCGACCTCGGTGGGCACGATCGATGCCAGCGGGGCGACGAACATCGCCGCCAGGAACAACGCCCCGGTGACCAGGTTGGCCAGGCCGGTCCGGGCGCCCTCTTCGATGCCGGCGCCGGACTCGATGAACACGGTGTTCGACGACGCCGATGCGGCCCCGCCGAGCACCGCGCCGCCGC
Organism: Mycobacterium sp.; assembly: GCA_964202555.1. GTDB lineage: Bacteria > Actinomycetota > Actinomycetes > Mycobacteriales > Mycobacteriaceae > Mycobacterium. The sequence continues at coordinate 401 of CAXNJA010000099.1, forward strand.
CTTCCACGATCAGGGCGGCGGGGAGCCGGGGAAAGTTGCCGCCTGCGTCGGCCAGTCCGGCCTCGCGGGACAGCCCGGTCAGCGTCCCGAGTGCGTCGAAGAAGTTGGTGAACACCAGGGTGAAAACCAGCACCATCGCGGCCATGGTCCCGATGCGGCTGAAACTGTTCAGGCTGAACTCTCCGACCAGGGACAAGTCGGGTAGCGCGAACGGGGAGCCGGTCAACACCGGGACCGACAGCCGCCAGCCGCCGGGGTTGTCGACCGCCGAACCCAGGTGCCAGATCGCCTCGATGAGGATCGCGATCACCGTTCCGGCCACCAAGCCGATCAGGATTCCGCCGCGTACTCGCCGGGCCACCAGGATCCCGGTCAGCAGCAGGGTCACCACGAACACCAGAGCAGGGATCGTGGTGATCGACCCGGCACCGCCGCTGCCGAGTCCGACCGGTGGCGATGGCAGTCCAGTGGAGCTGACGAAGCCGGCGTCCACCAGGCCGATGAAAAGGATGAACAAACCGATACCGGCGGTGATCGCCAACTTGAGTTGGATCGGAACTGCGTCAAAGACCAACCGCCGCAATCCCGTTGCCGCCAAGGTCACGATCACCAGACCGTTGATCACCACCAGGCCCATGGCCTCGGGCCAGGTGCAGGTCCCGACGACCGAGGTGGCCAGAAAGGAATTGATGCCAAGCCCGGCGGCGAAGGCGAACGGCAACCTCGCGACGACGCCGAACAGGATCGTCATCACCCCGGCCGTCAGTGCGGTCACCGCCGATACCTGGGCGAACTGCAACTGGTTACCCGCGACGTCTCGGGGTCCCGCGAGGATGATCGGGTTGAGCACGAGGATGTAGGCCATCGCGATGAACGTGACCATGCCGCCGCGAATTTCGGCGCCGACGGTCGATCCGCGGGCGGTGATGTCAAAGAAACGGTCGAGGCGACTCACGGGGTGCAGCTCCTGTCGATCGGAGCGGATGCGGTCAGCGCAGCGGGGTGGGTTCCACCACACCGATCTCGGCGGGATTGCCGACCGCCGCCGGCAGGAATCTCTCGATGCAGAACACGAACAGCGCTCCGCCGATCAGCCCGCCGATCAGCGGGGCGACGATCGGCAGCCAGAAGTACAGTTCGGGGCCGTTGGCGGAGTGCCAGGCGTCGCTGTATCCGGTGATAAAGGACGCCAGGCGCGGACCGAAGTCGCGGGCCGGGTTGATGGCGTAGCCGGCGTTGGCGCCCCAGCCCAGTCCGATCGCGACCACCAGCAGGCCGATGACCAGCGGTCCGGTATTGGCCAGCGGCGGATTGTTGACCGCGCTGGTGAGAGCGAAGATGACGGCCACCAGGATCGCGGTCCCGATGACCTGGTCGAAGAACGCAGTGAAAATAGTCACCCCGGCGTCCGGCGAGGTGGAGAAGATGCCCTGGGTCGCCTTGGTGTGTTGCGGGTCGACCTTATTGATGAGGTCGCTGTAGGTGAATCGGACCAGCAGTGCCCCGACGAAGGCGCCCGCCACCTGCGCCCCGATGTAGGGGGCGATCTTGCGCGCGGGGAAACCCTTGAATGTCGCCAGTGCGACAGTCACGGCGGGATTGAGATGTGCCCCGCTGAGTCGCCCGGCGACGTAGACGGCCATGGCCACGCCCAGACCCCAGCCCCACGCGATGGAGTTGTAGTCCCCGGTGGCGCCGGGCGCCGTCGAGAGTGGTGTTCCGCCGGTGACCACCTGGGCGACAACTCCGCAGCCGAAGAGGATCAGCACCATGGTGCCGAAGAATTCCGCGGAGCACTCGCCGATCAACGGGGTTGGTTTCATGGCGGCGCCTACTCCTTACCGTGAGTCCCCGCGCGCGTCCGGCGCGAGAGTGCTGCACCGGAAGGTAGCAATGTCGTCCCGTTCAGGTGCGGATTTGGGAAAGGTCAGCGCCGGAGCCAACGGCTGCGGCCGAGCGTTTCGAAAAGTTGGCCGATCGGTGGCGGCACGTAAGACCGGGGTAGGCCGTCCTGCGGTGTCGCCCGTCTTACGGGGTGCTACAACCGTGAGGTGTTTGCAGCGAAGGCCGGCGCCGCGGACAAGCGCAGAAGGCGCCGCCGCGGCTTCGCCGCTCTGCTGGCGCTGCTTCTCCTCGGAGCTGTCGCCGGGGTGCTGCTCTGGCAGAACCGATCAGCCGGCAGTCTGTCGGGTCCCTCGCCGACCTGGCGTGCCGACGAACCGTCGGGCATGCCAAGCGTTGCCGGTGCGACGCCACGGTCACCACGCTATGACGCCGCGCGCCGGCAACTGAAGGATCTGCCGGTGCGCGGCTGGGACCGCACCTCGGACTTCGGGCGCTCCCAGTTCGGACAAGCCTGGAGCGACGACGTCAACGTCGAATTCGGCCGCAACGGTTGCAACACCCGCGACGACATCCTGCGCCGTGATCTGAAGGATCTGGTGATCCGTCCGTTCACCTGTTTCGCCCAGAGTGGCACCTTGGTAGACCCCTACACCGGGTCGGTGATCGCGTTCGTACGCGGCCCGCAGACCTCCAAGAGCGTGGAGATCGATCACGTCGTCGCACTGGCAGACGCCTGGTACAAAGGGGCCCGCGCCTGGGATCCGCAACGCCGGTTGGACTTCGCCAACGATCCGCGCAATCTGCTCGCCGTCAGCCCGGACGCCAACTTCAGCAAAGCCTTTCGGGATGCGGCGTCCTGGCTGCCGCCCAACGAGGCGTTCCGCTGCGATTTCGTGGCGCGCCAGATCGAGGTCAAGAGCGTCTACGGGCTGTGGTTGTCGGCCAAGGAGAAAAAGACGATGACCGACATCATGGCCGACTGCTAGTCGAGCACGAGAGGGGAACACCCATGAGTCCACTGGTCGCGGTGGTCACCGGTGCCGGCCGCGGTGCCGGCCGCGGCATCGCCGAGGCGCTCGGCGCGGCTGGCTGGCGGGTCTATCTCACCGGGCGCACCGTCGGGGCCGAGGCCGCAGATGCCGTCACCGCCGCCGGGGGCGAAGGGATCGCGGTGCGAGTCGACCACCGTGACGACGGCGCAGTGGGAAGGCTCTTCGAGCGGGTTCGAGCCGAGAACGAACAGCTGAACCTGCTGGTCAACAATGCGGCGGCCATCAGCGACCGGCTCACCGACCCGGCGCCGTTCTGGGAGAAGCCCGCGGCGCTGGCCGATGTCCTCGACGTCGGACTACGGTCGGCCTATGTGGCGTCCTGGTACGCCGCGCCGCTGCTGCTGCGTGCCGATCACGGCCTGATCGCGTTCACCTCATCGCCGGGATCGGCCTGCTACATGCATGGCCCGGCCTACGGGGCTCAGAAGGCGGGGGTGGACAAGATGGCGGCCGACATGGCGGTCGACTTCGGCGGCACCGGTGTGAGCACCGTGTCGATCTGGATGGGAATTCTGCTCACCGAACGGATGCGTGCGCTGTTCGACGGCAAACCCGACGCCCTGCGGGACTTCGCCGAGCACGCCGAAACACCGCAATTCACCGGGCGGCTCATCGATGCGCTCTACCGGGATCCGGAGTTACCCGCAGTCTCAGGCCACACCGTGATCGGAGCCGAACTTGCTGCGCGCTACGGCATCACCGATGCCGGCGGCCGACGGCCACCGTCTCACCGGGACGCCCTGGGTGCACCACGGGAGCCCAGCGCAGTCGTCATCCGCTAGCGCGCAGTCAGTCCTCTTTGCGGATCAGCTTTTGCAGTGCCTTGCGGTCCGGTTCCAGCAATTCCGCGATCCTGGCGGCGTTGATATCGGCGACGATGATCTCGCCAACGTCCTTGTTGACGTTGCTGAAAATCCCGTGCGCCTGCATCTTCTCGGTCTGGTACTTGTTGTCCTCGGTAGGTGTCACGTAATACACCGCGTCGGCCTTGAACCGGTGCACCAGCCACAGATGCACCAGTGTCATGAGCCGCTTCTGCCGCAGCTTGGCGGAGTAGGTGTTCTGGTCGCGCACCGTCAGGATGCTGCGGCCCTGCCTGTCGGTGATCGGATCGAACACCACGTCGGCCAGCTTCTCGTCGTCGGTGTCGCCGAAGATGCTCAGCTCCAACAGATTTGAGCCGGCGCGGCGCGGCCGTAACTGCACCCGAAGCCGCTCGCCGAGCTTGTAGTGCTCGCTCCACAACGCCAGCCAGTCCTCCAGGAGCTTCTTGGGAACCTCCGTCTGCACCAGGTGCTGAACCTGGGTTGATCCCTTACCCATCGACTTGGTGGTCGCCGTGCGACCGGAGGACGCGGCCAGAGCCGCGTCGCTGCGCGGCCCACCGACCAGGGTTTGCGGTGTCCGGTAGGGCGACTCGACCAGCCGCATCTTGCGCTGCAGCCTGGCCAGGGCGAGCATGCCGTCCTGGCGCAGCGCGGTGGCGAACTCCTCGGCCGCCACACCGTCGACCTGATGGCCGCCGTAGGTCATGAAGTTGAAGACGAAGCCCATCGTGGCGAGTTCCTCGGGGAAGGCCCGCATCTGCTCATCGCTCATGCCGGTGGTGTCCCAGTTGAACGAGGGGGAGAGGTTGTAGGCGAGCATCTTGTCCGGATACACCGCGTGGATGGCCTCGGCGAACTCGCGGGCATCGGCCAGGTCGGCAGTCTTGGTTTCCATCCACAGCAGATCTGCGAACGGGCCTGCGGCAAGGGATTTCGCAATCGCGTACGGGATCCCGCCCCGCACCTGGTAGTAGCCCTCCGGAGTCCGGGCCAGTTCGCAGTCCCACGGGGCATCGGTTCCCAGTTCGGCGGCCTTCTTCCGGGCTGCGTGCAGCGACGCGGTCCGGGCGAACTCGATCCAGTCGGCGGGTTTCATGGCCAGCGCCTCGCCCTCGCTGTCCTTGAATCGCAGCACTTCGGCGACTGCGTTGCCATAGGTGTCCAGACCCGCGTCGGACTGCCAGGCATCGACGAACTGCGACTCGACCCGGTCGAACAGCGCATCCAGCGAGCCCGACCGGCTGGCCGTCCAGGTCGACGCCGCCTCGTCGATGAGCCTTGCGATGCCCTTGGCTTCCAGCCAGGCGTCGGCGACGGCGTACTCGTCATCGGGCAGCGCGTACAACAGATGCCCGTTGATCTCGGTCACGCCCTTGGCGTGGAACCGGCGCATCATGGCCAGGAAACACGACTTGTACGGCGGGACAGCGAGATTGGTGACACCGAGCAGGAACGGCTGGTCCCGCTCGTCGGCCCGGCCGTCGATGAGGTTGGCGGCTTCGGCGTCGGTGCGGGCCACGATGATGCCGGGCACGCCCATGATGTCCAACTGGAAGCGGGCGGTGTTGAGGCGTTTGATCTGCTCGTCTGACGGCACCAGCACCTTGCCGCCCTGGTGGCCGCACTTTTTGGTGCCCGGTCGCTGATCCTCGATGTGGTAGCCGGTCACACCAGCCTCGACGAATCGGCGGATCAGGTTGCGCACGTGCGGATCTCCGCCGTGCCCGGTGTCGGCGTCGGCGATGATGAAGGGCCGGTAGTCGACGGCCGGGGTGGCCGCCCGCTGTTCGGCGGTCATCTGCAGGCGCTGGAACTGCTGGTTGCGGTCGGCGGTCAGCAGCGCGCGAACCAGGCCGGCCGCCTCATCGGGAACCTGGCTCAACGGGTAGCTGGCCAGGTCCGGGCCGGGATCCTCGGTGACCGAACCCTTCGCCGAGGTGGCCCAGCCGCCGAGGTAGATGCCCTCAATGCCGCAGCGCTTCATGGTGACGGCCTGACCGGGCGAGTACGGGCCGAAAGTGGTGACCGACTTGTGCTGGCCGAACAGTTCCCGAAGCCGGGCGTGGAAGGCGATCGAGGTTTCCCGCGCCACGGTGTAGTCCACCGGGATGGTGCCGCGTTGTTCGACCACCTGTCGCGCGGTGTAGAGCCGGGTGATGCCCTCGAAGCGGGGACTGTCGAAATATCGCTGAGTGGCGGCCACCTCCTGCTCGACCTGCGTAAGTGCGTCCGCGTCGACAATCGTCATGGCTGCTCCCATCGAGCCTCGTTCGCCAGGGGTGTGACTCTCATCTAACCCCGGGTGCCGCCTAGTGCCCCGGCGGGGTGTGGGGAAGCTCCGCCAGCGGCGGGAGTTCGGCAGGCGCAGGCGTGGGCGCCGGCGGTGGCGGGGTGAGGTCGGCAGGCCCGGGCGCTGGCGCCGGCGGAGGCGGCGGGAGTTGGGCAGGCGTGGGCGCCGGCGGTAGCGGTAGCGGTAGCGGCGGAAGTTCGGCAGGCCCGGGCGCCGCCGGGGCGGCAGGCAGGTGCGCGTTAAGGTCGATTACCGGCGCCTGTTGCAGCGGTGCGGCGGCGTCCACCGTTGGTTCGGCCGGCGTGGCCGGTTCGGTGTCCATCCGCTGGGCCTGCACGGGCAGGTACATGTGGTTGGTGAACTGCGGCTGATAGGCGCCGCCGCCGCCGATGCGCACGCCGGAACCGCTCTCACCGCTGGACACCGGTGTGCCGTCGGGCAGGGTGACGGCGGCATGGCCGCTGTTCCAGCCGATCACGACCGAATTGGGCGCGGTGCCGTAATGGAATCCACGGTCCAGCAGAGCCGACTCGATGTTCCCGGTGTTGAATCTGCTACCGAATGCCGGCCGGCCGGAGGCGACGTTGGCAACCCAGGACGCCAATCCGGAACAGTCCGTACCCGCCGGTGTATCGCCGCCGGAAATGTAGGGCGTGCCCGACACTTGCGAGATAAGCGACAGCAAGGTCGCGAGAGCAAACATGCAAACAACGCTAACAACACATCTGTCATTCAACTAAAACCAGTGTCTGACATCACGTTTGGCCGTGTTAGCGGCGGTGGTGGTCGCAAAGGCGCTCAACAACAATAGATTTCGAGCATCGAGACTGCTTTGATACAGCAAACATGTCTTCCAGCAGTGACTTTAATGATTCCGTATCGCGGCCGTGACAGGGACAGGCCGGCTCCACCACGTCGGTCCTGCGGGTGAAATCCTTTGCCGATGTGGTTTCGCTCACAGTCCCGCCCAGCGTCGCCGGATTACCGGATTGCCGGGTAACGATGCGCCGACACCCGCGGCCGGAGGAGGATCACCGCATGCGCAAGTACCACAAGTTCTATATCGACCACCTGCAGATCAAAGGCACTATCGGCTACGGCACGCGCAGTTACGCCGACTGATCGAATGCGGGTCCTGGTCCAACGCGTGACAACCGCGTCGGTGGTGGTCGACGGTGAAGTGGTCGGCGAGATCAGCCCGGCGGGTCAGGGGCTGCTTGCTCTAGTCGGAGTGACGCACGGCGACAACTCTGATGTCGCCCGCCGGATGGCCGAAAAGCTCTGGCAGTTAAGGATTCTCGACGATGAGCGCTCGGCCTGCGACGTCGGTGCACCGATTCTGGTGGTCAGCCAGTTCACCCTCTACGCCAATACGGTGAAGGGTCGGCGGCCGTCCTGGAACGCAGCAGCCCCGGCGGCGGTCGCCGGGCCCCTCGTGGATGAATTCACCGCCGCCCTGGAGGTGTTGGGCGCCCAGGTGGTGACCGGACGGTTCGGTGCGCACATGCAGATCGCGTTGGTCAACGATGGGCCGGTCACGGTGATGCTGGAACTCGGTGGATGACGGTCAATCGAGACCGCCGCCATGCCCCGAAACCTGCGCCAACAACGGCGGGGCGGGTGATTTGTTACCGATCCGCGCTCAGGCGGCGACCACGCGGAAGAGTTGACGTGAGAAAGTGGGGGGGTTATGCACACCCACACCTTCGTCAGCTACGAGGAATTCGGCCGTCGGTTCTTCGAGGAGGCCGTGACCGAGGAACGCGTGGCGGCGGCGTTCGCCGAGATCGCCGGCGGCGACATCACCATGGGGCCGATGGCACAGGGACCGGGCGGGCTGGCGAAGGTCACCGCGCGGGTCAAGATCCAGGAACCCCATGTGCGCCGCAATCTGGGTGACACCATCACCTTCGCGGTGCGCATCCCACTGCTCATCGAATTGATCGTGGATTTGCGGCTGGACAAACAGCGATTCATGGTCGACGGCGACATCGCGCTGCGGGCCACCGCCAGGGCCGCCGAGCCGTTGATGATCGTGATCGACGTCGCCAAACCCCGGCCCTCCGACATCGCGGTGCACGTGACATCGAAATCGCTGCGCGGTGAGATCGTTCGGCTCATCGGCGGGGTGGACGGCGAGATCCGCAAGTTCGTCGCCGCCTACGTCGCCGAGGAAATCGACAGCCCGTCGTCGCAGCAGGCGAAGATCATCGACGTCGCCACCCAAGTTGCTTCCGCCTGGGACGCCTGAGCGCGTTACCGTCCGGCTATAGATCCAACGTCAACCGTTCCCCCGCCGGCGCCCGCGAGACGCAGGTCAGCATCATTCCGGCGGCGCGTTCCGGCGTCGTAAGCAGCGTGTCCCGGTGCTGGACGACACCGTCGATGACTCGGGTGCGGCAGGTGCCACAGAACCCCTGCTGGCAGGAGTAGGGCGCCCGGACGTCGGAGCGCTGCAGCGCCGCCAGCAGGGTCTCGTCGGCAGCCACACTCACTGTCGCGCCGGTGGACGACACCGTCACGCTGAAGGGTTCACCGTCTGACACCGGCGCAGCGGCGAAGCGCTCGAAATGCAACTCGACGTTGTCCCGGCCGACGAGCCGCTGTCGCACCAATGTCAACATCGCGGTGGGTCCGCAGGCGTAAACGGTTGTGCCGTCGGGGCATTCACCCAACAAATCACCTGCGTCCGGCACGCCGTGCACGTCGTCGGTGCGGATCTCGATGCGGTGATCGAAGCGGCGCACCTCGTCGATGAACGGGATGCTCTGCGCGCTGCGGCCGACGTAGACCATCGACCAGTCCACGCCGAGGCGTTCGGCCATCGCCAGCATCGGCAGAATCGGTGTGATGCCGATGCCGCCGGCGATGAACCGTAGTCGCCGGGTGGGCGAGCCGTAGCCGGGAACGCTGAGCGGGAAGGCATTCCGCGGACCGCTGGTGGTGATCACCGAACCCACCGGCAGGCGATCGTGTACCTCCATCGACCCGCCGCCGCCGTCGGGAATGCGGCGAACGGCGATCCGGTACTGGCTGCGCCAGGCGGGATCGCCGCACAGCGAGTACTGCCGGACTCGGCCGCTGGGCAGGTGGATGTCGAGATGGGCGCCCGGATGCCACGACGGCAACGGGGACCCGCCGGCAGCGGTCAGGGTCAGCGCAACGACGTTCTCGTCGCGGGCCACCATGACGCGATCAGTCACGGTCAGGGCCAAGGTGCGGTCGCGGGCGGGCGGCGGGACTACTCGACGCGTCCCTGCGACAGCCAGCACCGCGCTGAAGGCGGCATCGGCCGCACCCAGCAGCGGGGTGGGGGCCGCGCGCAGACGCCGTAGCAGCATTTAGGCGTGTGCGGCCCGCGCCGCAGGGGAGCTGGCCAGGTAGGCGACGGCCTGGGCGGTGGAACCGACATCCTGCGGTGAGTAACCGGGGCGGAAGTACGACAGCGTGGAGGAGCCGAACAGGGTGCGGTAGAGCGGCAGCAAGCCGACCTGCGAGTCGCGGGCCCGCATCCGCTGCATGCGCAGCCAGCTGATGTCGAGTTCGGGATCGGTCCGGCAGAGATACCACAAGCCGCGCTCGAAGAACGTGGCCATCACTGACATCGCTGCGGTCATGGCCCGGATCCGGGCCGGGTAGCTGTCGTGGAAATAGGTGGCGACCTCATGGGCGACGCACCGGTGCTCGACCTCCTCGCTGCCATGCCAGCGGAACAGGTCCACCATGGTCGGGTCGGCGCCGAAGTCATCCCAGGTGCAATTGAGGGAGAAGTCGCCCAGCACCGCGGTGTAGTGCTCGATGCCCGCGATCAGCCACAGCCGTTCGCACAGGTGGTTGAGGCGGCGCTTCGGATCGGCCGAGGTGCTCGGCGCCAGGACCTTGCCGAT
>CAXNJA010000100.1:0-9881 GCA_964202555.1 Mycobacterium sp.
GTCGACCGCAACGGGATCAACGTCAAATACGGAGACGGCCACGAAGAGCGCATCGAGTGCCAGACCAAGGTGTGGTCGGCCGGCGTATCGGCCAGCCCGCTGGGCCAGATCATCGCCGACCAGTCCGGCGCGGAGGTCGACCGGGCGGGGCGGGTCAAGGTTCTGCCCGACCTGACAGTGCCGGGGTATCCGGAGGTGTTCGTGGTCGGAGACATGGCCGCCGTCGATGGCGTGGCCGGGCAAGCGCAGGGCGCCATCCAGGGAGCCAGCTACGCGGCCCGGCTGATCAAGGCCGAACTCCAGGGCGCCGATCCGACCGCCCGCGAACCGTTCAAATACTTCGACAAGGGCTCGATGGCCACAGTGTCGCGCTTCTCGGCGGTGGTGCAGGTCGGCCCACTGGAATTCGGCGGGTTCATCGGCTGGCTGTCCTGGCTGTTCCTGCACCTGATCTATCTGGTCGGGTTCCGTGCCCGGCTGACCACCGCGCTGTCGTGGATCGGCACCTTCATCGGCAGCCGGCGCGGTCAGCTCACGATCACCGAGCAGCAGGCCTACGCGCGCACCAGGATCGAGCAACTCGAGGAGATCGTCGAAAGCGTCGAGGAAACCGAAATTTCCGTCTCCTCCTGAGCCGGGCTCTGGTGAAACCCGACGAATTGGTCTATCGGCTGCTGCAGCGGCTGCCCAATCGGATGCTGTCGCTTCGCACCATCGTCATCACCGCTGCGCTCGCGGTGGTCGTGCTGGTGCTCGCCCTTGGAATCTGGGTGTGGGTGGGCGTCACCAACGATCAGTACAGCCAGTTGGACCGCCGACTGGACTCCGTCAGCAGTCTGGGCGACTTCAGCACATTGCTGAGCGGACCGCCGGCAACCGGCAGCAGCCCGGACGGGAATCTGGTGCGAACCGTCCGGGTCGGGTCTTCAGCCGCGTCGATACCCCCTGGCCTCGTCCTTCCGGCGTTCCCCGACGGCTATGCCAACACCACGATCGACGGCGTGGAGTACCGGGTCCGGACCTTCTCGGTTGGCGGCGCGTCGATCGCACTCGGGGCGCCACTGGCCGAGACCCAGCGCCGCATTGCCGAATTGCACTGGCGTGTGGTGGGAATCTGCGGCGGGGTCATCATCGGCACGGTCGTGATCGGCTGGTTCTTCTCGCTGATCATGATCGACCCGTTCCGACTGCTCGCTCAGCATGCCCGCGCGATCAACGCCCAGTCCAAGCCCGAGGAGGTCCAGGTTCGCGGTGTGCGCGAAGCGGTGGAGATCGGCGAGGCGGTGGAGGGCATGTTGGCACGCATTGGCGACGAACAGGGGAAAACCAAGGCAGCCCTGGAGTCAGCGCGTGACTTCGCAGCGGTGGCCTCGCACGAATTACGCACACCGCTGACCGCCATGCGCACCAATCTCGAGGTGCTGTCCACCCTCGACCTCGACGCCGACCAGCGCCAGGAGGTCATCGGAGACACCATTCGCACCCAGAGTCGGATCGAGGCGACGTTGACCGCACTGGAGCGCTTAGCCCAGGGCGAACTGACAACCGCCGACGACTTCGTCGCCTTCGACCTCACCGAGTTGCTCGACCGCGCCGCTCACGACGCCGAACGGGTGTATCCCGATCTTGCGGTGGCACTGGTTCCTTCGCCTGCGGTACCGATGGTCGGACTGCCGGCCGGCTTGCGTCTGGTCATCGACAATGCCATCGCCAACGCGGTCCGGCATGGCCACGCCACCACAGTGCAATTGGCGGTGCACCGCTCCCCTACAGCGGTCGACATCACCATCGACGACAACGGTGGCGGGGTCCCCGAGTCGGAGCGGACCGCGGTATTCGAGCGGTTCTCCCGCGGCTCGAAGGTCACCCATTCCGGCTCCGGACTCGGACTGGCTCTGGTGGCCCAGCAAGCCGAACTGCACGGCGGCACAGCAACTTTGGAGACCAGCCCACTGGGCGGTGCGCGGCTGGCGCTGCACCTGGCCGCGAATTCCGGGCCGGTCAGCGTCGGCTAGGTCCGCCTCAGGCGTCGGCTTCCAGATTCTGCAACCGGACGTGCCCGCGGGCGATCAGGCGGTCCCGATCATCGCGGATGGTCACCAACCACAACTGCTGCCGCCGGCCGCGATGGACCGGTTCAGACACCCCGTACGCGGTGCCCCCGGTGACGGCCCGCAGAAAATCGGTGTTGTTGTTGACCCCGACAACATTGCCGCCGCCGTTTGCTGAGAGCCAGACGTAAGCCGACACGCTGGCCAACGACTCCACCATCGAGCACCAGACACCGCCGTGCACGATTCCCATCGGCTGCAACAAGGTGGGCTTGACTGTCAGTTCGGCCTTGATCCCGTCGGGAGTCACCTCGGTGTAGGTCAAGCCGAGCTCGGCGTCGAAGGGCGCCGACAGTTCCGGTGCGAATACGTCTTCGGGTTGCACGCCCCTCTGTTTACACCGTCGCCGGAACTTTTCCCGCCGCGGCCGAGTTGAACCGGAGAAGTTTGGGTACGACGACCGGTAGTAATCGGGAGTAGTCTCAACGGCGAAGGGGACGACGAGAACATGGCGAGGCTGACCGGTCTGGGGGATCTGGAACGCGCCGTGATGGATCACCTGTGGGGCACCGACAAGGCCCAAACGGTGCGGCAGGTGCACCAGGCACTGTGCACAGACCGCGATCTGGCCTATACCACCGTGATGACGGTGCTTCAGCGATTGGCCCGCAAGAATCTGGTGGCGCAGATCCGCGACGACCGCGCCCACCGCTACGCGCCCACGCACGGCCGCGATGAACTGGTGGCGGGACTGATGGTGGACGCCCTATCCCAAGCGGCCAGTTCCGGCGACCGGGAGGCCGCTCTGATGCATTTTGTCGAACGGGTGGGCGCCGGTGAAGCTGACGCCCTGCGCCGAGCCTTGTCCGACCTCGACGCCAAACACCGAATCCGCTAGCGACGGGCACGCGATCTGGGGGACACTGGCAGGCGTGTCCGCACTGGCCTTCACCCTGCTCGCCCTGGCACTCGTCGGGCCGGTCCCGGCGTTGCTGGCCCGGGCCGCGTGGCCGATGCGCGCACCCAGAGCCGCTGTGGTGCTCTGGCAGGCGGTCGCTCTGGCGGCGGTGCTGTCTGCATTCAGCGCCGGCCTGGCCCTGGCCGCCCGGCTGTTCGTGCCGGGACCCGCTGGCCGCCCAACCGCCGCCGTCGCCGAGCAGATCGCCGCGCTGGGCTGGCCGCAGTGGCTCTCCTCGGTTCTGGTGCTCGCTCTGACGTTGCTGATCGGCGCCCGCCTGACAGTCGCGGTCATCAGGGTCGCCATCGGCACCCGCCGACGCCGGGCACAGCACCGAAACCTTGTCGACCTTCTCGCCGAACGCCGGCGGGAACTCGGTGGAGTCCGGGTTCTCGACGTCGCTGAGCCACTCGCGTACTGCCTGCCCGGCATGCGCAGTCGCGTGGTGCTCAGCCGCGGCACGCTCTCAGCGCTGAGCGCCCCGGAACTGGCCGCGATCCTGGGACACGAGCGCGCCCATCTGCGGGCCCGCCACGACCTGGTGCTCGAAGCGTTCATCGCCGTGCACACCGCCTTTCCCCGTGTCGTCCGCAGCGGCAGCGCGCTACGCGCGGTCCGTCTGCTCGTCGAACTGCTCGCCGACGACGCCGCAGTGCGCGCCGCGGGACCCCGCCCGCTGGCCCGGGCCCTGGTGACGTGCGGGTGCGGACCCACCCCGGCCGGTGCCCTGGCGGCCGGCGGACCGACCACCGTGATCCGGGTGCGCCGGCTGTCCGGTCCGCCCAACAGCCTGCGGGTGGCCATCGCGGCTTACGGCGCAGCCGCGGCGGTTTTGGTCATTCCGACCATCGCGGTGGCCGTCCCGTGGCTCACTGAACTGCAGCGGCTGTGGCCCTGACGCAACCCCGACATCAGGAAGGCGATCAATGAACTCCTCGCAGAAGGCGACCGCGCAGATAGGCGTTACCGGCCTGGCGGTCATGGGTTCCAACATCGCCCGCAACTTCGCCCGGCACGGCTACACCGTCGCGTTGCACAACCGCTCGATCGCCCGCACCGACGCGCTGCTCGCCGAGCACGGCGACGACGGCAATTTCGTGCGCTCCGAGACCATCGACGAGTTCCTCGCCGCGCTGGAGAAGCCGCGCCGGGTGCTGATCATGGTGAAGGCCGGTGAAGCCACCGACGCGGTGATCAACGAACTCGCCGACGCCATGGAGCCAGGCGACATCATCATCGACGGAGGCAACGCCCTCTACACCGACACCATCCGACGCGAGAAGGCGATGGCTGAGCGCGGTCTGCACTTCGTCGGCGCCGGCATCTCCGGTGGCGAGGAAGGCGCCCTCAACGGGCCGTCCATCATGCCCGGCGGGCCGGCGGAGTCTTACGCGTCACTGGGCCCACTGCTGGAAGAAATCTCCGCGCACGTCGACGGTGTCCCCTGCTGCACCCACATCGGGCCGGACGGCGCAGGGCACTTCGTGAAGATGGTGCACAACGGCATCGAGTACTCCGACATGCAACTCATCGGCGAGGCGTATCAGTTGCTGCGCGACGGCCTTGGCCTGACCGCCCCGCAGATCGCCGAGGTGTTCACCGAGTGGAACTCCGGTGATCTGGACAGCTTCCTGGTCGAGATCACCGCCGAGGTATTGCGCCAGAACGACGCCAAAACCGGCAAACCCCTGGTCGACGTGATCGTCGACGAGGCCGAACAGAAGGGCACCGGGCGCTGGACGGTGAAGTCCGCCCTGGATCTCGGCGTTCCGGTGACCGGCATCGCCGAGGCCGTGTTCGCCCGTGCGCTGTCCGGTTCGGTGGCGCAGCGTCGCGCAGTCGCCGGCTTCGCTTCCGGCACACTGGGCGAAAAGCCCTCGGATGCACAGCAATTCATCGAGGATGTGCGGCAGTCGCTGTACGCCTCCAAGCTCATCGCTTACGCGCAGGGCTTCAACCAGATTCAGGCCGGCTCCGACGAATACGGTTGGGATATCCGTCCCGGCGATCTGGCCACCATCTGGCGCGGTGGATGCATCATTCGGGCGAAGTTCCTGAACCGGATCAAAGACGCCTACGACGCGGACCCCGCGCTGCCGTCCCTGATCGCCGACCCCTACTTCCGAAGCGCGGTCGAGTCCAGCGTGGACGGCTGGCGCCGCGTGGTGGTGACCGCCACCAAGTTGGGCATCCCGATCCCCGGATTCGCCTCGGCGCTGTCCTACTACGACGCGCTGCGCACCGAACGCCTGCCGGCGGCGCTGATTCAGGGTCAACGTGACTTCTTCGGCGCCCACACCTATGGCCGTACCGACGCCGACCCGGCCGCGCGATTCCACACCCAGTGGAGCGGCGACCACACCGAGGTTCAGGTCTAGTTCGTCTCACCGGCACCGGCCAGTCGCCGGAACTAGGCTTACCGGGTGCGCTTCCACGACGGTCACTTTCCCAGCCATGACCTGACCTACGACGACGTGTTCATCGTGCCGAACCGCTCGGAGGTGACCTCGCGGTTCGACGTCGATCTGTCCACCGCCGACGGAACCGGCACCACCATTCCGGTCGTCGTGGCCAACATGACCGCGGTGGCCGGTCGGCGAATGGCCGAGACCGTCGCCCGCCGGGGCGGCATCGTGGTCCTGCCCCAGGATCTGCCGATCGAGGCGGTGCGCCAGACAGTGGAATTCGTCAAGAGCCGCGACCTGATCGCCGATACCCCAGTCACCCTGGCCGCCGAGGACTCGGTGTCCGACGCCGTCGCGCTCATCCACAAGCGGGCACACGGCGCGGCGGTCGTCATCGACGAGAACCGGCCCATCGGCCTGGTCACCGAGGCTGCGACCGCGGGAGTGGACCGGTTCGCCCGGGTCCGGGACATCGCCGTGCGTGACTTCATCACCGCACCGCTGGGCACCGACCCTCGGGCCGTATTCGAGTTGCTCGAGCCTTCCCCGGTCGCAGTGGCGGTGCTCACCGCGCCGGACGGCTCGCTGGGCGGGGTGCTCACCCGGACGGGCGCGGTGCGGGCGGGCATCTACTCCCCCGCAGTGGACGGCTCCGGTCGGCTGCGGATCGCCGCTGCCGTCGGCATCAACGGCGATGTGGCGGCCAAGGCCCGTTCGCTGGCCGAGGCGGGGATCGACGTGCTGGTCATCGATACCGCCCACGGGCATCAACTGAAGATGATGGAGGCCATCAAAGCGGTCGCTGCGCTCGATCTGGGTGTGCCGTTGGCGGCGGGCAACGTGGTCTCCGCCGACGGAACCCGCGAACTGCTCGCCGCCGGGGCGTCGATCGTCAAGGTCGGGGTGGGCCCAGGCGCGATGTGCACCACCCGGATGATGACCGGAGTGGGGCGTCCCCAGTTTTCCGCGGTGCTCGAATGTGCATCGGCGGCAAGAGAATCCGGTGGCCACGTCTGGGCAGACGGCGGTGTACGCCACCCCCGCGACGTCGCCCTGGCGCTGGCGGCCGGCGCGGCGAACGTCATGATCGGGTCGTGGTTCGCGGGTACCTACGAATCCCCGGGGGACCTGATGTTCGACCGCGACGGCCAACCGTTCAAGGAGAGTTACGGGATGGCCTCCAAACGGGCCGTCGCCGCCCGCACCGCCGCCGACAATGCGTTCGACCGGGCCCGCAAGGCGCTCTTCGAGGAAGGGATCTCAAGCTCCCGGATGGCGCTGGACCCCTCCCGTGGCGGCGTCGAGGATCTGTTGGACCACATCACCTCCGGGGTACGCAGCACCTGCACCTATGTCGGGGCTCGCACCATCGCCGAACTGCACGAGCGGGCGGTCCTGGGCATACAGTCGGCGGCCGGTTTCGCGGAGGGCCACCCACTGCCCGCCGGTTGGTAAGCGGACCTGCGCCGACGGCTAAGGGCGCCGAAGCTAAGGGCTAAGATCAACCCCCTGTCCTGCAAGCAGAAAGGGGTCGGCGTGTCGCAGGCCCCCAGTCGCAATTGCTTGGCGCGGCCGACGGAGACCCGATGAGCCTCGTCTCCATCGGGCTGAGCCTGCTCGGCTTCGTTCTCCTCACGCTGGGCACCGCGGTCTTCGTGGCGGCCGAGTTCTCCCTGACCGCACTCGAGCGCAGCACCGTCGACGCCAACGCACGCACCGGCGGGCCCCGCG
This sequence comes from Mycobacterium sp., assembly GCA_964202555.1. Classification (GTDB taxonomy): domain Bacteria; phylum Actinomycetota; class Actinomycetes; order Mycobacteriales; family Mycobacteriaceae; genus Mycobacterium. Next base: position 7,146 of record CAXNJA010000100.1, read on the forward strand.
ACCGGATGGTTCAGCGGGCGCACCGAACCCTGTCGTTTCAGCTGTCCGGGGCGCAGGTGGGCATCTCGATCACCACTCTGATCACCGGCTATCTCGCCGAACCGGTGATCGCCAGACTGCTGGCGCCGGTGCTGACGGCCGTCGGCGTCCCGGCCGGGTGGATCGACGGTGTGGCGCTGATCGCGGCTCTGGTCATCGCGACCTCCTTCTCCATGGTGTTCGGCGAGTTGGTCGCGCAATACCTGGCCATCGCTGTTCCACTGCAGACCGCGCGGGTCGTCGCCGGTCCCCAGGTGCTCTTCTCCGCGGCGGTGACTCCGTTGATCCGGCTGACCAACGGGACCGCCAACTGGATCCTGCACCGGTTCGGGATCGAGCCCGCCGACGAACTCAGTTCCGCGCGCTCACCGCAGGAACTGGCCTCGCTGGTCCGCACCTCGGCCAAGCAGGGCTCGCTGGATCAGCCCACCGCCGACCTGGTCGGCCGATCGTTGCAGTTCGGCGCCCGCAGCGCCGAAGAGTTCATGACCCCGCGGTCCAAGATCGAATCGCTGGGTGCCGACGACACCGTCGCCGACCTCGTGGAGAAAGTCCGCCGGACCGGCCACTCCCGCTTCCCCGTCACCCGCGGCGATCTGGACGAGACCATCGGGGTGGTGCACGTCAAACAGGTCTTTGAGATACCGCGCGCCCAACGCCAAGCCACTCCGGTGAGCCGGTTGGCCGTGCGCGTGCCGGTGGTGCCGTCCACGTTGGACGGTGATGCGCTGATGGACCAGATCAGCGCCAACGGCCTGCAGGCCGCGCTGGTCGCCGACGAGTACGGCGGGATCGCCGGCATGGTGACCGTGGAGGACCTGATCGAGGAGATCGTCGGCGACATCCGCGACGAACACGACCGGTTCACCCCCGAAGTCGTGAGAATCACCGGCGGACATCGGGTCTCGGGCCTGCTGCGGATCGACGAAGTAGCCGAGCAGACCGGTTACCGGGCCCACGAGGGCGACTACGAGACCATCGGCGGAGTGATCATGGACGCCCTCGGGCACATCCCCGCCGAGGGTGAATCGGTGGACCTCACCGCGTTCGACCCGGACGCCCTCGACGATCCGCCGGTCTGGCGGGCGACGGTGGCGAAAATGGACGGCCGCCGCATCGACCTGCTCGACCTCGTCCGAGTCACCCCGCCCACCAAGAACGGCGGCCGCAACTGATGGGGGGTGATCTTTTCGCGCTGCTGCTGACGGTGCTGCTGATCGCGGCCAATGCCTTCTTCGTCGCCGCCGAATTCGCGCTGATCTCCGCACGCCGCGACCGACTCAACGCGCTGGCCGAACAGGGCAAGCGCAGCGCCGTGACGGTCATCCGGGCAGGCGAGAACCTGGCCGTCATGCTGGCCGGCGCCCAACTGGGCATCACCATCGGATCGATCATCCTGGGCCGGGTGGGGGAACCGGCGATCTCGCATCTACTCGCCCCACTTTTCCACCTGATCGGTGTTCCCGATGCGGTGCTGCACACGGTGTCGTTCTTGTTGGCCATCACCATCGTGGTGGTGCTGCACGTGCTGCTCGGTGAAATGGTGCCCAAGAACATCGCCTTGGCCGGCCCGGAGAAGGTGGCGATGCTGCTTGTGCCGCCTTATCTGTTGTGGGTCAAGGTAACCCGGCCGGTGATCGCGGTCTACGACTGGTGCGCCCGTACCGTGCTGCGGGCCATCGGTGTGACACCCAAGACCGAACTGGAGAACTCCGTCTCGATGGTGGAACTGGTCGAGATGATCGCCCAGTCACGCTCGGAGGGTTTGCTGGATCCAGAGGAGCACCGGCGGCTGTCCCGGGCCCTGCAGATCCGCGACCGGGTGGCCAATGACGTTGCGGTACCCGCCGACCGGATACGGACGGTGCCGGTCGCCTCGGAGGGCACCGGCCCGCGCGTGGCCGACATCGAGCAAGCACTGATCGAGACCGGGTATTCGCGTTTCCCGGTGGTCGACAGCGGGGGCCGCTTCACCGGATTCGTCCACATCAAGGACATGCTCGACCTTCTCGACCATCCCGAAGCCGCGATCAGCGCCGCCGCGGTGCGTCACCTGCCGCGGCTTCCCGCCGACATGGCTTTGCCCGAAACGTTGTCGCGGCTGCGCCAAACGAATAGCCACCTGGCTCTGCTCACCGGTGACAACGGCCAGGTATGCGGCATGGTCACGCTCGAAGACCTGGTCGAAGACCTGGTCGGCACGGTCCGCGACGGCACGCACCGTGCGTGAGCCGTCCAGCATCCTTTCTAGGGCGTTGCCGGCTGGGATGCAGAGCGGTCCAACAAGTCGCCGCAGCGAACCAGCACGGTGTTTCTGACCACCGCTGCCCGCTCGACCAGCTGGGACTGCTGGCGCACGTAGTCGGCTCGCCCGCCGGGGGTTTCAATGGGAACCGGGTCGTAGCCGTAGGCGCGAAGGTCGTACGGCGAGGCCCGCATGTCAAGCTCACGTGCCCGGTAGGCCAGTTCGAATGCATCCCAGACCAGGTCGGAGTCAACCAGCGGTGTCAGTTTCGCGGCGAACTTGTACAGATCCATGGCGGTATGGAGGCAGCCCGGCTGCTCATCGGCGATCTGGGACTCACGGGTCAACTGCAGAGCGTTGCGCGGTCGCGCCGGACCGGTGAAGAACCGGAAGGCATCGAAGTGGGTGCAGCGCATCGGCATGGATTCCACGACGGCGTCGGTGCCATCCTG
>CAXNJA010000101.1:0-9848 GCA_964202555.1 Mycobacterium sp.
CCCAATCCGAAACGTTCGTATTCACCGGCGTGCGGGGTCAGAACGGTGGGGGCTTGCCGGCCCGCAACCAGATCCTGCTGCCCAGCCAGCACGGTCAGCCCGTCGGCGTCGACGATCACCGGCAGATCGCTCTCCAGTGCGAACGTCAGGTCCGCCAGCGCCGCCTCATCGGTTCCCAGTCCCGGCCCGACGCACCAGGCCTGGACACGTCCGGCCGCCGCCGCGCTGGGCGCAGCGACAACCTCGGGCCAGTGCGAGACCACCTCGGCGGTGGCGGCTCCGGCATACCGCACCATGCCGGAGGTGGCCGCGACCGCCGCACCGGTGCACAGGATCGCCGCACCCGGGTAGGTCGCCGACCCGGCCAGGATGCCGACGACGCCCTGGCTGTATTTGTCGTCGTGCGGACCCGGCATCGGCCAGCGTGCCTTGACGTCGGCGGCGTCCATGCCGATCAGCGCGGGGTGGGGCAGGTCGAGTCCGATGTCGATGAGTTCGACGCGGCCGCAGTCGGCCAGCGCATGCACCGGTTTGAGACCACCGAAGGTGACGGTGAGGTCGGCACGGACGGCCGGTCCGGGAACAGCCCCGGTGTGAACATCGATGCCGCTGGGGATGTCGACGGCCACCACCGGGATGCCGGCGGCGGTGACGGCGGCGAAGACCTCCGCGGCGGCCGCCCGCAGCGGAGGTGTGCCGGAGATCCCGACCACGCCGTCGATCACCAGGTCGGTCGCCGTGGGCAGGGTGGTCACCACCCGGCCGCCGGCGGTACGGAACGCCTTGAGCGCGGCGGTGTGGGTGTGTTCGGGGTTGAGCAGAATCGCGCAGGAACCGGCACCGCGGCGACGCAGGAAGGTCGCCGCCCACAGCGCATCCCCGCCGTTGTCGCCGGAGCCCACCACCGCGCAGACACTTCGGCCGGAAACCCCACCGGTGCGCCGCCGCAGTTCGGCGGCGATGGCGGTGGCCAGGCCGCCGGCGGCCCGCCGCATCAGCGCGCCGTCGGGGAGGCTGGCCAGTAGAGGGGCTTCGGCGTTGCGGATCTGATCGGCGGTGTAGTACTGCCTCATCGACTTAGGCGCGTGTCACTCGACGGTGACGGACTTGGCCAGATTCCGCGGTTTGTCCACGTCGTAGCCGCGCGCGAGCGCCACCGATGCGGCGAACACCTGAAGCGGAATGGTGGACAGCAGCGGCTGGAAAAGCGTTGATACCGCGGGAATCTCGATCATGTGGTCGGCGTAGGGCCGGACGGTGTCATCGCCCTCCTCGGCGATCACGATGGTGATCGCGCCGCGGGCTTGGATCTCGCGGATGTTGGAGAGCAGCTTGGAGTGCAGCATCGCGGCGTTCTTCTGCGACGGCATCACGACGATGACCGGCAGGCCGTCTTCGATCAGCGCGATCGGGCCGTGTTTGAGTTCACCGGCGGCGAAGCCCTCGGCGTGCATGTAGGCCAGTTCCTTGAGCTTGAGTGCCCCCTCCAGGGCGACCGGATAGCCCACGTGGCGGCCGAGGAAGAGCACCGCCGAGGAGTCGGCGTACCGGCGGCCCAGTTCGGCGACGGCCTCGAGGTTATCGAGCACCGCTGTCACCAGTTCGGGCATCGACTCCAGTTCGCGGTACTCCCGTTCGACCTCGTCGGGGTACTTGGTGCCGCGGGCCTGGGCGAGGGCCAGACCGACCAGATAGTTCGCGGTGACCTGGGCCAGGAACGTCTTGGTGGCCGCGACGCCGATCTCCGGCCCGGCCCGGGTGTAGAGCACCGCGTCGGCCTCGCGGGGGATCTGGCTGCCATTGGTGTTGCAGACGGCCAGCACCTTGGCCTTCTGGGTTTTGGCGTGCCGCACCGCCTCCAGGGTGTCCGCGGTCTCCCCGGACTGCGAGATGGCGATCACCAGGGTGCTGCGGTCCAGCACCGGATCGCGGTACCGGAACTCACTGGCCAGTTCGACCTCGACTGGAACCCGGGTCCAGTGCTCGATGGCGTATTTGGCCACCAGACCGGAGTGGTAGGCGGTGCCGCAGGCGACGATGAACACCTTGTCGATCTCGCGCAATTCCTGATCGGAGAGCCGCTGCTCGTCGAGCACGATGCGGCCGGCTTCGAAGTGACCGAGCAGGGTGTCGGCAACCGCGGTCGGCTGCTCGGCGATTTCCTTCAGCATGAAGTAGTCGTAGCCACCCTTTTCCGCGGCCGACAGGTCCCAGTCGATGTGGAATGTCCTGGCATTGGCGGCATCATCGTTGCCGTCGAAATCGGTGATCCGATAGCCGTCGGCGGTGATGATCACGGCCTGGTCCTGGCCGAGTTCGACGGCTTCGCGGGTGAATTCGATGAACGCGGCGACGTCGGAGCCCAGAAACATCTCCCCCTGCCCGATCCCCACCACCAGGGGGGTTGACCGGCGGGCCGCGACGATGGTCCCCGGATCACCGGCGTGGGCGAACACCAGGGTGAAGTGGCCCTCCAGTCGGCGCACCACGGCGAGGGCGGAGGCGACAAAGTCCCCTGCCGTCTCACCGTGGCGGTAGGCGCTGGCGATCAGGTGTACCGCCACCTCGGTATCGGTGTCGCTGGCGAACTCGACACCGTCGGCTTCGAGTTCGGCACGCAGTGCGGCGAAGTTCTCGATGATGCCGTTATGGACCACCGCGAACTCGCCGGAGGCGTCGCGGTGCGGATGGGCGTTGCGGTCGGTGGGCCGTCCGTGGGTGGCCCAGCGGGTGTGGCCGATCCCGGCGGTGCCAGTCAGCGCCGGCGCGTCGGTCTCCGCCAGCGCCGACTCCAGATTGGCCAGGCGTCCGGCGCGACGGCGGACGGTCAGCCCGCCGGCGCCGTCGAGCAGAGCCAGCCCTGCGGAGTCGTAGCCGCGGTACTCCATCCGGCGCAGTGCGTCCACGACGACGCCCCGGGCAGGGCGGTGTCCGACGTAGGCCACGATTCCGCACATGACTTACCAGGGTAGTCCAGATCCATTGGCTGCCACGGTCGGCTACGGTCTGAACATGGCCCGGAGCAAGTCGTTGTTCAGCGCTTTGACCCGCCGGGGCCCGCATCAGGTACTGCGCGGCGATCTGGGCTTCGCCGGCATTGCGGGTGTGGTCTACACGCCTGCGTCGGGCTTTCATCTGCCCGGGGTCGCGTTCGGGCATGACTGGCTGACCGATGCCGACCGGTACAGCCGCACCCTGGAGCATTTGGCCAGTTGGGGCATCGTTGCCGCAGCCCCGAACACCGAGCGCGGTTTGGTGCCGTCTGCCCTGACCCTGGCCGACGACTTGGCTGCCACCCTTGACGTCATCTCCGGCGTCCGGTTGGGAGTCGGCGAGATCAGCGTGGATCCGGACAAACTTGCCTTGGCCGGGCACGGCTTCGGCGCTGCGGCAGCGGTGCTGGCAGCTGCAGGCCGGGCACCTGCCGTAGCGGTGGCCGCGGTCTTCCCGGCGGTGACCAAGCCGTCGGCAGAGGCGGCCGCTGCGACACTGGACGTGCCCGGACTTGTGCTGGCCACCGCCGACGACGCCAAGTCGCTGCGCACCGACGCCCTGGAGGTCGCTGCAGGCTGGGACGGGGCGGTGCTGCGCGTCGTCGACAACGCCGGCGCCGACAGCCTCGCCGAGCGACGTCGTATCGCCGGACTGCTGGGATTCCCCGGTTCCAGTAACGACACCCAGAAGACCGTGCGGGCCCTGCTGACCGGGTTTCTGCTGTTCCACCTGACCGGCGAGGCGCAGTACAAGGAGTTCGCCGATGCCGAAGCGGACCTGCCGCACACCAGCCGGCCGGATCCGGACGCTGCACCGGTGAGCGCTGAGGATCGGATCGTCGCGCTGTTCCGGTAGGCGATAACGTCGTGAAGAAATTGGGGTGAAGCATGCGCACCGGCATTTTCCTGTCCTACTCGGGCGGATTCCGCGAGAGCGTTCAGCACGTCGTCGAGTTGGAGAAGCAGGGCGTGAACATCGCCCTGGTGGCCGAGGCGTACTCCTTCGACGCGATCAGCCAACTGGGCTACCTGGCCGCGATGACCTCAACGATCGAGTTGGGCTCGGGGGTCGTGCCGATCTACAGCCGCACCCCGGCGCTGCTGGCGATGACCGCCGCCGGTCTGGATTACGTCTCCGACGGCCGGTTCCGGCTCGGTATCGGTACCTCCGGGCCTCAGGTGGTGGAAGGTTTTCACGGCGTGCCGTTCGACGCGCCGTTGGGCCGCACCCGGGAGGTCGTCGAGATCTGTCGGCAGGTCTGGCGCCGTGAGCGGTTGTCCTACCAGGGCCGGCACTATCAGATCCCGCTACCTCCGGGCCACGGGACAGGGCTGGGTAAGCCCCTGAAAATCATCAATCAGCCACTGCGCGAACAGATCCCGATCGCCATCGCCGCACTGGGCCCGAAGAACGTCGAACTGACCGCCGAGATCGCCGAGGGTTGGCAACCGGTTTTCTTCCTGCCCGAGCGTGCCGATGACGTGTGGGGCGATGCCCTGCGCGCGGGAAAAGCCAAGCGGGACAGCAGTCTCGGCGATCTCGATGTCATGGTGGGTGTTTCACTGGCCATCGGCGACGACGTGGAGGATCGCCTGCAGTGGGCCAAACCGCAACTGGCACTGTACATCGGCGGTATGGGCGCCAAGGGCCGCAATTTCTACCACAACGTGGCCACCCGGTACGGATTCGGGGAGGTGGCCGACCGGATCCAGGAGTTGTATCTGGCGGGCCGTAAGGCGGAAGCGGTCGCGGCGGTGCCCGACGATCTGGTGCGCGGTGTGTCCCTCATCGGCACACGGGGCTACGTCAAGGAACGCATCGCCGCGTTCGCCGAGGCGGGGGTGACCACTCTGCTGGCCTCTCCGGTGACCGCGGACGGCACCGAGTACGTCGGTTTCGTCGAGCAGTTACAGCAGCTGCTGCCGTAGCGCCGCCCCGCCCTCCGTCGACTTACTGGCCGACCTGAGGGAGTGCGTCAGCGGCGATCTCGCAAGGGGTCTTGGGGTCCTCGGGGGACTGCTCGGGGAGCGGCTCGGGGGGCTGCTCGAGCGCGGGCGCGACCGGCGCCGCGGGAACCTCGGGCGCAGGTGGTGGATCAGGGCGGGGTTCAGGTGGTGGATCAGGCGGACGCTCAGCGGCAAGAAGTGGCGGCGGCGCGGCGATCGGCGGCGCCGCCGAATCCGGCGGGGCTGTCGGGCCGACGAACTGCACCGGCGGGCTCACCGGCGGCAGGGCGGGAGATTCCGGCTGGGGCAGTGCGGCTGGCGGTTCGGCGGGCGGATCGGTCGGCGGGGTAACCTCCAGGCCTGCGCCTTCTTCGGCGGAGATGAGGCTGACGGCATCAGCGATCTGGGCGACCAGACCTACCAGGGCACCCCCGAGGTCGGGCAACGGCGGCCCCGCCGTTCCAGGAGTCCAGGCCGGCGCCGGCGGCGGTGCCGGCGGCGGTACCGGTGGCGACACCGGCACCGGGGCCGGGGCCGGGGCCGGGGCGCCGCCGAAGAAGAACGGTTCCGCCGTGTCGAACTGCGCCGGGGGTCGATCGCTCAGCCGGTTGTAGGGCTGTGCGGTGGACGCGTCTACCCCATATTCGGCCACGTCACGCAGCGCCCGGAAGTCCCCGGTGGCGTCGTGCAGTGCAGTGACCAACTCGGCGGCCTCGCCGCACTGGCGCCGAAGCGCATCGGTTGCCGCTGAGCCGGATTGGCTGTGCCAACCCTGCTCGACAATGCCGAGCGCTTCGCGGTGCAGGGCAAGTGCTTCTTCGGCCAGCGATCCCGCAGCGGCCAACGCTGCGCAGTCGGATTCGAGCGCCTCAGGATTCACCGCAGCGCCTCCGCTGCCTGCGCCTCGGTGTCGGTGTAACGATCCGCGGCGGTGCGTATCGCCAGGGCGGTGTCTTGAGCAGCCCGTTGCCACAGTTCGATGTCAGCCACCAGCCGTTCCACCGCGGCACCTACGCCTGGATCGGCAGCGCAGCGCAGCGGCCGCAAGTGCACGGCAAGCGCGCCACACAGCAGATCGGCGGCTTCGTCAAGGCGCTGCGCCGCCGCCCACAGCGCGTGCGGATCGACAGCGGTGCCCGCACCGGATTCCATACCTGGAAGGACGCAGTGCGGCCCGCGCCGGTTCCCGGCGGCGGCGGCAGATCAGCTTTGGGAGCTGACCGACTTCGCTACCCGGTCTGCGACCTGGCGGGCGGTGTCCTCATCGGCGGCCTCCACCATCACCCGGACGATCTGTTCGGTTCCCGACGGCCGCAGCAGGATCCGTCCGGTGTCACCGAGTTGGGCCTCGGCTGCGGCCACAGCGGACCGCACGGCCGGGGCCCGGGCGACGGTGGCCTTGTCCGCCACCGCCACGTTGATCAAAACCTGCGGCATGGACTGCATCGGGGCGGCCAGCACGGCAAGCGGGGAGCCGGTTCGCACCATCCGCGCCATCAATCGCAGGCCGGTGAGGATTCCATCACCGGTGGTGCCGAACGCCGGCAGGACGATGTGCCCGGACTGCTCGCCACCCAGGCTGTACTCGCCGGCCCGCAACTCCTCCAGAACGTAGCGGTCACCTACAGCAGTGGTGCGCACCTCAATCCCGGCTTCGCGCATCGCCACATGTAAGCCGAGGTTGCTCATCACGGTGGCCACCAGCGTGTCGGAGGCGAGTTCGCCGGCCTCCTGCATGGCCAGTGCGAGGACGGCCATAATCGCGTCGCCGTCGATCACGTGGCCGGCGGCGTCCACCGCCAGGCACCGGTCCGCGTCGCCGTCGTGGGCCAGACCCAGGTCCGCCCCATGGGCCAGAACGGCCTCCTGCACGGCTCCGAGATGGGTTGATCCGCAGCCGTCGTTGATGTTGAGGCCATCGGGCTGATCGTGAATGGCGATGACCCGCGCACCGGCGGCAGCGTAAGCCCGCGGTGCGGCGGTCGACGCAGCGCCGTTGGCGCAGTCGACGACGACGGTCACGCCGTCCAGCCGCGCCCCAGTGGCCCCGATCAGGTGGTCCAGATAGCGGTCAACGGCATCGGGAGCTTGCCGGACCCGGCCGATGGCCGCGCCGACCGGCCGAAGCCCGGGGCCTTGGGCGACCAGCTCCTCGATCCGGTCCTCGGCGTCATCGTCGAGTTTGTGACCGCCGGGGCCGAAGATCTTGATGCCGTTGTCCGGCATCGCGTTGTGCGACGCGGAGATCATCACACCGAGGTCCGCCTGGTACGCCGCGGTCAGATAGGCCACCGCCGGTGTCGGCAGCACCCCCACCAGTAGGGCGTCGACACCCTCGCTCGTGAGTCCGGCGACGACGGCGGCTTCGAGCATCTCGCTGCTGGCCCGCGGATCCCGGCCCACCACCGCGATACGGTGCCCTGAGGTCGCCGGAGCAAGCCGGCGGGCCGCGGCGGCACTGAGCGCCAACCCCAACTCGGCGGTCAGCTCACGGTTGGCGACGCCACGCACTCCGTCGGTCCCGAACAGTCGGCCCATTGGTCAAACTTCTCATATCGAGGGCCTCCGCACCCAACCGGCGCGGTAGCCACGGGAACAACTCCCCCCAACAACGCAAATCGCCGGGTGGTTCGGCAAGAACCACCCGGCGATCGTGTGTGCGTGTGCTCAGCGCTTGCTGTACTGGGGCGCCTTGCGGGCCTTCTTGAGGCCGTACTTCTTGCGCTCGATGGCGCGGGGGTCGCGGGTGAGGAAGCCGGCTTTCTTCAGCGCCGGACGATCCTCAGGCTGGACCAGGATCAGCGCCCGGGCGATCGCCAGGCGCAGCGCACCGGCCTGCCCGGAGGGGCCGCCGCCGTCGAGGTGGGCGTGGATGTCGAAGCTGTCCACCCGGTCGACGGTCACCAGCGGGGCTTTGATCAATTGCTGGTGGACCTTGTTGGGGAAGTAGGCCTCAAGAGTGCGCCCGTCCAGGTTGAACTGGCCGGTGCCGGGCATCAGGCGGACCCGCACCACGGCTTCCTTGCGGCGACCCACCGTCTGGATGGGACGGTCGATGATGACCGGTGCGCGGGGGGCGGACTCCACCGCGGCTTCCACCGGAACCTCGGGGGCTTCCTCGGGGGTCTGGGGGGTTTCACTGGTCTCGACGGTCTCCACGGTCTCCTCGACCGCTTCTTCGACTTCGTTGGTCACGTCGCTCACTGGGCCACCTGCTTGATCTCGTACGGAATGGGCTGCTGGGCGCTGTGCGGATGATCAGGACCCGCGTAGACCTTCAGCTTCCGCTGGATCTGCCGACTGAGCTTGTTGTGCGGCAGCATCCCGACGATGGCCTTCTCGACCACCTGATCGGGCCGCTTCTGCATCAGTTCACCGATGGTGCGGGACCGCAGCCCACCGGGATAACCCGAATGGCGATAGGCCAACTTGTTGGCCAGCTTGGTGCTTGCGATGGCGACCTTGTCGGCGTTGATGACGATGACGAAGTCACCGCCGTCGACGTTGGGCGTGAATGTCGGCTTGTGCTTGCCGCGCAGCAGATTGGCCGCAGCGACGGCGAGCCGGCCGAGCACCACGTCGGTGGCGTCGATGACGTACCACGAACGCGTGGTGTCACCGGCCTTCGGCGTGTATGTGGGCACAGCGTGTACCTCTCCTTGTCGGTCCCCGGTGCTTTTCCGTCCACAGGGGGTGGATCCCGGCGAGCCGGGTGTCGGTCGGGCGTCGACGGTCGGGGGTTGTTCCTCGGCGACCAACAGTGACCCGAGAAGCCGGTTTACCCCGCGGTGGTCCGCGGCGTACCGCACGCCAGCGGCAAACCCTACCGCCGAGCATCCGCGCAGGTCAAAACGGCGGTCTACGCCCCCGGGGCTGCGACCCGATGTGAGTCCGCGCCGCGAAGCCGAGGCCTCTGCGGTCCCGACGGCTCTCCCCCGTCGAAACCGCGGAAACCTCGGCCCGTTCCGGTGCCCGTACCAGGTCAGACGGTTACGGGCGCGGATCGGTTCCACTCTCGGTGCCATTCTCGCGAGCTGAAGTCACGACCTGCACGCAGATCGGGCGGACCGCGCCGGCTCGTCCGGGCGGACTTTGGCACCCAACGGCGACCCTGGTCGAGCCGACCAGCAGCACCATCCATTCGATGACCCTGCCGGGTCGTATCTCCCGGTAGGTCAATGCCGGCAGTTCGCCGACGGTCACCTCGTCGGTGAAGTCGACGAACACCCCTGCCGGTTGCTCGGCGATCACCCGGCGCAGCACCGCAGCGGCGTGCGCCAGCGTGGACTCCGGGGTGTAGGACTGCGTGACATGCACGGCGAAATCCGGATCAGCCGGCGAGTTGGCCTGCAGGCGAGGCGATCCCGGCCCACCGGTGACCCGGGCGACGTTCCAAGATCGGGGGAACTGCACCGCAACGCGGCCCTCCACCACGGTGGTGATGTCAATCAGGGCCGCAGGGCCCACCTCCGGCGGCAGCGATCGCGCCAGCAGTGCCGTGACAGCGGCGACGACCGCGCCCACCGCCCCCAGGCAAACCAGCAGCGGGGCTCTGCGACGGCGCACCCGCGGGTCGTCGGCGTCCTCGTGGCGGGGCTCGGGGTTCCAGTCGCTGCGGCGCATCGGTGCCACCTGATCGGACACGATGTTGGCGGCAGCGACCACCCGGGCAATTCGGCGGCGCGGCCAGTCGTCGGGGTGCACCAGCACCACCGAGTCGCACCGCTGCCCGGCAACCGCCACCATCACGCTGCGCCAGAGGTCGGCGACCGCCACCGGATGCCCGTCGTAGAGGCCGACAGGATCATCGATCCAGTCCAGGGCGGCCTCGACCAACCCTGGGTCCACCGCAGCGCCCACCGGTACCGTGCCTGAATAACTTCTGACCTGGCCCTGCAGCACCCGAAC
>CAXNJA010000102.1:0-9740 GCA_964202555.1 Mycobacterium sp.
CGGCGGCGCAGCAGGGCACCGATGCGCATCATCGACCACCCGTAGGACCATTCCCGCTCCCACGGATGCTTCTTGCCCTCGACACGGTTGATTTCCTCCAGGCTGAAGAACCGCCAATTCACCTGCAGCCCAGTCAGATCGCGGACTTCCCGGATCCATCTCGACGTCTGATAGGCATACGGGCACATGACGTCGAAGTGGAAGTCGACGTAATCGGGGCGTGTGCTCATATCAGTGACCGTAACCCGGCGGCGAGTCGTACCGGCCGGTGGGCGGGCGGCATGCTCAGTCCGGACCGCTCATCCCGCGGCACTCGCCAGCAGCGGCGGGCAGTTACCCAGAGCGTCAGCGACCAGTTCGAAATGCCATAGTTCGTTGGCGTAGATCCGACACAGCCCGAACCGGGCGCCGTTGGCGATCAGCCAGTAGTCAGCATCCACGCCTCCGATATCGACGGCCTGGCCCAGCACGTGCTTGGACTGTTCGGGGGTCTGCACGTACTGGCGGGCGGCGCCAACACTGCCGTAGGTGGCGATCGCATCGTTGAGCAATTGCTGCTGGAACTCCGGCGAGCGCCACCCCGAGGTGATCGTCATCGTGACCCCGTCGGCAGCGGCGGCGGTTGCCGCCTGCTGCACGGCGACGAGCAACGCCGGGTTGAGGTATCCCACCGCCGGGTTGGCCACATCCCAGGGCGACAGCATCTGGATGTGGTTGTCGGTCAGTCGGACGGTGGGCTGATGGCTCGCCAGCGGACCGGCAGCCAGCGCGCCCACCGCGCACAGCACAAGGGCGATCCGCACCATTGCCCAATCCTCCCAGAGGGAGCCGTCCAATCCTCCCAGAGGGAGCCGCCCAATCCTCCCAGAGGGAGCGTTTGAGCCGAACCGCACCGCGGTAGCGCCGCGGAGTGCACCATTGCCCGGACAGCCGAACAACAACATGGGAGTTCGACGTGGCGCTCGTCCTGGCCTTCGGGGTGATGTTGCTGATCAGCGTCTCGCTGTCCGGCCTGGCCGCTCGGACGGTGTTGTCCACCGCGTTGCTGTTCCTGGTGGGCGGGGCACTGCTGGGTCCCGGCGGATTCGGCGTGGTCAACTACACCGCCGATGACGCGATCGTCGCGGTGCTGGCCGACATCGCCCTGTTCACGGTGTTGTTCACCGACGGGCAGCGGGCCAGTGTCCCGGCGCTGCGTGAGGGCTGGCGGCTGTCCGGGCGGGCGCTGGGCCTGGGTATGCCGTTGTCGATGATCGGGATTGCAGTGCCGGCGCACTATCTGGTCGGCCTGGACTGGCCGACGGCTTTCCTGCTGGGAGCGATCCTGTCTCCCACCGACCCGGTGTTCGCCTCGGCACTGGTAAGCCGCTCGGACATCCCGTTGCGGCTGCGCAGGCTGCTCAATGTGGAGTCTGGGCTCAATGACGGCCTGGCCCTGCCGTTCGTGTTGGTCTTCCTGGCCCTGGCCGAACACGCGGACTCGCATCTGGGCATGGTGCTGCTGGAACTGGTGCTCGGATTGGTCATCGGGGTCGGCGTGGCGGCCCTGGTGGCGCTGGCCTGGCGCAGCAAGATCCTCACCGTCGAGCCCCGCCTGCAACCGCTGGGACCGGTGGCCATCGCGATCGTGGTGTACGCGATATGCCATCTCACACATGCCAACCCGTACCTGGCGGCGTTCGCCGCCGGTTCGGCGCTGGCCACGCTGGACCACGTCGCCGCCGAAACCTTCGAGCCGTTCGGGGATCTGCTCTCAGAGCTCACCAAATTCGCCGCGCTGCTGCTCTTCGGTGCGTTGATCACCCCGGACCGGCTGTCGCACCTGGGTTGGCAGGGCTGGCTGCTGGCCATCCTGGCGATCGTGGTGGTGCGGCCGGCCTCGATGTTGCTCTCGCTGATGAAAACCGGGATGCCGCGCGCGGAGAAACTCACCGCGGCCTGGTTCGGGCCCAAGGGATTTGCCTCCGTGGTGTACGGCCTGTTGGTGCTCCAGGCCGGTATCCCCAACGGGGACAAACTGTTTGATCTGATCGCCGTCACCATCGCACTATCGATCATCCTGCACTCCTCGACTGACGTGCCGGTGGCGCACAAGTTGCGAATTGAACCGCCCGACCATCTACCGGCCGGCTACGACGCGGTACGGGCACCGGAACCCGAAGGCGTGGCTCCACCGATAAACGGTAGCCATGACCGGAGTCCCTAAGACCCGCGCCACTACCGCAGGACCATGGTCATCACCGCTGCGAAGACCACCGTCGGGGCGACCATGCCGGCGATGAATGCCAGGCCGAAGCGCCGCCCACCGGAACTGAAGGCCAACCCGCACTTCACCAGCAGGTTGGATCCCAGTGCGGCGGCGATGGCAATCAACCCAGTGCTGACGGTGATGTCGCCCTTGGCGGCCAGGCTGGCGGCGGCCACCGACCCGGCGTGGGCGTCGGCCAGGCCTGCCCCGAAGGCACCTAGCACCGCACCGCGGGGGCCGAGAACCTCTGCTCCCCAACGTCCCACGAGCAGGGCGGCGACCAGGACGGCGGCCAGGATCAACGCGGGTTTCAGCGCGAACGGCCGACCTTCGGCGGCGACGGCGGCCGCGGCCGCGGCCGCGGCACGGTTGTCGCGGCGGGCACCCCGGTAGACATAGGCCGCCACCGCGACGAGCACCAGGGATGCGGCGAGCACCGGCGGCCACAACCGGCGCAGCACCGCCGGATCGACGTAGCCGATCACGATCAGCAGTTGCACAAATGTCGCAAGGCTGGCGGCCAGCGCACTGGCCAGCGGAGCCTGAACCCCGGCAGTCCGGCTGAGTCGGCCCATCGAAGCGGTGGTGGCACTGGCCGAGACGAAACCGCCCGCCAGTCCGGTGACCATCAGCCCGCGTTCGGCGCCCAGTGCCCGGACACCGACATAGCCCAACCAGCCGATGCCGGTGAGTAACACCACCAGCAGCCAGACCTTGGCGGGATTGAGCACTCCGTAGGGTCCCATCGGCTGATCGGGCAACAGGGGCAGCACCACGAACGCCACCACGAAAAACTTGATGGCATCCTCCATTTCGACCTCGGTGACGATGTCGCGGGCGAAATGGTGGATGCGCGATTTGGAGATCAGCAGACCGACGACGACCACGGCGAGGGCAACGGCGATTCCGGGACGGCCGTAGGCCAGTGCACCCAGCAGAAAGGCGACCGCCGCAGCGATCTCGGTAGTGGTCCCGGGATCCTCGGTGCTGGTGCGGAAATAGGCCAATGCCATCAATGCGGTGACACCGACCAAGCCGGCGACCACCGCCCACGGCCCGAAGGTGGCGGCCACCGCGCCCAGCAGCGACAGCAACGCGAACGACCGCGAGCCGGCCGGCAGGGTGCGTTTGTGGCTGCGCTCTCGCTCGAAGCCGAGGAGCATCCCGATCGCCAGAGCGACCAGAAAGGGCTGCAACGCCTGCCAGGTCATCGGTGGGACCGCATGGCTTCAGAATAGGTAGGACGGGGCAAAACTGGGGCGGGCCGGTGACGTTGCGCAGCTGGGCAGCCCGAGGAACGGGATGCCCAGGTCGTCCATCAGCCGGATGACGAGGTGGTGCCGCTTGTCGTGGTGCCGATCAGCAGGCGGCGGGTGAAGGCCGCACGAGCGCCTCAGACGAGCAGCAGGACGCCCTGCACCAGACTGACCGTCGCGGCCAGCAGGACCACGCCCGCGGCCGCCGCCCACGTCGCCGTCGAGACGGACGCGCCCCCGTTGGCGCGGGCCCGCAGCACCGCCACGCCGACGAGGGCGACCAGCAGTGCCACCGCCATGGCGGCCATCCTCGGCAGCAGATGCGGGTCGTGGCCGGCCATCAGCCGGTCGAAACCGGTGAAGTCACCGTCGGCCACCGCCCGGGCGTAGGAGGCGTCCTCGGTGCGTTGGTAGAACCACTCCCCGCTGGTCAACGGCGTCAGCACCACGTTGGCCGCCGCCAACACCACCACCGGCCAGACGAAGCGGCGGGCCGCCGGTAGCAGCACAACCGCGATAGCCAGGACAGCCGTCAAGATCGGCAGAACGGCTAGGAGTCGCACACGCATCAGGTTAAGGGACACGGTCGCGACCATCTACAGTCGCCTCACGGGCGCATATCAGAAGGGAATCCCCGATCATGACGCCATCAGCGAGAGTGCACTGAGGATGCCGGTGAGGATCAGCGGCCGGAAGGCGTTGGTGGCGGCCGCTCTGGCCGCCGTCAGCGCCGCGGCTCTGGTCGCCGTCGACGAGGACCCGCTTCGGGGCGCACCGAGCCGGATCGCGGGCCCGTATGCGAATCTGCTGGACGATTCCACCGATCTCGGTCCGGCCCGCGACAGCGACGTGCAGGTGACGGCAGCGCTGCGCACTGCCTCCCGGCCCGGTTCGCTCATCAGCTGGGCGGGTGAGCACGGCCTGGCGGTGCGCTGGGACACCGGCGATGAGTGGGCGTTCGTCGAGGGGCCGGCAGCGTCGGTGGCGGGCGCCTTCGGGGTCGAGGTGCACGACTACCAGGGCCGGCAGGGCCAGGTCTTCTATGCCTCGCCGCAGCAACCGGCGGTGCCGGTTGCGCTGCGTGATGAGGTCGCCGAACTCGGCCGGATCCTCGGGTACACCCCGCACCGCGAGAAGACCCGCTGGCAGCTGCCGCGAGAGGTGCCCGGGCAGGCCTTGACACCGCAGGCACTGCTGCGCACCTACAACATCGAGCCGTTGCGGGCCGCCGGGTTCACCGGCAAGGGCTCCACCGTGGTCGTGTTCGCGTTCGACGGATTCGACCAGGCCGATCTGGACACCTTCGCCGACACCTTCGCGCTGCCCCGGTTCATCCCCGAGGTGGTGGACGGACTGCCGCCGTCACGGCGCGGCGAAGCCGCGATGGATCTGCAAGCCGTGCACGCGATCGCCCCCGATGCCAAGAAGGTATTGGTCAATGCCCGGCCCACGGTGGAAGGCGATGGGGCTTTCGAGAAGATCGCGGCGATGCTCGCCGACACCGACCGGCGCTATCCCGGGGCGGTCTGGACCTTCTCCATCGGCTGGGGTTGCGACAAGCTGATCACCGCGGCCGACCTGGTCCCGGTCCGCGCTGCGCTGGTCGCCGCGCAGCGCAACGGGACCACGGCGTTCGACGCCAGCGGTGACCTGGCCGGCCTGGAATGCAAAGGCGGGCAGGAGTGGTCGACACCACCGCATGAGGACAACATCGGACTCGACGCCATCGCCTCGCTGCCGGAAATGACATCGGTGGGCGGCACGACGCTGTCCACCGATGCGGCCGGGAACTGGATCGAGGAGACCACCTGGTTCGATGCGCCGCTGTCGCAGGGCACCGCCGGCGGGGTGTCCAACCTCTACCAGCGCCCGGCCTGGCAGGCCGCACTCGACGTCGGCCAGGGCGCGGGACAGCGGCTGACCCCGGACGTCTCGGCGGTCGCCGATCCGTTCACCGGCGTGCGGATCGTGCTCGGCCAGCAGCAACTCGTCGGCGGCGGCACCTCGCTGTCGGCCCCGTTGTGGGCCGGGATCGCCGCGGTGATCAACCAGTACCTGACCGCCAACGGCGGCGCACTGTTGGGCGATCTCAATCCGCTGCTGTACCGGATCGCCGAAGGTGCGCGACTGCCGGCGTTCCACGATGTGGTCCGCGGGGGCAACGCGGTCTACGACGCCGGCCCGGGATATGACCTGGCGACCGGACTGGGCACACCGGACGCCGACAACCTGGCCAAGGTCCTCCTCGACACCCAGCGGCTGCTGTCATGACCACCTGTCCGCATTGCGACGCGAGCGTGCCGGCGGGCAATTTCTGCGGCCTATGCGGCTATCACCTCGACGCCGACCGCCCCGAGGCCGGCTCCGGCGGTGCCCCAATGATGCTGCGGCCCAGAACCTTCGGGGCTGCACCCGGCGAGAACGTACTGGCACCCCATTTCGCCAGCGCGATGTTCCCGCATCTGCCCAACCGCTCCCGCATCCCCTTTCGGGTGACGCTGCTGGTGGGTGTGGCCGCCCTGGCGATTTCAGCCCTCACCCGACTGCCCACCGCCGGGATCGCCGTCTCCGCACTCGGACTGCCGTTGTTGTTCGTGCTGTATCTGCGGGCAGCGAGCATCAACCGCGACATCCCCCGCACCTCACTTGCCCTGGCCGCGATCCTGGGCGCCGGACTCGGGGCGGGCTGGGTGATGCTCACCGGCGGAATGGTGGCACGCACCTACAACGTCTCGATCAGCGCGGGCCTCGCCCTGCATCACCTGTTCACCCAGGGTGTGGCCATCCCTGCGGCCGGGATGCTGCTCATGCTGCTGCCGGCGGTCGTGCTGCGGCTCACCCGGCCCGGAACCCGGGAGTCGTTGGACGGCTTCGTCATCGGCGCACTCGGAGCCCTGACGTTCACCGCCGCGGCGACCCTGATCCGCCTTGCCCCGCGGTTGAGCACCGGGTTGTTCGCCCATGTACGACCGATGCGGGGACTGCTCGTCGATGTCGTGATGACCGGGGTGACCATCCCGGTCACCGCCGCGGCCGCCGGCGGGCTTGTCGGCATCCTGCTGTGGTTCACAACGGCCGGCCACCACGGCCGGCGGGTGCGGATACTGCTCGGCCTGATCGCTGCGGCGGTCGTGCTGGTGCACACAGCTGTCGGCGTGGTCAACATCACCGGCATGCCGCAAACGGCAATGCTGGCAATCCATCTCGGCGCCGCAGTGCTGGCGGTGCTGGCTCTGCGACTGGCACTGCAGCTGGCGTTGCTGCACGAGACGACCGACCCGCCGCACCCCGACCAACCTCTGCTGTGCATCCACTGCGAGATGGTGGTGCCCGATATGGCGTTCTGCCCGGCGTGCGGCGCCGCCACCCGCGCCTCGACCCGGACATCACGCGACGAGCGTCGCCGGGTGCGACCCCAACCCGCCACCGCCACCGCCGACGGCGCCACCACCGCCGACGGCGACGGTGCCGATGAGGCCACCTACCCCGGCTACGCACTGCCCGCGGGCCAGTACCTCGCGCCTCCGCTGCACCGGCCCCGGCTGGGCTGGCTGTTCGGCCACTGGGGAACGACGGTGGCAGCCGCAGCAGTGGTCATGGCCGGACTCACATTCGTGTTGACGCCGAAGATCGCCCACTACATGTGCCCACCGGAATGCGGCCGCCCCGCCGCCGACCAGCCGGTCACCGGGCTGCCCCGGTTCAGCAACCCGCAGTTCTCGGTGTCCTACCCGACGCCGGAGTCGGCTTACGCGATCACCACCTACGACAACGGCGTCACCGCGAAATTCACCGGCGGCGACACCGGCGTCATGCAGTTGTTCTCCCAACCGGCCAACGGTGGCACCGCCGAAGATGTCGTCAAATCCCTACTGCGGAAACGCTTCCCGGACGCCCGGGTCGCCTACCAGATTCCCAACGCGAAGGTCGGGTACGAACCCGGCTACGGCGTGTTCGCCGACGACTGGCCGCAGAACCCCGCGGCTACCTACACCCGCCAGCGGATCCTCGCGATGGCGGCGGTGAAGGACGATCTCGCACTCGTCGCCTTCGCCACCGGCCCCTACCGGTCCTTCGGGCCGAACTCCGGGCCGGGGTTGCCCTCAGCGGCGAATCTGCAACTCGCTCAGGATCTGGGCAAGTACGTCAACAGCTTTCAGTGGGCCGGCGATGCGGCCCCCTGATCGGGCGGGTGAAGCGGCAGGTCTGCGGGTGGACCGTGGAACAGACTTGCGATTTGGGGGCCTCCGCTAGCGGGTAAGGACTCGAATAGGTTTGGTGCACTTACGATGAGGCTGTACCGAACGGGTCCCGCAGCACGGCAGATGCCGCTGGAGAACGGGTATAATTGGACTAGGTCGGCGGCCTTCGGTTAGGCCACAAATCAGAGAGAAAAACGGTCTCGGAAAACCCGAGGCCATCAGATGCTGCGTGCGGTCGGATCGTGCCGCCATGCGGGTTGCAGATCCCCAACCTCCGAAGTCGGAGGTGAAAAGGAACCGCACCGGGCGGGTTCAAAGTAACAACGTCTGAGAAATGGTTGGTGGCGCGGGGTGGGTAAGGTGAAGGCTGTATTCGCGGCCTTACGGGGTGAAGATTTCATTACCACTATGAGTGCGCTGGCGCGTGCGGGGCTCCGGGAGGTGCGGTATGTCAGGGGTGCTTGCAGGCTCATGGTGAGTGGATGACGACAGCGGCGGCGGTTGCCGAGCAGCATCCGTATTGCCGTCATTGCGGTGAAGAGGTTGATCGCAGCCACGTGTATGCGGTGAATCTGTGGGAGGGCAGCGAGGTGGAGGTCTAGGGGGTGCCAGTTGTCGAGGCGCTACCACGTGGATGAAGTCTGCGCGGGGTGGTGCCGTTAAACCGTTGCTGTGGAGTTGATCTCCATGTTCAGAGGCGATCAGGCCCATGCTGCGCGCGGATTCGCTTCCGGGGACGTAGTAGTGGCTGTGGGCGTTCCATGTGATGTCGGTCGGGTGCCTCGGCGCGGAATCGGGTTGCGCCGAAGTTGTCGGCGGCGGGGTCGGGGCCTAGCCCGAGCGCCCGGGTTACGAACCATCGGACCGGCGCTTGGCTCTGGGCTCCTAGGCCCCCCCTGCAACTTCGACTCCACCTAGCAGCAGTGCTCGCCGCGCCAGGCTTCGCGTCCTTCGCGGACCGCGACGGCGGCGATCACCAATGCCGCCAACGGATCTGCCCAGTACCAGCCGAACAGACTGTTGAGCAAAAGTCCGACAAGCAGCACGCCGGATAGGTAAGCGCACAGCAGGGTTTGCTTGGAATCAGCGACCGCGCTGGCGGATCCGAGTTCCCGGCCGGTCTGCCGCTGGGCGTAGGACAGCGCCGGCATCACCACCAACGACACGGCGGCCAACACAATGCCCACGGTGGACGGTGCCGCTTCCCGTTCGCCGAGCAGCGCCCGGACCGACTCCACTGTGAGGTAGGCCGCCAAGGCGAAGAACGAGAAGGCGATGATGCGCAGTGCTGTGCGCTCTCGGTCTTCGGGGTTGCGACCGGAGAACTGCCAGGCCACCGCGGACGCGGAGGCGACCTCGATCATTGAATCGAGCCCGAAGCCGACCAGGGCCGTCGAGGATGCAGCCACGCCCGCACTGAGGGCGACAACCGCCTCGATCACGTTGTAGCTGATGGTCGCACCGACGAGTAGGCGGACCCGGCGAGTCAACAGCGCGCGGCGTTGAGCGGTCGCGGCCTGCTCCGTCACTGCAGCCCCAGGGTCTTGGCGATGATGTCGCGCACTTGCACTCCTCTTCGTCAACTCCGCCAAGTCCCGGGATTTCCGCCTGAACCTCTATCGTGTCAGCTGTGGAAAGCTCGAGGAAGCCCACGGCGGGCGGCGGCGAGGCAATCACCCGTCGTCGGCTTCTTGCGGTGGCCGGCGGGGCGGGCCTGGCAACGGTCGTGGCAGGTTGCACCAAGGAATCGTCGGCCGCGCCCTCCCCCGCGCCCACCCCCGCACTGACCCCCGCAGTCACTGAGCCGTCCTCGACCGTCCCGTCCGGGGTCATGCTGTGCCGGCAGGCCTGGGGCGCCCGCCCGGCGCTGCCCGGCGGCCGGCCGCAGACCATCGACCGGATGACCATTCACCACTCCGCGGTGGCATTGCCCGACAACCGGGCGATCATCGCGCGTCTGCAGCAGCATCAGCGATTCCACCAGGACGACAGAGGCTGGGTGGACATCGCCTATCACGCGGCCGTCGACCGGGA
>CAXNJA010000103.1:0-9179 GCA_964202555.1 Mycobacterium sp.
ACCTCCAGGTGCACGTCGAGCCGGCCCCGGTAGGCGCCGACGACGAAATCGACGAGGTAGAAGTACTCGTCATCGTGATGGCCCCGGAAATACCGCACACCCCGGGTGCTCAGGTAATCCTCAATCAGCCCGTTCATACCCGGTCAACGGGCCGCACCGACCCGGCGGTTCCCCGCCGTCCCTAAGAAACCACTGAGGGAACAGTGCCGGCGGTGAGCCGAAGTGCGCCCGGCGCGACGGAGGCCGCTCTAGGCCCCGCTCTAGGCCCCGATCTACGCCCGATCAGCTCAGCCGTGAAAGCACTTCGGCAACAATGGAATTGACCGGCACATCTACTTGCTCACCGGTGGACAGATCCTTGACCCCCACTGTGCCCGCGTCGATGTCCCGGTCGCCGGCGACCAATGCGATCCGCGCGCCGGAACGATCGGCGGCACGCATGGCGCCTTTGATGCCGCGGTCACCGTAGGCAAGATCGGCCCGCACCCCCGTAGCCCGCAGGGCCGCCGCCAACCGGGCCAGTTCGAGTTTGGCCCGATCGCCCAGTGGCACACCGAACACATCGCAGCGGCTTGGGTCGCCAACCGCCTTGCCTTCGGCGCGCAGGGCGAGCACGGTGCGGTCCACCCCCAGACCGAAACCGATCCCGGAGAGGTCCTGGCCGCCCAGTTGGGCCATCAGCCCGTCGTAGCGCCCGCCGCCGCCGATCCCCGACTGCGCGCCGAGACCGTCGTGGACGAATTCGAAGGTCGTCTTGGTGTAGTAATCCAAGCCCCGCACCAGACGCGAGTTGACGACGTAGCCCACCCCGAGTGCGTCCAAGTGCGCCAGCACCGTCTCGAAGTGAGCCTTGGCGGTGCCAGACAGGTGGTCCAGCATCACCGGGGCGTCAGCGGTCAGTTCCCGGATGTGCGGGCGCTTGTCATCGAGCACCCGAAGCGGATTCAGTTCCGCACGGGCCCTGGTGGCCTCATCCAGATCAAGCCGGAATAGGAACTGCTGCAACAGTTCTCGATACTGCGGACGGCAGGAGTCGTCACCGAGTGAGGTGACTTCCAACCGGAATCCCTCCAGTCCCAGGGACCGGAAACCGGCGTCGGCCACAGCGATAACCTCGGCGTCCAGTGCCGGATCGTCGACGCCTATTGCCTCCACACCGACCTGCTGGAGTTGGCGGTACCGTCCGGCCTGCGGACGCTCGTAGCGGAAGAACGGCCCGGCGTAACACAGCTTGACCGGCAACGCGCCGCGATCCAGACCGTGCTCGATGACCGCCCGCATCACCCCGGCGGTGCCCTCCGGGCGCAGGGTGACCGACCGGTCGCCGCGATCGGCGAAGGTATACATCTCCTTGGACACCACGTCGGTGGACTCCCCCACCCCTCGGGCGAACAATGCGGTGTCCTCGAAGATCGGCAACTCGATGTCGCCGTACCCGGCCCGCCGGGCGGCCGAGAGCAGTCCGTCCCGGACGGCGACGAATTCCGCCGATTCCGGCGGCAGGTAGTCGGGCACGCCCTTGGGTGCCTGGAACTCACTCACCTGGCCCCCGCGGCGGTCTGCCGTCCGGTCATAGCGTCAGACCCTCCAGGAAGGGGTTGGTGCGCCGTTCCAGCCCGATGGTGGACGCCGGGCCGTGCCCGGGGAGCACCTTGATGTCGTCGTCGAGGATCAGCAGTTTGTTCAGGATCGAACCGAGCAGGTCCCGGCCGCTGCCGCCGGGTAGGTCGGTACGCCCGATGGACTGGCGGAACAGGGTGTCCCCGGTGAAGGCCATCCGGTCCCCATCGCCGTGCGTTGTCTCCGAGACCCGGAACACCACCGACCCGCGGGTGTGCCCCGGGGTGTGGTCGACGGTGACCGCGATCCCGCCCAGGTTCAACGTGGCGCCGTCGATGCCGAGTTCAATCACCTGTCTGGGCTCCCGGAACATCGCGCCGAACGCCATCTGGGCGATCCGCGGGCCGAACCCTCGAATCGGGTCGGTCAGCATGAAGCGGTCCTCGGGGTGGATGTACACCGGGCAACCGAAAGTGTCGGCCACCTTCTGCGCCGACCACAGGTGGTCGATGTGGCCGTGGGTCAGCAGAACCGCGGCGGGAGTCAGCCGGTTCTCGTCGAGGATCCGCCGCAGCGGCCCGAACGCACGCTGGCCGGGGTCGACGATGACGGCGTCTGACCCCTGACGCTGGGCCAGCACGTAGCAGTTGCAGGCCAACATGCCGGCCGGGAACCCGGTGAGCAACACGGAGCACAGTGTCCCATCCTGCGGTTCGGGTGGGTCCTGACCCCCGTTGACCGGCTGGGCTGGCACACTCGTCTCGCGACGCAACCCAACAGTGCGGACGGAAAGGATCGGCAGCGGTGCCCACCAACGCAGAACGACGCGAGACGGCCAAGCGCGAGCTTGAGCGGCAGCTTGAGCTGCGCGCTCAGCAGGAACGGCGGCAACGCATCCTGACCGTGGTCGCCGCAATGACGACCATGGTGGCCGGCGTGGCGGCGATCTCGTGGTTCCTGTTCAAGGGCGACGAGAAGCCCGCCGACAGCACCGATTCCGCGGCCGCAGGCACCACTGCACCTGCTGGCCCGCCGACACCCACGGAGTTGATCCGCGGCGGCCCCGATCAGTTGCCGGCCTTCAAGCCCGCGGCCGGCCTCGGCGCCAACTGCCAGTACCCCGCCGCGGGCGAGAAGGCCAGAGACGCCGCACCGCCCAAAACCGGCAAGGTGCCCACCGACCCGGCGACGATCAGCGTCAGCATGTCCACCGACCAGGGCAACCTCGGCTTGACCTTGAACAATGCCGAGGCGCCCTGCACCGTCAACAGCTTCGCCAGCCTCGCCCAGAAGGGCTACTTCGACAACACCGTCTGCCACCGGCTGACCACCGCTCCGGAACTGGGCGTGCTGCAGTGCGGCGATCCCAACGCCACCGGTTCAGGCGGACCGGGCTACTCGTTCGCCAACGAATACCCCACCAATCAGTACGACAAGGCCGATCCGGCGCTGGGCAAACCGGTGCTCTATCCGCGTGGCACACTCGCGATGGCCAACGCCGGCCCCAACACCAATGGCAGCCAGTTCTTCCTGGTTTACAAGGACTCCAAGCTGCCGCCGAACTACACCGTGTTCGGCACCATCGACTCCACCGGCTTGGCCACCTTGGACAAGATCGCCGCGGCCGGCGTCGGCGGTGGCGGGGTGGACGGCAAGCCGGCCACCGAGGTGAAGGTCAAGTCGGTCCTGCTGGACTAGCTCCGGTCCGGTCAGCCGATCCCGGCCGCGGTCTCGGCGGGAACGCCGGGGTGCAACACCGCCACCGGGCACTCGGCATGCGCCAGCACCTTCTGGCTGACCGATCCCATCACCAGGCCGGAGAACCCTCCCGAGCCGCGGCTGCCCACCACCAGAAGGACGGCGCCGCGGGCTTCGGCGAGCAACACCTCGGCCGGTCGGCCGGTGCCGCCCACGAAGGACACCGGAACATCGGGGAACGACGAGGCGGTCACGATCACCGGCGAGTGGAAGGCACTGGTGTCCGATCCGGGCGTGGCGTCCTCGGGGTGGATCCACTCGGTCTCGGGCTCACCCCGCCCCGGGTCGACGTTCACCGCCACCACCCCGCAACCGACCGCCTGGGCGTGGCGGAAGGCGAATGCGGCCGCCCGGTTGGAGGCCGGCGATCCGTCGTACCCCAGCACCACCTGCCCCGGGTTGCCGTCATCGCCGTCGGATTCGAAGGGCACTCCGCCCTCCATCCCCGAGTGCACCACCACCACCGGGCATTGGGCGTAGGGGGCGACGTGCATTGTGGTGGAGCCCAGCAGCAAACCGCGGAATCCTTCGACGCCGCGGGAGCCGATGACCACCACATCGGCGTTCTCGCCGGCAGCCAGCAGCGACTGCACCGGGGCATCGGGCATCTGCAGCGCCCGGATCTGCACGCCGGGTTGTTCCTGCCGGGCGAGGGCCACGGCCTCACCGAGCACACCGGTCGGTTCGGTCACCAGGGTCGGCTCGGCGTCCGCGTCGGGGCGGGCATGCAGGACCGTCAGTGGAAGGCCGTATGCCACCGCCGTGTCTGCGGCCCAGCGCACCGCGGCGACACCGTGCTCGGATCCGTCGGCACCGACAACGACACCGCTTTCGGCCGCGTCGACTCCCTCGGTCATGAGCGCTCCATCCAATCGCAATAGCTAATGCAAAAAGCAAACACCAAGCCGGGTCGCCGCGTGAGCGGTACGGTACTCCCCAGAGTTGATTCGCAGCCAACCCGGCGGGGGCAGCATGAGTGAAACACATCAGGTTCACCACGCGCCTGAGTCCGACTTGGAAGAAAAAGGTCTCTCGCGCAACTCGGTCGGAGTACTGGGCAGTGTGGTCCTGGGGATTTCCTCGGTTGCGCCGGCGTATGCGCTCACCGCGACCATCGGCATCCTGGTGTCGCAAGCCGGCCACAAGATGGCGGTGGTGATCATCGCGGGGTTCCTGCCGATGTTCTTCGCCGCCTACGCCTACCGCGAACTGAACAAGGTGATGCCGGACTGCGGTACCTCGTTCACCTGGACCAGCAAGGCCTTCGGTCCCTACATCGGCTGGATCGGAGGCTGGGCGGCCGTTCTGGCGACAGCGATCGTGCTGTCCAATCTGGCCGGGGTGGCGGTGGAGTTCTTCTACCAGTTCCTCGGCGATCTGTTCAAAAACGAGCAACTCGGCAACCTGTGGGAGTCGACGTGGGTCAATGTTGCGACCTGCCTGGCCTTCCTGACTGTCGCAACCTGGGTGGCCTACCGCGGCATCACCACCACCGAGCGGGTGCAGTTCGTCCTGGTCGGTTTTCAACTGGCCATCTTGGCGGCGTTCGCCATTGTGGCGATCGCGAAGTCAGGTTCGGCGCCTACCGGAATTCCGTTCTCCTGGGACTGGTTCAGCCCGGCGGGACTGACGGTGTCGGCGTTCGTTGCCGGGCTGTCCGGGTCGATCTTTGCGTTCTGGGGCTGGGACACCTGTCTGACGGTCAACGAGGAGTCCAAGGGCTCGACCAAGACGCCGGGGCGGGCGGCGCTGTTGTGCGTGCTGTCGATCCTGCTGACCTACCTGATCGTGGCCACCGCAAGCCAGATGTACGCCGGGGTCGGCGAAGAGGGTCTCGGACTGGGCAACACCGAGAACTCCAGCAACGTCTTCGGCTCACTGGCAGAGCCAGTCCTCGGCAGTCCGTGGCATCTGCTGCTGTATTTGGCTGTGCTGGCCTCCAGCACCGCGAGCCTGATCACCACCTTCCTGCCGTCTTCGCGGACCATGCTGGGGATGGCGACCTACAAGGCCCTACCGCCCCGCTTCGCGTCGATCCACCCGCGGTACCTGACCCCGTCGTACGCGACCGTGACAGCCGGTGTGGTGGCCGGGACGTTCTACACGGTGCTGCACGTGCTCAGTAAGAACGCCTTGATGGACACCATCTACGCGCTGGGCATCATGATCTGCTTCTACTACGGCCTGACCGCCTTCGCCTGCATCTGGTTCTTCCGCCACGAGTTATTCACCAACGTCAACAGCTTCGTCTTCAAGCTGCTGTTCCCCCTGCTGGGCGGATTGGGGCTGTTCGCAGTCCTGATCGTCACGCTGCGCGACAGCGCCTCACCGGACTACGGAAGTGGCGCAAGCGTTTTCGGGGTCGGCCTGGTCCTGATCCTGGGCCTGGGCTTGATCGTGCTGGGCCTGGGCTTGATGCTGGCCTGGCGTGCGGTGTCCCCGGACTTCTTCCGCGGCGAGACGCTGCGCAAAGACACCCCCGTGGTGGTGGGTTAGACCCACCGCCACGGTTCAGTCGGTGTGGCAGGCGCCGCCGCCCTTGGCCGTCGGCGGCGCGTCAATCGAGGGATTGCGGTCGAAAAAGCCGGATGGCTTGAGCCAGAACGACACCGTGTCGACCGACATGATCGGCCACTCCTCCATCCGGGTGATGTGGTGGATCCCGAACACGTACCACAGCACCACATCGGTGTTCACCAGCGGCGCGTCATCCTTGATCCACTCGGTCATCCCGGTGTCGATTTCGGACTGAGCCGGGTATTTGCCTGCCGGCCAACGTTCCTCGCCGCTGTTCTTGGTCACCCATAGGGTGTGGCCGATCACCGGAGCGCGAAGATATTGGACCGTCGAGGGGTCCATCATCGGCGGGAAACAGGCTCCCGGAACCAGTTTGTACGAGACGTTAGTGCCGTACTTGTTGGTCTTGTTGGGGTTGACGACCTTCCAGGCGCGCTGGGTTGACCAGTCGAAATCCCTGGCGGCGTGAGCCTCCGAGGTGATCGGTGTCGACTCGGTGACCAATGCGAGGCCGTGCGGGTTGTCCGCCGAGACCGGCGGAGCCACTGAGTCGATCTCCATGACGGTGTTGTCTTCACCGTCGACGTCCAGGTCGAGTCGCGCGACCAGGAAGTGCTGGTGGTAGGGCGCGTAGGTGTTGACGTCCACGACGGTCCCGTACGGCGGGGGCGTCGCACCCTCCGGGAACGGAGTGGTCACCATGATGCCGGTCGCGCGGATCTCGCACTCGATGTTGCCGTCCTGGTACAGCCGCCAGTAGATCAGGTATTCGTAGTTGGCCACGGTGGCATGGCAGGAGATGACCATCCGGCGCTGGCGGCGCACTTCCGCCCCGAACTTGTGGTCGACGTGCTTCCACATGACCGCGTTGTCTTCTTCGTGCAGACAGATGGCGTTCTTGACGGTGTAGGGCTCCCCGCGGGTGTCGGCCAGGGTCGCGTCGGCGTAGACGATCTCGCCAAGGCAGTCGCAACCCAGTTCCAGCGAGGTGGTCATTGATCCCAGACCCCATTCGCCGATGTCGTAGGCGGTCCTGCGGTAGTGGTCGAAGCTGGGGTCGCGGTAGGGAACCACCATCTCGGCAAGCGAAATGCGATAGGCGACATCGCGTTTGACGCCGTTGTCGTCAAAGGCCAGCTGATAGATCACCGGACCTTCGCGAAAGTTGAAGCCCAGCCGCATCGACCAGTTCTGCCACTTCAGCTCCGAACCGTCCAGACTGAACGACGCGCCTTCGGGTTGAGTGATGTGCAGCGGCTTGAGGTCGGCGCGCACCTTGGTCCCCCGCACGGACGGCACGTATTCGCAGTCGACCTCTGGATGACCGAAGTCATGATTGCGTTCGATCTCGAGCAGTTCGTGGGTGTTCACGTCCACCACCAACTTCAGCCCCGACACCGGATGCCCGTAGGGATTGCCCTCCGGCGTCGCCCGCACCCACAGGTCGCACCAGCCCAGGCGGCGGTCACGGTACTTCTCCGGCATCAGCGCCTTGGCGTAGGTCCAGGTGTCGATCAGCACCAGGTCCATGTCGGTGAAACCACGCTCGGCCAGGGCGGCGATCACGTCGGGGTGCTCATGCATCGCGGCGTCGATCTCGTAGAACTCGTCAAGGGTGAAGTTCGGCTGAACCCCGGGAATGTGCTCGAAGGTGACCACCGACTCGCCGGTGAGATCGACGACTGCCTCGTAGGTCTTGTTCTCAGTCCGGTCCAGCAACACAGCGAAGGACTTGCGCGGCACCGGTTGCCCCGGACGCCAGGCTTTGACCGCATTCTTCTCGGGCTCTTGGAGTTCGATTGAGGTGAAGCGCCAACCGTCGGCCACCTTGCCCTCGCGGCGCAGAATCTCAGCGGTACGCCGAAACTCCTCAGCCGACAGCGAGTCCAGTGGATGTTGGGCCATCAAGGTCTCCTTGCCCGAGTTCTCAAGTCACACGATTTCCAGGTCTCCGGTGTCGCCATCGTGAGAAGATTGCCTCCCCCGTCCCAGCAAATCAACCGGCAGGACCTCGGTATTCCCATGGTATCCAGCGTATTCCGATCCCGGGGGCTTAATGGCATCCCGGAGGTCCGGACCTTCTTCCGAACCAACGAGCAGCCTATCTTCTTCGTCGGCCCGACTGCGTTCAATCTGCTGGGGATCGACAGGTGGGTGCGCGGATTCGAGTACATCGTCTACCACGATTCGTGGGACGGCGCGCATCCGCGGGTGTTCACCCCGAAAAGCAAGCCCTACATCGAGTTCACCAGCTCCGAGCAAATCAACAATTACCTCCTGCGCGATCAGGAAGTGCAACGACATATCGAATTGCGCTGCGCGGCAACTGGATTACGCCCCATGATTGCGATGGTCTTCTTCGACGAGGAGACCGAGCAGATCTGCCGCGACTTGAATTACGACCTGATCCTGCCGCCGGACTCCCTACGTCGGCACCTCGACTCCAAGATCGTCACCACCCGACTCGGCGAGGAGGCCGGCGCGCCGTCGGTGCCCAACGTCCTGGCCCGCGCCGACAACTACCAGCAACTGTGCGAGCTCAGCCAGTCGGCCGGCCTGGGCTCGGACCTGGTGGTCCAGACCCCCTACGGCGATTCGGGCAAGACGACGTTCTTCATCACCTGCGAGGCCGAATGGGACCGCGACAGCGCGAACATCGTCGGCCAGGACCTCAAGATCATGAAGCGGATCAACAACAGGGCCGTCGCGGTGGAAGCGGTCAACACCGGGCACGGCACCGTCGTCGGCCCGTTCATGACCGACCTGACCGGATATCCGGAGCTGACCCCCTACCGCGGGGGTTGGTGCGGCAACGACCTCTTCCCCGAAGCGCTCTCGGAGGCGCACCGCAATACCGCTATCCAGCATGTGCGCCGCCTGGGCGATCGGCTCCGACAAGAGGGCTACAAAGGGTTCTTCGAAGTCGACGTGCTGGTGGACCTGGACTCCGATCAGGTCTATCTCGGTGAGCTGAATCCGAGGATCTCCGGTGCTTCCTCGATGACCAACGTGACCGCCGGGGCGTATGCCGATATCCCGCTGTTCCTGTTCCACCTGCTGGAATTCATGGACATCGACTACCAGGCCGACGTCGACGAGATCAACGAGCGCTGGCGGGAACTGGCGGCTGTAGACGTGTGGGCGCAGCTGATCATGAAGGAACCCAACGATGCGGTGGAGCGCATTCTGGCCGCGCCCTCGACCGGGCGGTACCGGCTGACCGAGGACGGCACGCTGAATTTCATCGGCGTCACCAACGACTGGCACGACGTCACCCACGAGGACGAGTGCTTCTTCCTGCGGGTGTACGGCCCCGGGGATTACCGGTTCAAGGGGGCCGATCT
>CAXNJA010000104.1:0-9156 GCA_964202555.1 Mycobacterium sp.
GGAGTCCAATGTCGCCGGCCGGGCGGCTCTGGTGACCCCGCCCGTCGATCCCCAGGCGCTGCGCGCGGCGGTCGCCGCGGTCCAGGACTGGCTGCTTGATGAGGCCACGCCGCCGCCCGACCGGGTCGCACTGGCCGCGGCGGTACGGCTCACCGCCCGCACCCTGGCCGCGGCGGCGCCGGGAAAGAGTGTCGAGGTTCGGGTGCCGCCTTTCGTTGCGGTGCAATGTGTTTCGGGTCCGCGGCACACCCGCGGAACACCGCCGAACGTGGTGGAGACCGATCCGCGGACCTGGCTGCTGCTGGTTACCGGACTGACCGGATTCGATGAGGCGTCATCCGGAGGGCGGCTGAGCCTCTCCGGGTCCCGCGCCGGTGCGGTCGCGTCGCTGTTACCGCTGGTCAGGCTCCCGGCCGGGAAGCGCGGTGAAACATTGCCCGAGGATTCCCGCTTTGAGCCCCGACCCCCGTAGACTCAACACGCCACCGACGCCAGGGAGCAATGTGACCGGCCAACTGGAAAACGAACCTCGGGAAGAGTGCGGCGTCTTCGGCGTCTGGGCTCCAGGCGAGGAAGTTGCGAAGCTCACCTACTACGGTCTGTACGCGCTGCAACATCGCGGCCAAGAAGCGGCCGGCATCGCCGTCGCCGACGGCTCTCAGGTCCTGGTTTTCAAAGACCTCGGCCTGGTCAGCCAGGTGTTCGATGAGCAGACCCTCGGCGCCATGCCCGGCCACGTCGCGATCGGGCACTGCCGGTACTCGACCACCGGGTCGACGTCCTGGGAGAACGCCCAACCGGTGTTCCGTAACACCGCCGCGGGCACCGGCGTGGCACTGGGGCACAACGGCAACCTGGTCAACACCACGGATTTGGCTGCCCGGGCCCGCAAAGCAGGGCTGATCAACCACAACGCACCCGGTGCGGCCACCACCGACTCCGACATCCTCGGCGCTCTGCTGGCCGGTGGCGCGGCGGACACCAGCATCGAGCAGGCCGCCCTGGAACTTCTCCCCACCGTGCGCGGCGCGTTCTGCCTGGTGTTCATGGACGAGACCACCCTGTACGCCGCCCGAGATCCGTTCGGTGTGCGGCCGTTGTCGCTGGGCCGACTGGATCGCGGTTGGGTGGTGGCCTCGGAGACCGCCGCACTGGACATCGTCGGCGCCTCCTTCGTGCGCGATATCGAACCCGGTGAACTGCTGGCCATCGACGCCGACGGGGTGCGCTCCACCCGCTTCGCCCCGCCCACTCCGAAGGGGTGTGTCTTCGAGTACGTCTACCTGGCCCGGCCCGACAGCGTGATCGCCGGGCGTTCGGTGCACGGCGCCCGGGTCGACATCGGCCGGCGACTGGCCCGGGAGAAGCCGGTGGAGGCCGACCTGGTCATCGGTGTACCGGAGTCCGGCACCCCCGCGGCCGTCGGCTACGCCCAGGAATCCGGCATCCCATTCGGCCAGGGCCTGATGAAGAACGCCTACGTGGGCCGCACCTTCATTCAGCCGTCCCAGACCATCCGCCAACTCGGTATCCGGTTGAAGCTCAACCCGCTGCGGGAAGTCATCCGCGGCAAGCGGCTCGTCGTCGTCGACGACTCCATCGTTCGCGGCAACACCCAGCGCGCCCTGATCCGGATGCTGCGCGAGGCCGGGGCGGTCGAGGTGCATGTGCGGATCGCCTCACCGCCGGTGAAGTGGCCGTGCTTCTACGGCATCGACTTCGCCACTCCCGCCGAACTCATTGCCAACGCCCCGGGGACTCAGACCGAGGACGGCGAGATGCTCGAGTCGGTGCGTCAGGCGATCGGTGCCGACACCCTGGGCTACATCTCGCAGCAGGCCATGATCGCGGCTACCGAACAACCCGCCAGCAGGTTGTGCTGTGCGTGTTTCGACGGCAGTTACCCGATCGAACTGCCCAACGCGACCGCGCTCGGCAAGAACGTCGTGGAGAACATGCTGGCCGCCGTGCAGGCCGACAACGACAACGTCTCAGCGCTCAGCCGGCCCTGAATTAGCGGACCGCCGAGGTCACCTTTTTTACCCGCCGATCCAGCGCTACCGCCTGCAACGGGCGCCCGGCGTACCAATACGCGCGCCCGACCAGCCCGCGCGGATAGAAAATCGCCCGCTGCTCGTAGCGACTGCCGGAGCCTTCCGGGGTGATTCGCACTTCCAGCCACCGGTCGCCCGGGCCGTTGCGGGCCGATCGGAGCTTGATCAGTCCGGGCTCACGCTCCTCGACCTTCCAATGTTTGGGCAGGCTGCTCTCAACGGCCTTCCACAATTGGTCGGGGCTTGCAGTGGTGTGCAGCGCGCGGGTGTCGGTGTAGACCACCTCGCCGGCCCACTCCGGGTCGCTGGGCAGTTGCGCGGCGGTGCCGGTGTTCCAGGTGGTTTCCACCTCGCCGCGGGCGATCCGCGCCAATGCCAGTGACACTGAGCGCCGATACGGGGTCAGCCCGCCCTCGGGCGGCGCGATGATGGTGTCTATGTCGTGGTTACCCATCACCGCGTCGCAGT
Organism: Mycobacterium sp.; assembly: GCA_964202555.1. Taxonomy (GTDB): domain Bacteria; phylum Actinomycetota; class Actinomycetes; order Mycobacteriales; family Mycobacteriaceae; genus Mycobacterium. The sequence goes on from CAXNJA010000104.1 coordinate 2,523, forward strand.
GCAGGGACTCCACCAGAGGCCGCGCGAGTCCCGCGGGGATCGGGGTCACGAACCCCACCCACAGCGAGGCGATGCGGGGGGTCAGCACCGGCAGCACCAGAATCCGGCGTGGACGCAACCCCGCCACCTCGGCGTAGACCTGCATCATGTCGCCGTACTCCAACACGTCGGGCCCGCCGATGTCCCACTCCCGGGATTTGGGCACCGGGCAGGTGGCGGCGGCCACCAGGTAATGCAGGACGTCGCGGATCGCGATCGGCTGAATCTTGTTGTGCACCCATTTGGGGGTGGTCATCACCGGAAGCCGGTCGGTCAGGTGTCGGACCATCTCGAATGACGCCGAACCCGATCCGACCACAACCCCGGCCTGCAGGACGATGGTCTCGATTCCCGATGCGATGAGGATCTGGCCGACGGTGGTGCGCGAGCCCAGGTGCTCGGACAGCTCCGCACCTTCAGGGTGCAGGCCGGACAGATAAACGATGCGTCGCACCCCAGCCTTGCGGGCGGCGTTGACGACATTGAGTGCTGCGCGGCGCTCCTCGGCCGCGAAGTCCTTCTCGAACCCCATCGAATGCACCAGGTAGTAGACGACGTCGATGCCCTCGAACGCGGCCTCCAGCGATGCCGGATCGCCGAGGTCACCCTTGGCGACCTCGATGCGGTCACGCCACGGCACCGTGTCCAGCTTGGCGGGATTGCGCGCCAGAGCCCGCACCTCGAAACCGTTCTCCAACAGCCGGGGTACCAGGCGTCCGCCGATGTAACCCGTCGCGCCGGTCACCAGGCACCGTTGCTTCTCAGCCGCCATGCCACCCTCTCTCATCGCTACTGATTGAACCTTCTGCCCGCGCCGCGCGCAGCGGGTGCGGGTGGACGTCACAGCGCCGTCAGGAAACCGGGCAGCCCGCCGGTTCGGGAACCTCCACCGAGCGGGCGGCGCCCACCGGGTTGATGTAGACGACCTCCATCACCAGCGGCATGTTGCCCCCATTGCGCCCGTTGTGGACGAAGCCGGCGCCGACGCCTTCTTTGACCGGCGCCCCGGAGCCATAGACCGCATCGACGGTGCACCCGCCGACTCCGGGAGCGCTCCAGTGCGTCATGGCGCCGTCGCTGATGTAGCCGTGGGACAGGGTCACCACCTCCACGCCGGTGGGTGGCGTCGCCGCGGCGGTCGGGGCGACGGTGACCGCCGCGGCGGCCAGCAAGACAGCGAAACCCTTCATAGCCACTCAGGGTGTCACATCCGAATACCGCATGTACCCGAGAATCGGCCCGACTAGTTTCAGGACCGTGGGGAAGAATCCGATGAGTGCTTTCACCGGATGGCCCGTCGAGGCGGTCGAGTTTTACGAGGGACTGCAGGCCGACAACTCCAAGGTCTACTGGGCAGCGCACAAAACGGTCTATGAAAACTGCGTCCGAGCGCCGATGGAGCAGCTGCTCGCTGAACTCGCCGAGGAGTTCGGCGCCGGGAAGCTGTTCCGGCCCTACCGCGACGTGCGGTTCAGCGCTGACAAGACGCCGTACAAGACCACCTGTTCGGCGACCCTCGGATCGGGCACCGGCCAGGCCTATGTGTCGTTCTCCGCTGACGCGTTGTCCGTCGGCGGCGGCTTGTACATGCCCGACCCGGCAACGCTGCAGCGCTACCGGATCGCCGTGGACCGGGACAAGTCGGGAACCGAACTCGCGGAGATCGTCGAGGATCTGCACGCGGCGGGCTATCAGACCATGGCCCACGAGGTGCTCAAGACCGCGCCGAAGGGCTTTCCCATGGACCATCCGCGCATCGAAATGCTGCGGCACAAGGGAATCGCGATGATGAAGGACTGGCCGGTCGGGGCCTGGCTGGGGACCGCCAAAGCCAAGCAGCGGGTGGTCAGCACGCTGCGCGCGGGCAGGCCGCTCAACGAGTGGCTGGCCCGCCACGTCGGCTGAAGCCCGGTCGGCAGCCTATGGTCGGGCTGGTAGCGGTAGCCTTATCGCCGATGTCTGAGGAGTCAGCGAGGAATCAGCGCGGAGAGGGTGCCCGCGTGTCCTACGCATCCGCCGGAGTGGACATCGAGGCCGGCGATCGCGCCGTTGAACTGCTCAAGCCGCTGGCCAAGCGGGCCAGCCGGCCTGAGGTGCGTGGCGGACTTGGCGGTTTCGCCGGTCTATTCGCGCTCCGCAGCGGGTACCGCGAACCCGTCCTGGCGTCCTCCACCGACGGCGTCGGCACCAAACTTGCCGTCGCCCAGGCGATGGACATCCACCACACCGTCGGCTTGGACCTGGTGGCCATGGTGGTCGACGACCTCGTCGTCTGTGGCGCCGAACCATTGTTTCTCCAGGACTACATCGCCGTGGGCCGCACCGTCCCGGAACGGATCAGTGCAATCGTCTCCGGCATCGCCGAGGGCTGTGTGATCGCCGGCTGTGCGCTGCTCGGCGGCGAGACGGCCGAGCATCCCGGGCTGATGGAGCCCGACCATTACGACCTGTCCGCCACCGGAGTCGGGGTCGTCGAGGCAGACGACATCCTCGGGCCCGACCGGGTACGGCCCGGCGACGTCATCATCGCGATGGGGTCTTCGGGGCTGCACTCCAACGGTTATTCGCTGGCCCGCAAGGTGCTGCTGGAGATCGACCGGATGAACCTCGCCGGGCACGTGGAGGAATTCGGCCGCACACTCGGCGAGGAGCTACTGGAACCGACTCGGATCTACGCCAAGGACTGCCTGGCTCTGGCCGCCGAAACGCAGGTAAGCACCTTCTGCCACGTCACCGGCGGAGGGTTGGCAGGCAACCTGGAGCGGATCGTCCCCAACGGCCTGATCGCTGAGATCGACCGTGGAAGTTGGACCCCGGCGCCGGTTTTCGGGCTGATCGCCCACCGCGGACGGGTGGAACGGGCCGAGATGGAGAAGACCTTCAACATGGGCGTCGGGATGGTGGCACTGGTCGCCCCCGAGGACACCGACCGCGCCCTGGCCATCCTGACCGCTCGGCACCTGGACAGTTGGGTGCTGGGCAGCGTCGTCAAGGCGCCCGCGAAAGGCGGAGATGGCCCGCGGGCCAGATTGGTCGGACAGCACCCACGGTTTTAGCGTCGCCGGGCTGCTCAACTAACGCGGCTGGGTACAGCTAGGGCCGCCAGTCGTCCTCGTCGTCGTGTACGTCGTCAAGTCCGTTGGTCGGCTGCCCGGGTTGCCGATCACCGGACCCGGCCAACTCCTCGCGAAGCCGCTCAAAGTCGGTTTGCGGAGAGCTGTATTTCAGCTCTCGGGCAACCTTGGTCTGCTTTGCCTTAGCCCGGCCGCGGCCCATGGGGGAACCCCCTCGCGCAATAACGGAGCGGCCCGAAACCAGGCGGCTCCGATCTAATGTGGTATTTGTCCTGCCGCACACTTTACCGTGCCGTATCGCAAAGTGCGGGCAGGGTCGTTCACCCAGCGGGAAACACCCCGTTCGGCCCGCCTAGTGAGTGCCGTCACGTAGCCGTTCGACCGCCAGGCGGCCCGCCCCGGTCACATCGGCCGGCGGCAGCGACTCGGGGTCGATGGCAGCCGACACCGCGTGCTCACCACCGGTGACAAGTGCGGTGTCGGCCGGGATGCCCCGCTTGAGTAGTGCCAGCGCGACTGGCCCGAGGTCGACATGGTCGACGACGGTGCCAAGCCGGCCCACCGGACGCCCGCCGGCCAGAACCTGATCCCCGGCGGAGGGGCGTTCCGCCGACCCGTCAAGGTGCAGCAGAACCAGCATCCTGGGCGGCCGGCCCAGGTTGTGGACCCGCGCCACTGTCTCCTGGCCCCGATAGCAACCCTTGTCGAGGTGAACCGCCCCGTGCCCCGGCGGCCCGATCCAACCGACCTCGTGGGGGATCGTCCGCTCGTCGGTGTCCAGGCCCAGTCGGGGACGCTGCGCCGCGACGCGATGGGCCTCGAACGCCCAGAGGCCTGCCGGACGCACACCGGCGCCGCGCAACCGCTGTATGACGGCGTCTTTGTCGGCGCGCGGGACCAGCACGTCGATCTCAATGCCGCCGTCGTCGGGCATGCGGCGCAGGAAACCACCGCCCGGCAGCGCAATCGCCCTCGCTTCCGCCGGCAGCGCGTCGACCCCGAGCGCCGCCAGCACCGCCGCCCCGGCCACACCGGGCCCGAGCAGCGACAGCACCGCCAGGTCGGCGTCGGCGGGTTGCACGTCGGACCAGAACACCATTTTCGTCAGGTAGTCCAGCAGCGGCCGGCCCCGCCACGGCTCAGTGTCGAGATAGGTGACCCCGGCCAGGTCGGTCTGCTGCCAGTGGTCCTCGACCCTGCCCTGACCGTCCAAGCTGAGGTTGGCGGTGCACGCGCCGTCGGGCGATTCCGCGACGTGCTGCGTGCACAGCGCATGCAGCCACTTGAGCCGGTCGGGACCGCTGAGCGTGATCACCGACCTGTTAGAGCGGTCCACCACCACGGAATCGCGTTCGGCTGAGCACTGCTCACCGAGCGGATCGCCGTAATGCCAGATCGCTCCGGCGTCGGGTGAACCTTCGGGAGCGCACACAGCTGACACACCCCAACTGTACGAGTCGGGCCAGTAGGCTCTGCAGGTCATGTCCGGCCAGCCTTCTGTGCTCGTCACCCTCGACGGTGAGGTGCACGATCCTGGTCGGCCGCTATTGTTCGGCGACGACCTCGCCGCGGTGCGCGGCGACGGTGTCTTCGAGACGCTGCTGGTCCGTGGCGGCGCAGTCTGCCTGGTGGATTCCCACCTTCGCCGGTTGGTGCAGTCGGCGGCCATGATGGACCTGCCTGAGCCGGATCTCCTCGCCTGGAAGCGGGCGGTCGACGTCGCGGTGGGCCACTGGTCGGCACAGACGGCTGACGAAGGGGCGCTGCGACTGGTCTACAGCCGCGGTCGGGAAAGCGGTTCGGACCCCACTGCGTACCTGACCATCAATCCGCTACCGGCGCGGGTGTACACCTCACGGCGCGGTGGAGTCGCCGCCGCGCTGCTTGACCGGGGACTGCCGTCGACCGGTGCGGATACGATGCCCTGGCTGTTGGCCGGGGCCAAGACGTTGTCCTACGCGGTGAACATGGCCGCACTGCGGGAAGCGGCCCGTCGTGGCGCCGATGAGGTCGTCTTCGTCAGCTCCGACGGCCACATCCTGGAGGGGCCGCGCTCCACGGTGGTGATCGTCATCGCCGGAAGCGACGGCAGGCCGTGTCTGCTGACTCCACCGCCGTGGTATCCGATCCTGCGCGGTACCACGCAGCAGGCCCTGTTCGAGGTGGCTCGCGCCTCTGGGTACGACTGTGACTACGAGGCACTGCGCCCGTCCGATCTCTTTGCCGCACAGGGCGTCTGGCTGGTCTCCAGCATCACTCTCGGCGCGCGGGTCCACACCCTGGACGGGCGGCCGTTGCGCCCCCCGCCGCTGGCGGCCCAGGTGGCTGCGCTCGTGGAGAGCGCGATCGTCTGCGATCGCTGAACGCGCTGCGCCGTTGATCGCTGAACGCGCTGCGCCGTTGATCGCTGACCGCGAAAAACCCTTGGCGGACAGCGGCGACAACCGGTACGGTCGTCGGTACACAAGGAAGGAGGTGGTCCGGAAATTTGAGTACTTATTGGACATGTGAGGTGGCTGCCCGCTAGCAGCACCAGGTGCCGGAATCACCCGCGACCACGTGCGCGCTGGCGAATTCCAGGCAGCCCCCCGGCCCCCGAGCCCCCGGTCCGTCCAACCAGGAACCACGGCTCGGGGGCCGTTCCATGTCTGGGGTTCGGAACTCTCAGGGCCCGAAGCTCAGGGCCCGGCTGGGCCTGGAGCGAAGTCCGAGCACTGCTTCATGGCGGCGTCCCAGGCTGCCGGATCGACTCCGGCAGGTGGGCCGAGAACCGCTGCAGCGCCACTGGTTTCAGGAATTCCCTGGGCTTTGAGACACTCCGCCAGCGAACCATGAGCCGCTGCGGGCTGGGTCGTGGCCAGCTCGGGTTCGGTCGTGGGCGGCGCCTGCTTACCAGAGCAGGCGGCCAGCCCCAGCGCGACTCCGGCGGCGACGGCTCCCGCGATCAGTCGATTCATCCGACGTGCCTCGTCAGCCGGGCAGACAGGTGTGGCACCAGGCCACCGTCAGCGTCCACCCGTTCCTCGACGTAGGCGAGGTCGCCGCCGTCGACGATGCCGTAGAGGCGTTTTGCCCCGCCGACCAGCACGCCGGACTTACTCCGGGCGAGTGCATCGGTCACCAGTTCCCACGACGACTGGGTGTGGGGATGGCCGTAGAACAATTCCACGTAGCCGGCCGAGTGCGCCAGCAGCAATTCGATTGCCTGGGATTCATCGGGATCGGCCGGGTCGTCCACAAACCGCCAGAAGCCCGTTTCGCGCAGGCCCGGACTGTGGTAACCGCCCTCATCATCGAGCCGCCAGGACCTCGCCTCCCAGTTGAGGTAGTCACCGCCGTCGTGGGAGACGATGATCTGTTGGCCGAACCGATAGTCACCGTTGGGGCTGCGGCCCTCGCCCTCGCCGCGCCACACGCCCACCAGGGGTAGCAGTGCCAGTAGTGCGTCGTGAAGATTCGCGCCGAGTCGAAGGTTCGCCGTATCGGCGACGGGGATGCCGTCGACGACCGGGATGTTGCGG
>CAXNJA010000105.1:0-9048 GCA_964202555.1 Mycobacterium sp.
TGCGCGTCCGGGGCCTGCGGGGACTGTTCGATACGGGCGATCGCCCGGGCCAGATCCGGCCCTACCGCGGTGGCGCGCATCTCCAGCGACGACCGTTTGAGCCCGTCGCGGTCCTCGTACTCACTGGTGTGCACGGTTCCGACCGCGATGATCGGGGCGCCTTTGTACAGGCCGGCACCCACGCCGGTGACCAGCTTTCCCCAGCAGTTGACCGTCATGTACAGCGTCTGGCCGGGCTCCCAGGTTCCCTCCGGGGTGCGGCGCCGGGAATTGCTGGCCACCCGGAAGCTGATCACCTCCTGGCCGGCCACGACCCGGCGGCGGAAATCGGTGATGATGCGGCCGACCACGGTGATGGGTGTTTCGAACATGTCGGATCCTTTCGTCGGTGTGTGCGATGCGGTCTCGCACCCCTAGTGGGCACGACGGCACCGACACCGCTGCGGTCCGGCGGCCCGCCTGAGGGCCCAGCTGTGGACCAATCAGGATGTGTGGATCTGTGGACTGTGGATCTGTGGATGCGGGAAAATTCAATTGCTGGCGCGGTCGCGCTGGGCCAAATCCGCCAGCATCGCGTTGTAGGCGACCAGATCGGCGTCGTGGTCACGCTCGGCAGCGCGGTCCAGTCGGGTCGACGTGCGGCGGTCGGTGCGCTGCCATTGGATCAGCAGCGCCATCAGTACCACCACCAGTGGCACTTCACCGGCGGCCCAGGCGATCGCGCCGCCAAGATGCTGATCCTTGAGAAGGTCAGTGTGCCAAGGCAATTGGAGGGACCGGTAGAAACGCTCCCCCAGCACCTGCGACATTCCCATCAGCATCACCCCGAAGAAGGCGTGCAACGGTATCGAGGCGAAGACCATCCCGATCTTGCCCAGCGGGGGAATCAGTCGCGGCGTGGGATCCACCCCGATCACCGCCCAGTAGAACAAGTAGCCGCTGAGCAGGAAGTGCAGATTCATCAGGACGTGTGCGGCGTGGCTGCTGACCGCCGCGTCGAAGATCCCGCTGAAGTACAGCGCATAGAAGCCGGTGACGAACACCACGGTGGCCACCACCGGGTGGGTGAAGAACCGCGACAAGCGGCTGTGCAAAGCGGCCAGCAGCCACTCCCGCGGGCCGGGCGGATTGCCCTTTCCCGTGGCCGGCAGCGCCCGCAGCGCCAGCGTGGTGGGCGCACCGAGGACCATCAGGATCGGGATGAGCATCGACAACAGCATGTGGGCGGACATGTGCACGCTGAACATGGCCGGCATGTAGCGGCCCAGCCCGGATGAGGTCGCGAACAACAGCAGGGCACAGCCGAGTAACCAGGACACCGTCCGGCCCACCGGCCAGCCATCGCCGCGCCGGCGCATGCGCACCACTGCAGCGACGTACACCGCAGCCAGAATGATCGCGGCGGTCCCGAACAGGAGATCGAAACGCCAGTCCAGCAGGATTCGGGCAGGCGTCGGCGGACCGGCGAGGTCGTAACCGAGTGCCACTTCCACCGGCGACGGGTTCAGGACCGACGGCGGAGGTGGTGGGGTTCGGCCCAGTCCGACCGCAAGACCGAACGTCGCGCCGAACACGAGGGCTTCCGCCGTCGCCAGCCGGATCAGCGGCGCTCGGGCACCGGGGTCGGATTGCAGCGCCGTCACCGCGCGGCGGCGCTGTCGCCAGCCGATGAGGCCCAGCGCGATGAGCGCCGCCGCCTTGCCGACCACCAGCAGGCCGTAGGAGGTGGCGAACAGCTCGGGCGGGCGTACCCGCACCAGCGTGTTGACGATGCCGGACACCGCCATCGCAACAAAGCACCAGAGGGCCGCGGCCGAGAAGCGGCGCGCGGCGAGGTCGGTGTGTTCGCCGCCGCTCAGCGCGTTGGCCAGCAGGGCCAGCAGACCGCCGGCCCACAGTGCACCGGCGATCAGGTGGATCAGCAGGCTGTTGGTGGCCAGGTCGTGGGAACCGCCGGAGGCCGAGTGGCCGGTCAGCGCCAGTGGGACAAGACTCAGCAGCGACAACGCGAACAACGCCGGTGTCCAGGACCATCGCAGCACCGACCGGGCGGCGACAGCGACGACGAACGCCAGCAGAGCCGTCCACCGCCACGCCGAGGCGGTATCGACCAGACCGGCGACCTGCCAGATTTCAACAGGGTTCAGATGGTCACCCAACGGCTTGCCGGAGACGTCCGAAAGGGTCAGCGGGACCAGCGCGGCGGCGCACACCGTCCACACTCCGGACGCCGCGGCGGCCACCCGTAGGGCACGGTAGCCGGCGACATCCAGAACGCCGTTTTCCTGCGGAGGAACGAAGAACGTCGCGAACAGCAATCCGCCGACCGCCACGGCTGCGGCGATCTCACCGAATGCCCTCACAAAGGGCAGACCGAGGGTCGTCACCGGACCTGGATCGGGCAGCCCGGTGGCGGTCAACGCGTCGGCGAGCGCCAGTGCCGCAAGGCATGCCGCGATCGCACCCGCGAGAACAGCGACCGCGACGAGAACCGGCCATGGACTACGACGCGCAACGGTCGAAGTCACGCTACGAGGCTACCCCCGTGCGAGGCAGCCCCTACGGCTTGGCTTTGTAGTCGAAGTCGGGGGTGTCACCCTCGGACTCCACGACCGTGACGTCGTAGCCCTGCTGGTCATTGCCGGTGACCGCCACGCACTCGATCACGCTGCCGACCTCTGCGGAGACGTCGCCGACGCACTCGACGGTTTCCACCGGTGTGCCGTCCGCGGCCAGCTTCTGCATCAGCACTTCCTGCACTTGCTGCTTGGGCAGCAGCATGAACGCCGAAAGCTCAATGCCGAGGTTGGCCGGATCGACTGTGGAGACCTCGACGATGCGCTTGGAGGTCTGTCCGTCCAGGGTGACCTCGCAGTTGGTGGTGTTGCCGACCTTGCCGTCCAATCCAGCGTCACACTTGGCGGACTGGGCCGAGGACAGCCCTGCGACGGCCTTCTCGACCTGTTCCTTGGTCATCGCCGGGATGAGGTCATAGGTGATCCCGGAGCTGTCGTTTCCGGTGGTTGTGACGATCGCTTGCAGGCTGTTGGTGTCGCTGAACACGACATCGCAGCGGGATGTCTTGCCGACCTCACCGACCAGATCGCTCTTGCAGGTCACCGACTGCGGGGGGCTGCCGGCAGCGGTGAGTCGCTCGGTGAGATTGGTCTGCAGTTCGGCGGCGCTGACGGACTTCTCCACTTTGGTCTCGGAACTGGTCTCCACCTTCGCCGAGCACCCCGACAATCCGGCACCGACTAAGCCGGCCGCCGCGACGACACCGCACCACACCGCAAAATTGCTCTTCACTGCTTCTCCTCTGCACGCCTATCGACGGGGAGGACAATATCAGCCGAGGGGTACGTCGGCCGGTTTGAGCAACGCCTCCCGGGCATAGAACTGCTCCCGGGACAGCTGATGGATACATTCCATGTCCTCGACGATGCTGTGCAGTTCGTGCAGAAATGCACGTCGCCGCTCGCGCAGGTCATGGGAGGGTTCAAGCAGCTTCTGGTCGGCTGCCACCTGCCGGGCAGTGGTGAATAGCAGCGCCGACACCGATTCGTTGCTGCTCACCAAACCCTGTGCGGCGTATTGGTTTCCGACACCGAGCGCCAGCTTGCTCAGGTCAGGGGCCTTGACGTCGGTGGGAGCTTCGCACAGCACGTCGGCGACGATCTCGTAGGCCTCGAAGAACGGGCGCAGCATGGCGTTGGACATCAGCGGGCGCTTGGCCCGCAGGAGTTCCTCGACGGCCTCCGGCCCGGCGGCAAGCTGCTCCTCCCACTGGTGGTTCCACCCCAGTTCCTCGGCGATGTTCCTGCGGAACGTCGCCGAGTCGGCGAAGTAGAAATCGAATTTCAGCAGGGCGCGCAGCCGCATCGTCTGGGCCCAGAACGCATCCACCCGCTCGCCTTCCGGGGCGCGGCCGGCATGGACCAAGGCCAATTCGACGATGGAGGTCTCCAGGAAGGCGTGGATGAGCGAGTTGCGGTAGAAGGCGGCCTGGTGCTCGTCCTCCGGGTTGATCTTCCACACCGGCTCGTGACCGCCGTCGATGCGCGTGACCGGATTGCCGTTGGACAACGCGTCCAGCGCGGCCCGAACACCGTCGGTGGAGTGCAACCGCAGCGCACTGTTGGTCATCGGGGTCTTCTTACGCTCCAGGTAATCCAACGAATCCTGCACGGTGTGGTGCAACTGCCGCAGCGTCAACGCCCGCCCCTTGGTGGTCAGCAACATCGCTGACATCAGGCTGCTGGCACTGATCGGTGTGGCCCGCTGAATCCGCCAGCAGACCTCGATCGCCATTTTCTGCATGGCCAGTCGTTTGGCGGCCGGGTCTGTGGCGGTTTCGCCGTCCGGTGCACCGAGGTACTGGCGCATCGACACCGCCTCCGGGAAGCGGACGTAGATCTTGCCGTAGTTACGCTCGCCTTGGGCTTTGATGAACTTGTACAGCCATTCAGCACTCTCCGGGACCTTCTCCCCACCGCGGGCGTAATCGGCGTATTCGGTGGTCTCGTGCAGTTGGTCGAAGCTGATCGACGTCGGCTGCAGCAGGATGTCCTCACTGCGGCCGTCGAGGTAGGCGTCGGCGACGTAACTGAGCAGACCGAGCTTGGGCGGCAACATCTTTCCGGTCCGCGACCGGGTGCCTTCGATGGACCAGCTGAGGTTGAACCGCTTCTCCACGATGTAGCCGACGAACTGGCGCAGCACGTATTTGTACAGCGGATCGTCGAGTTTGCGGCGCAAGAAGATGACACCGGACCGGCGCATGATCGGTCCCATGAATCCGAACGACAAGTTGATACCCGCGAAGGTGTGCGCCGGCGGCAACTTATTCTCCTGCATGGCGACCGGCACGATCACGCCGTCAAGATAGGACCGGTGCGACCACAGCAGCACTGCCGGATGATCCTCCAGTGCGCGTCGCATCACCTCGATCTGGGCGTTGTCGTAGTCGATTCGGGGGTCGAAGCCCCTGCTGAAGATCGCCCGCCCGAGGTTGGGGATCAGGTCGACGGAAAACCTGCTCCACCCGGTGGCCAGTTCGTTGAGCATTTCCTCGGCCTTCGCGGGGCTGGCGCCGGGGATCCCCGACATGCCCTCCATGAACCGGTTGGACGCCATCAGCTCATCGGTGATGAGGCGTGGCGACTTGTATTCCGGCCCCAGTAAACGTAATTCGATCCGCTCGATCGCCAGGTTCGCCCGGCGCAGCACGAACCGGGCGAAATGCTGCTGGCTTTCACCGACGGTCTTCTCGTCCCATTGGCTGCGGAGTTCAGAGACCTTCGCCGGTTCCCCGGCCACTATCCGGGCGCGGGACGGATCCTTCCTGAGGATCGCGCGCTGCAGAAACTCCGGCGGCCGGTAGGTCTCGCGGCCGGAGACCAGACCGGCCACTTTCACTCGCGTGGGCAGGCCGCCGGGAACCCAGAACACCCGCACCGGCACGACGGTGCGATCCTCGGTCGCGTTGAGTTTCTCGGCGAGTTCGTTGACCAGTTGGACCGACGGGTCGTTGTGCGGAATCCGCATCACCTCGACGCTGGTGTCCGGATGCGCCCGGCGTTGCGCCCGCAGCCAGTCGTCGAGCAGGCCGGCCTCGGCTTTCGACGAAACCGAAGCCAGCACCAATGCGTCATCGGTGGTGCTGAAATCGGTCAGGTAGTCACCGGCGCTCATCGGCGTCCCCTCACTCTGGTCTCCGGATTCTTCTGGGGTGCGGCCTTTTTCGCCGCAGCGGTCTGACCCGCTGCTTTCTTGGCGGTCGCCTTCTTAGCGGGCGCCTTCTTAGCGGGCGCCTTCTTCGCGGGCGCCTTCTTCGCGGGTGAAGTGGGGCGGTCGTAGAGATCAGCTTTGGGCACCGAGCCGACTGGCCAGTTCTTCAAGGTGTCGATGTAGAGCTGGCGGACCTCGGCGATCCGGTCCGAAAGGTTGTCCAGCGTCCAATCCTCCAGGGACAGCGGCGGATAGACGACGACATCCACCGTCCCGGGATGCAGGGTCGAGGAATCCCGCGCGGAGATCACCTCGGCGTTGCGGATCACGATCGGCACGATGGGCACCCCGGCGGCCATGGCGAGCCGGAACGGACCCTTCTTGAACGGGCCCACCGATTTGGTGTCCAGCCGGGTGCCCTCCGGCGCGATGACAACCGACAGCCCCTTCTTGGTCAGCTCCTCGGCCTGCTTCAACGACTCGACGGCCTTCTTCGGGTCGTCGCGATCAATGAATACCGTGTCAACGAGCTTGCCCAAAGTCCCTACCAACGGGTCGTTTTGGAGTTCCTTCTTTCCCACCCCGGTCCAGTTGTCCTTGACCATCGAGGCGACCAACACCGGGTCGAAGTTGTTGCGGTGGTTGAAGATGAACACCGCGGGGCGCTTCTTCTTGAGGTTCGCCTCGCCCAGCACATTCAGCCGCACCCCGTTGAGGCCCAGCAGCAGTTGCGGAAACGCCGTGGTGAAGAAGTTCACGCCGCGACGCCGACTACGGGTCAACAGTCCCCAGCCGACGGCGCCGTAGGCAGCCGGAACGACGGACCCCACGCCGATCAGGGTGCGCACCTGCCCCACCAGACCGCCTCGTCCACGGCTGCTGAACTCCAGGATCGGCCAGCCCCGCTTGCGGGCTATCTCAGCCATCTTGTCGCCCGGATTGGTCGGACGGGGGTTGCCGACCAGATCCATCAGCGCCACGTCCTCGTCGCCGTCGGCATAGAAGTAGCTGTCAGCCATGTCGATATCGTGTTCGGCGGCGAACTTCTGCGCGGCGTTGGCCTTTCCCGGTCCCCACAGAATGGGCTTCAGCACCTTTCCGGTGAGCACCCCGTCGACGTCGATCTCGAACCGGTTGCTCAGGGTGTTGGGGATGCCCAGGAAGCGCGCCACCGGTTCGACTTGGATGGTGAGCGCCGAGGAGCTGAGCACCACGGTATGACCGCGGTCGAGGTGGGCCTGCACCAGTTCGCGCATCTCGGGATAGATGCGCTTCTCAATCTTCTCGGCGAACAACCGCTCGCCGATCTGCTGCAGATCCGACAGCGAACGGCCGCGCAACACCTCGGTGGCCTTGTTTATCAGACCCTCGAATTCCATCCGGCCGAACTGATGGTTGAGACTGGCGGCAACCATGCTGATCAGTTCCCCGACGCCCATGTCGCGGTTGCGGATCCGCTCCCGGGTGAGAATCACCCCGGTGAAGCCGGCGACCAGTGTGCCGTCGAGGTCGAAGAACGCCCCCACCCGCGGGCCGGCCAGACTGGCCATCACCTCTGCCACCGATCCGGGAAGCCGCATCTCCTCGGCGCCGTCTGCGTGCGGGCCGCCGTCGGTTTTGTCACTCATGAGTAGGCCACCGATCCGTTCTCATACCTGGGTCGTTCATCGTGTTCGTCGAAACGAGAGTGGAGGCGCCTAGCTCAGAGGGGAGCCCGGATTCACCCACGGAGCCGCTCATCCCTCACCTCCTCAACCGCGTGTCGGCCATCGGCGCCAGGACCGTCAGGCTGCCCCATCACGCTAGTCGGACGCTGCCGCTGGCGGGGTCGATTGCTGGTCCCCACCAGGTGTGGCGAGCAGTTCAGCCGGCCGAGCGGGTGACCGTTCTGCGGCGGGAGATTCGGGCCGTCCGATGCCGGCCGTAGACGATGCCCAAAAACGCGGCGACCGCCTCGGCCGTCAACTGACAGCGCAGGGTCGCGAGGGTGTCGAACGCGTGGTGGGCGTTGGGGATTTCGGCGTAGGCCACTGTGCGGGCACCGGCGGCGCGAAGGGCCGTATCGAAGCCGCGAGCCTGGGAACTCGGCACCACCGCGTCGTTCTCGCCGTGCAGGATGAAGAACGGCGGGGCGTCGGGGTGTGCGCGCAACGTCGGCGAGGCCGCCTCGAACAGTTGGCGGTTCTCCTCAAGTCGACGCTGAAACACCAGGCGTTCCAACAGCGGCTTCGTCAGCTTGTGCATCGAGCCGAGGTCGGTGAGGTCGTAGACGCCGTAGAACGGCGCCGCGGCCTGCAGGCTGGTGTCGGCGTCCTCGAAACCGGGCTGCAGGGTGGGGTCGCCGGGGGTCAATGCAGCCAACGAACTCAGGTGCCCCCCAGCGGAGCCACCGGTGATCGCGATGAATCCCGGGTCGCCGCCGAAGTCGGCGATGTTGTCCCGTACCCAGGCGATGGCCCGCTTGACGTCGATGATGTGCGACGGCCAGGCGTTGCGCGGGCTGCGGCTGTAGTTGATGGAGACGCAGATCCAACCCAGTTCGGCCATCCGCGTCATCAGTGGATAGCCCTGGCCGCGTTTGTCGTTGACCGACCAGCCCCCGCCGGGGACGTGGATCAGCACCGGCGCGGGCTGCCCGGCCGGCAGGTCCGGACGGCGCCAGACGTCCAGCAGATGGCTTCTGCCGGCGGGGCCGTAGGAGATGTTGGTGGTTGCCTGGCAGTAGTGACTACGGTGCCGCATGGCCTGTGCCAGTCCTGCCAGGCTCGGCGGCCGGGCGGCGTAGGCCTCCAACGGATGGTGCACCGCGGCCAGGTAGTCCTCGCCGAAGGCGTCGCGCAGCGCCGCCTTCAGGACGGAGCCGGCGCGGCCGGCCGCCAGCCTGCAGGCCGCCCGCTCGAGCGGCGGCAAGGCCGACAACGCGTGTCCGGTCACGACCTGGGGTGCGAACTCGGAGGCCAGCCAGCCCAGCATCCAGCCTGCGGCGGCCGGCGACCCGCGCAGCACCAGCGAGCTGGTGTGCAGCGCCCTGGTGCAATGCGTGGAAACCACGTCGATCGCACTGCTCATGGTGGTCGGCTCCCTCGGTACCGCTTTTTTGGCCGTTTGCCACCGTAGCGAATAGCAACCGCCGCCACGGTGATTTCACCGACCAACGGGGGCCCAAACCACGATTCACGCAGACCAGATCGGATAAATCCGCCGAGGCGACACGGCGCGGATACACTCAGCAATCGCGTGCCTCCGTAGCTCAGTTGGATAGAGCAAGGGCCTTCTAATCCCTAGGTCGCAGGTTCGATTCCTGCCGGGGGCGCAGAC
>CAXNJA010000106.1:0-9017 GCA_964202555.1 Mycobacterium sp.
TCGGTGTCGCTGGCCCCCAACGACGCCCCCTCACTGCAGGCGATGAAGCAGATCGGGAAGAACTTCCAGGAGTTCGACTCCGACAGCTCGGCGATGATCGTCCTGGAGGGCGAGGCTCCGCTGGGCGACGAGGCCCATGACTTCTACGACGGGCTGATGGCCAAGCTGCGGGCCGACACCAAGCACGTTCAGAACATTCAGGACTTCTGGGGCGACCCGCTGACCGCGGCGGGCGCGCAGAGCGCCGACGGGAAAGCCGCCTACGTTCAGCTCTACCTGGCCGGCAACCAGGGTGAGACCCTTGCCAACGAGTCGGTGCAGGCGGTACGCGACATCGTCGCCAACAGCCCGCCCCCACCCGGACTGAAGGTATTCGTCACCGGGCCGGGCGCGATGATGGCTGACCAGCAGGTCGCCGGCGACAAAGGCGTCCACAAGATCACCGCCGTCACCCTGGTCGTCATCGTCAGCATGCTGCTGTGGATCTATCGCTCGCCGATCACGGTGGTGTTGGCCCTGGTGATGGTCGGCGTCCAGGTCGGCGCGGCCCGCGGCGTCGTGGCATTCCTGAGCATGAACGATCTGATCGGGCTCTCGACCTTCGCGGTCAACCTGCTGACGACGCTGGGGATCGCGGTGGCCACCGACTACGCGATCTTCATCCTGGGCCGCTACCACGAAGCCCGGCTGGCCGGCGAGGACCGCGAGACCGCCTTCTACACCATGTATCACTCCACCGCACACGTCATCCTGGGTTCGGGCCTGACCATCGCCGGTGCGACGTTCTGCCTGCACTTCACCCGGCTGCCGTACTTCCAGAGCCTCGGGATCCCACTGGCGGTCGGCATGCTCGTCGCGGTGGCTGCCGCCTTGACCATGGCGCCGGCCCTGCTGACCATGGGCAGCCACATCGGGCTGTTCGAACCGAAGGTCGCGATGCGGACTCGCGGCTGGCGCCGACTGGGCACTGCTGTGGTGCGTTGGCCAGGCCCGGTCCTGGTGGCGACGATCACGCTGTCCCTGGTGGGCCTGCTGGCACTACCGTCGTATGTCAACAGCTACAACGACCGCGAGTTCATGCCGGCCGACCTCCCCGCCAACCAGGGATACGCCGCCGCGGACCGGCATTTCCCGCAGGCGCGGATGAATCCCGAGATGCTGATGATCGAAACCGACCGGGATCTGCGCAATTCGGCCGACATGCTGGTCATCGACAGGGTCGCCAAGAACATCTTCCGCGTTCCCGGCGTCGGGCGGGTGCAGGCCATCACCCGACCGCAGGGCACCCCGATCGAGCACACGTCGATCCCGTTCATCATCAGCATGTCCGGGGCCACCCAGCAGCTGAACATGTCCTACATGCAGGACCGCATGAAGGACATGCTCACGATGGGCGACGACATGCAGCTGACCATCGACCAGATGGAAAAGATGTACGGGCTGATGACCGAACTCAACGGCGTGACCTCCGACATGGTCGGCAAGACCAAGGAGATGGCTGCCACCACCTACGAATTACGGGACAGCATCGCCAATTTCGACGATTTCTTCCGTCCTATCCGCAATTACTTCTACTGGGAACCGCACTGTTTCGACATTCCGATCTGCTGGGCGCTTCGGTCGGTGTTCGACACCCTCGACGGCGTCGACAAGCTCAGCGAGAACCTCGGCGAGCTGGTGGTCGACATGGATCGGCTCAACCAGTTGATGCCGCAGATGCTCACGATCATGCCGCCGATGATCGAGAACATGAAGGCCATGAAAACCACCATGCTGACCATGCAGTCGACCATGGGTGGCCTGCAGGACCAGATGGCCGAAATGCAGGAGAACGCCAACGCGATGGGCCAGGCCTTCGACGCCGCCCGCAACGACGACTCGTTCTATCTGCCGCCGGAGGTGTTCGAGAACGAAGAGTTCAAGCGCGGCATGAAGATGTTCATCTCGCCGGACGGCAAGTCGGTGCGGTTCATCATCGCCCACGAGAACGACCCGGCCACCCCGCAGGGACTGGCACTGGTCGACAAGATCAAGAACACCGCGTTCGAGTCCATCAAGGGCACCCCGCTGGAGGGGTCCAAGGTCTATCTCGGCGGCACCGCGTCTGCCTACAAGGACATGCAGCAGGGCGCCAACTATGACCTGATGATCGCCGGCCTGGCCTCGCTGTGCCTGATCTTCATCATCATGCTGATCATGACCAAGAGCGTGGTGGCGGCGGCCGTCATCGTCGGCACCGTGGCGCTGTCACTGGGCACGTCATTCGGGCTGTCGGTGCTCATCTGGCAACACATTCTCGGCGCCCCCCTGCACTGGATGGTGCTGGCAATGTCGGTCATCATCCTGTTGGCGGTGGGGTCGGACTACAACCTGCTGGTCGTGTCTCGGCTCAAGGAGGAGATCTCGGCCGGGGTCAACACCGGCATCATCCGGACCATGGCCGGCTCGGGGTCGGTGGTGACCTCGGCCGGACTCGTCTTCGGTTTCACCATGGGCTCGATGGTGGTCAGCGACCTGCGGGTGGCCGGCCAGGTCGGCACCACCATCGCGCTGGGCCTGTTGTTCGACACCCTGGTGGTGCGGTCGTTCATGACGCCCTCGATCGCCGCACTGCTGGGCCGGTGGTTCTGGTGGCCGCAGGTGGTGCGCACCCGTCCGGTCCCGCAGCGGTGGCCCTCGCCCAACCGAAGCGACGAATCCCCCGTCGGCCAGTTGGCGGGCATGCAGCAGGGAGGCTCATGATGAGAGGTATGCGGATACTTCAGACGCTGACCGCACTGACAATCGCGTCCACCGGGCTGGCGCCGGCGATCGCCGGTGCCGACGCCAGCGACGACTACCCGATCCCGAACCGGATGATCAAGACCACCTGCGACGCCGAGCAGATCATGGCTGCCGCCCGCGACGTCGAACCGGTGTACTACGAGCGCTACATGATCGACTACAACAACAAGTCACCGCAGGTCCAGCAGGCCGCCCGGGACTACATCCAGGGCTTTTTCGCCAAGAACCCGGCTGATCGGCGGGCCTGGTCGGAGGAGTTGGCCACCAACATCTATTCCGATCCGCTGGCGTTCCAGTGGCCCAACCACTCCAAGCTGTGGTTCAACAACAAGGGTGTGGCGGCCAACACCACCGATATCTGCAACCAGTACCCGCCCGGCGATATGTCGCTGTGGTCCTGGTGAGGTGGTCCTGGTGAGGTGGTCCTGGTGAGCGCCGACGTAACCGCACCACCGCCGGTGATCGAACGCTGGCTGCAGGTCATCGAGGACGGCAAGTCCGCACAACTCGACGACATGCTCGCCGAAGACGCGGTCTTCTACTCCCCCGCCGTCTTCACCCCACAGCGCGGACGTGCGACGGCGTTGGCCTACCTACACGCCGCCGAGCAGATGTTCTCGGCGACGAACTTCCATTACGTCGAGAAGTGGTACGGCGAGAACTCCGCGGTACTGCACTTCGCGGCCGATGTCGACGGACTCTCCCTGGAGGGCATCGACATGATCCATTGGAACGACGCCGGCCAGATCACCTCGATCACGGTGATGATGCGGCCGTTCAAGGCGCTGCAGGCAGTGATCGGGCGGATGGCCGAACTGCTCGCGGGCCGCTAGTTCCGGAGTCGCCCACCGGCGTCGGGGCTTCGACGTGGCACTGGCCAACCTGTGAATTGTGTGAGTAAAGTTGTGCCATCCCGGTGCCGGGTCGCCCACGCTCCAAGGTTTGCCAGACCAGGCACAACCGTCAGCCACAGGAGTATCTGTCGATGAGTTCCGCCAAGCACGCCGCTACACACATCGGCCGGGTCGGCGCACTGGCCGTCGCGTTGGGGATCGGGGCCGCGATGGCCTCCGGGACGGCGTGGGCTGATCCCTCCGACACCTCCGAGACCGGATCCACCGGCCGCAACTCCGGGCAGTCGGCGTCGTCGGACTCGACCTCGACCTCGGCTGGGCCGACACGGCGGGGCACCCGGGCGTCGAACCCCGCGCGCAGCACTCGCACCGCCGCGAGCGACGAGGCTGCCGTGGGCCGCGCGGCAGCAACGCCTCGGCCGGCCGCCACCGAGCGACCGGTGAAGAACGACAGCCTGGTGGGCGCCGCACCGGTCGCCAAGTCCGCACCCGCCGCACCCGCCGCACCCGTCGCAGTCAAGACGCCGAATTCCCCTGAACCGCAACAGATCTCACCGCCGGTTGCAGCCGCGCGGGTTTCCCCCGCGGCAAGCCTGCCAGCGGTCGCCGCGCCCGCACCGACGGCGTCGCTGAAGTCGGCCCGGGTCCCGGCCGCAGTTCTCGCCCCGTCGGCCTTGCCGACCGTTGCGTCGGCCGCCGTCGCGGCAGCCCCCGCCGTGGTCGCCGCCCCCAAAGCCGCCCTGACCGCGCCGCGACTGGCGTCGCGACTGCTGTCCGCGATCGGCCTGGCCCCGCTCGCCGGCAGCACCGTGCCGGGCTCGCCGGATTCCCCGGCGCTGTGGGCATTGCTCGGCTGGACCCGCCGCGACGCCGGCAGGACCGGCGTGCGGACGGCCGCGGCGCAGAGTGCGCTGCCCAGCGCCACGGTCGCAACCGCCGTGGTGACCACACCGACCAGCCTGCCCTCGACACCGCTGGGCTGGGTGACCGGCCAGCGCAACACCGCGTTCCCCGGTCTCAGCTGGCTGCAGACCAACAACACCCGGTGGGCCAACGTCTACGGCACCGATCTGGGCATCATGTGGGTCAACGGCGACAACGGCCTGACCCAGGTGGCTTTCGGCGACACCTTCTCCGGCCCCAACATGACCGGCGACTGGCGCTCCAATGTGCTGCTGCTCAGCGACGACACCAATCTGAGCGACGGGCTGAGCCTGATCAACACCGGCCCGGCCTTCCAGTTCATCCCGGCCGCCCGCGGCGAGGTGTACTTCATCGGTTCGGAGGTCACCAACATCCCGACCGCGGCGGTCTACGCCAACAACAACAACTACGTCAACTACATGTCGGTGAAGTCCTGGGACACCCCCGGGCGCTGGACCACCAACTACTCGGCGATCTCCCAGTACGACCCAGCCACCGACAAGTGGGTGCTGCAGCGAAGCTCCATCCGCCCGGCGGGGGTGTTCCGGGCGCAGAAGGCCTACAGCGCCGGCGATCAGAACTTCCAGCAGATGGCCTATGTGCTGCAACCGGAGAGCAAAGTCGTCGCCGGTGAACCCCGCTATGTCTACGCCTTCGGCACTCCGGCCGGCCGCGCCGGTTCGGCCTATCTGTCGCGGGTACCGGAGGGCGAGCTGACCAACCTCCGCAAGTACGAGTACTGGAACGGCGACCGGTGGGTCGGTGACCAGTCCCGGGCCGAGGCGATCATCGGTGACTCCCCCGACTCACCCGGGCTGTTCGGGTTCGCCATCGACCTGGCCAACAACCCGAACTTCCTCGGCGGCTATATGGCCGGCTTCACCGGCGCCAAGACCGGCGGCAACGTCAGCGAGATGAGCGTGCAATACAACGAGTACCTCGACAAGTACGTGGTGCTCTACGGCAACGGCGCCAACAACGTCATCCTGCGCACCGCCGACACCCCCGAGGGCCCGTGGTCGGATCCGGTCACCATCGCTACCTCGGCGCAGTACCCCGGCCTCTACGCCCCGATGATCCACCCGTTGTCGGGCACCGGACAGCTCACCGACTCCGACGGCGACCCGGACATCAGCAACCTGTACTGGAACATGTCGATCTGGAGCAACTACAACGTAGTGCTCATGCAGACCGACGTGAGCCCGCTGGCGGTGACCCGAGTTTGATGCGCAGATCATCGGCACCGCACTGGATCGGGGCAGTGGCGGTGGCGCTCGGTTTCGGGGCGGGTATCGCCGCCGCGACCCCGACGGCTGGCGCCGACACCGGCCGGGGTTCGGCCGACGCGGGCAGCAGTACCGAGGCGGCCCAGCAGCGCACGAACATCAACCCAGGCCAGCACCGTCGGCAGAGTGCCGCCAAACCGACACCCCGCATAGCGGCCGATCGACCAGACCGGCGTGCGGCAAAGGACCACCCCGACGTCACCGCAGGGATCGCGACTCCGACGGCGAGAGCGGTTGCAGCACAGGCAGTGCGGGCCTCTTCAGCACTCCCCGCCGCGGTCCCGGTTCCACAGGCGCCCGCAACGCGACCGTCCGCACCCAGCGTTGTCACTGCACAGCCCTCGCCCGCACCGGCAGCACGATCGACAAGCAGTGACGTTCCACTGGCAGCCGTTCCGACAGCGGCGGCCCAGCCCCGATTGTCGCTGAATCCCAGCTGGCAAGGTGTCTACCGACTCCGGAGCGAATCGACCGGGGCCGGCGAACTCAGTGGGATCGCCTACGCCGGCGGGTCAACGTACTACGCAGTGGGCGACAATGGCCCCGCTGCGATCTGGCAACTCGCCGCAACGATCAGCACAACCTTCGGTTGGGTCACATCCGGTTTGGTCACCGGCGGCCTCAACGCCCCGGGCATGGGTCGGGACTCCGAGGGTATCGCACTGCGGCCTGGTGCGAACAATGTCTGGGTGACCGACGAAATCGACTCAACCATAACCGAATTCAGCTTGTCGGACGGCGCCAAGGTGGGTTCGGTGGCGGTGCCGGAGATCTACCGGCCCGCCAACATTCAGAACAACCTGGGGTTGGAGTCACTGACTTACGGGGCCGCAAAGCTGTGGACCGCCAATGAGGAGGCGCTCAAGCCTGACGGCTCGATCTCGACCACCCGCACGGGGAGTTGGGTGCGGGTCCAGCAGTTCGCCGGCGAGGACCTCGCGCCGACGATGCAGTACGCCTACCGGACCGACCGGATCTCCGGGATGTCGCCGTTCATTGCCGTGGAGCGCAGCGGTCTCGTGGATCTACTGGCATTGCCCGACGGCCGGGTGCTGGCCCTCGAACGGGAGGTCGGCGGGTTCCTGCCCTTGTTCCGGTCGAGGATCTACCAGATCGACTTCAGTGCGGCAACGGATGTCTCCGACGTTGCGAGCCTGGCCGACGGCGGCTTCACCGCAGTGGGCAAGAGGCTGCTCTGGCAGGGTTTCTTCCTGTCGGACAACTTCGAGGGAATGACGTTGGGGCCCAGGCTGAATAACGGCGCGTACAGCGTTGTGCTGATTTCCGATAACGGCTCCGGTGGGTCCGGTCAGCGCCAAGATCTCTACAGCCTGGTGCTGCGCGGTGTGGGTGACCCAGCAGACATCCCTGGCGCCGCCTCCATTTCGGTTTAGCCGCCGCAGCCCGCCAGCACCCGGGCGATCGCATCGCGCTCGGCCGGGGTCACCCACAGCCGGTAGGCAGCCTTGACGTCGACGATGCGGCTCACGAATGTGCAACGGTAGCTGTTGTTGGGTGGCAGCCAGGTCGCCGCGTCACCATCGCCCTTCTGCTGATTGACCCAGCCGAGGGTGGCCTGCAGGTTTCGCGGGTCGTTGGCGAAGTTGCGCCGGGTGAACTCGTCCCACTGCTGCGCACCGGTCTGCCAGGCGTCCGACAACGAGACCATGTGATCGATCTGGACCTCCGCTGAGCTTCCCGGGCCGCGCTGAAACGCGAAACTGGTACCGGTGTAGGGGTCGTTGAGGGTTCCGTTCAGGACTGCACATCCGTTGGACCCCGGCTTGATCACCACGTCGACGAGGTCGCGGCGCAGCATGTCGTTGCGGGTGTCGCAGCCGTTGTGTCCGTCGGCGACGGCCACGTCGTCGGTCCAGGCGTCGCCGAACAGGCTGCGCTCATATCCGGTCTTGGGTGCCCTGCCCTTGACTTCGATCGAGTCGAGTCGCGCCATCGCGTCCGCCGCCGGACCGGCCGCCGCTTGCGGCGCAGCCAACAGGCCGGACAGTGCCACGGCGAGTGCCGCGAGCAAAACGGGGGCTAACCCCACCAGAACGCGGTGGCGATGGCGATGTACAGCGCGATCAATGCCGCCCCTTCGAACCAGGTCGACTCCCCGTCGAAGGTGACCAGTACCGCCACCAGCGCCGACATGATCATCACCGCCAGCAGCAGCGGAGAGAGCACCAGATCGAAATTGGGCTGCCCGAGTAGCGCCGCCGACAGGCAGACGATCGGCGCGATGGTCAGTGCCACCTGTACCGGCGACTGCAGGATCACCTGGATCCCGTAGTCCATCTGGTTCTTGGCGGCCAACTGGATGCCGACGACGTTCTCCACCGCATTGCCGGCGATGGCGACGATCACCAGACCGGCGAACACCTCGTTGATGCCCATGGAGTCCATCGCGGGCTGCAGAGCCGAGACGAACCACTCCGAGACGAAAGCCGCCCCGACGCCGGTGGCGGCCAGCATCCCGATCGCCATGAACAGCGGCCACTCACCGTGCCCGGTGGCCTTGCTCGCCGCCTTGGCCGAATCCGGGCTGGCCGCAATGGGAGACGAAGTCTCCGACGAGTGGCCCTCATGCGGTTCGTGGCCGGTCTTGCGTTTGGACAGCGCCGCCGGCAACGACAGCGCGAACAGCCCGAGCATGACGATGGAGACTATGACCGAAACCACTCGTTCGTGGGACTCCGCCGGGGTGTGCAGCGAGGCGGTGAGCGTCGGCACCGCCAGGATGAACACCGCCAGGGTCAGCATCAGCCCCAGGGTGCGTCCGGCCTCGGCGGCGAATCGCTGCCGGCCGTGCTTGAGTCCGCCCACCAAAAACGCCAGGCCCAGAATTAGCAGTACGTTCGCCAGGATCGAACCCACCAGGGTTGCTTTCACCACCCCGAACAGCCCGGCCTTGAGTGCGAAGAGGATCACGAACAGTTCCGGGAGATTCCCGAGCGCGGACTGCAGCACCCCGGTGGCGCTGGGTCCCAGACGATCACCGAGCGCCTCGACCGACCGCCCGACCAGCGAGGCCAGCGTGGCCAGCGCAATCGCCGCCACGATGAAGGCGAGCACCTGGTTGGAGTGGGCGAAGTGCAAAGCCCCGGCGGCCACCGCCGAGATCACCGTGATGGTGATCATGATGCGGTCTTTTCGGCTCAGCAGTGGC
>CAXNJA010000107.1:0-8927 GCA_964202555.1 Mycobacterium sp.
CAGAAATGGCCGCCCCGCCATAACCTGCGCCCATGTGAGAAGCTGCCGTGGTGGTTGGGTTTCGGGGGCCGCGCCCGGTCGGGATCCTGGTCGGCTTTCTGGCCGATGTGCTGTTCGCCGATCCCCGCCGCGGCCACCCGGTGGCGGGATTCGGCTGGTGCGCAACGGGCCTTGAGACGCGCACCTACCGTGACAGCCGCGCGGCCGGCGCGGCCCACACCGCGGTCCTCGTCGGTGTCCCGACCGCGGCCGCAGCCCTACTGCAGCGTCGGGTCGGGGGCGGCACACGGCTGGTCCTGACCGCGGCTGCTAGCTGGGTGGCCCTGGGCGGGACGACCCTGGCCCGCACCGGCTCGGCGATGGCCGACCTGCTCGCCGCCGGTGACCTCGACGGCGCGCGGGCCTTGCTACCGTCGCTGTGCGGACGCGATCCCGCCGTCCTCGACTCCGACGGGCTGGCTCGGGCGGCGTGCGAGTCGGTGGCCGAGAACACCTCCGACGCCCAGGTAGCCCCGCTGGTGTGGGCCGCGCTGGCCGGGGTGCCCGGTGTGCTGGCCTACCGGGCGATCAACACCCTGGACGCGATGATCGGAAACCACTCGCCCCGCTATACCCGATTCGGTTGGGCCGCAGCACGATCCGACGATGTCGCCAACTACCTGCCGGCCCGGCTGACTGGCGTACTGGCGGTGGCGTGCGCACCGCTGGTCGGCGGTTCGGCGCGGGCCGCCGCCCGGGCGTGGCGTCGTGACGCGGCCCGCCACCCCAGCCCGAACGCCGGGGTCGCCGAGGCCGCATTCGCCGGTGCGTTGGGGGTGCGTCTGGGCGGGCCGACGCAGTATCGCCACCAGTTGGAGATTCGCCCCAGTCTCGGCGACGGGCCGGCCCCGGATGCCGAGGATCTGCGCAGGGCTGTGCGGCTGTCGCGGATCGTGCAGGCCGCCGCACTCGTCGTCGCAGTGGGACTCAGTGATGGGGTTCAGCAGTGGGTTCAGCGCTGTCGGCCGTAGCGGTCGGCCAGTTTCTCCTCGGCGCTGAGCGGGGTGTCCCCGGCCTGCGCCTGTGTCCGCTGAGCCGATTCGCGGCGGCGGATCTTCAGCTCCGAGTACACGAAGTAGCCCAACCCGAGCGGTGCGACGATGCCGAACGCAATCCATTGGATTCCGTAGGACAGAAACGGCCCGGCGTCCAATTTGGGCAGCGGCAGCACTTCCAGAGAGCCGGGCTGGTCTTCCACCAGTTGCAGGTAAGACCCGGTCAGCGGGATCGCGGTCAGCCGGGCGATCTGGCTGGTGTCGATCGCGTACACCTGCTGGAAACCATCCTCGGTGAAAGGCTTCCGTTGGTCGGCGGCCGCGGTCTCCGAATCACGCAAGCGCGCGGTGATGGTCACCGTGCCGGTGGGCGGATCCGCAACAGGAGGGACCGCGGTTCCCTGGGTGGGTCGCACATAACCCCGATTCACCAACACCGTCGGGCCATCCTGCACCGCAAACACGGTGAGCACCTCATAGGCGGGGGCGCCGCCGATCGACCGGAGCCGGGCCAGCACCTCGGCGTCGGGCAAGTAGCGACCGGTCGCGCTCACCGGCCGCCACTGCGCGTCCGGGGCTGACGAATCCTGACGCGGCAGAACCGATGTCACCGGCACCGGATCCGCCTTCAGTGCAGCTTCGATCTGATTGTTCTCCCGCGAAGTCGTGGTGTTCTTACCGAGTTGCCACGGTGCCAGCACGGTCAGGGCCAGATAGGTGAACATCGCCACCACCAGCGCCAATGCGATCCACCCCGGCCGCAACAGAAAGGTCAACCGCTTCATCGGCTCGCCACCTCATCGTCGGCCAACTGTTTGTCGACCCAGTCGTGCAGGCCGGGCAGCGCCGCCTCAATGACGTCGAAAGCCTCGACGAAATCGGCGTGGCCACCGTAGTAGGGGTCTTCGACGTCCGGTGTGTGGGCGCCGCACCGGGGATCGAACGAGCGCAACATTGCTATCCGCTCCGGTTCGACCCCCAACTCGGTCAGGATCCGAAGGTGGTTGCGGCCCAACGCGACAACGAGGTCGGCGGAGAGGTGATCATCGCAGACCTGTGCCGCGGAATGGCCGGTGGGATAACCGCGGTCGGCGAGCACCCGGACCGCACGGTCATCGGCACCCGAGCCGGCGTGCCAGCCCCCGGTGCCTGCGCTGGTCACCCGAACCGCATCGGACAATCCGCGCTCGGCGATCTGGTGGGCGAACATCTTCTCGGCCATCGGCGAGCGACAGATGTTGCCGGAGCACACGAACGTCACATGCACCGGGTGGCTCCCTTCGCCGTGATTGTCAGACACCGAGCACCTCCCGCAGTTCCTCCACCGTAGCGACGTGAGCGAGGGCGGTGTCGGTCACATCGGATCCGCCGTAGCCCCAGCCCACCACCACCGTCGCGATGCCGTGCTCAGCGGCACCCTCGACGTCGTGGGCGCGATCGCCGACCATCACCACCCGCTCGGGCAACGGTTCCAGTTGGGCCAGCGCGTGCGCCACCACCTCGGACTTGGCAGCCCGGCTGCCGTCCAGACTGGCCCCGGCGACCACCTCGAACACCTCGGCGATGCCGAAGTGCTCGAGGATGCGCTGCGCGATGGGCTCGGCCTTGGAGGTGGCCACCGCCAGGCGCACCCCAGCGGCTCTCAGATCGGCCAGCACGTCGGCGACACCGTCGAAAAGGGTGTTCATCGCCCACCCTCGGTTTGTGTAATCGGCCCGGTAGGCCGCGACGGCGTCGGCGGCGCGGTCACCCAGACCCAGTCTGCACAGCGTGTCGTGCATCGGCGGCCCGACCACCAGAGCGGCCAGATCACCGTCGGGGACCTCGGCGCCAACCGCGACCAGCGCGTGCCGGAAGCTCGCGACGACACCGTGCGCAGAGTCCGTCAGGGTTCCGTCAAGATCGAAGATGACCAACTGTGGGCGAAGGCCGGCGGCTGTGGAGGTCACGGCTTCATTGTCGCTGACGACCGGAGTGGGCCGCCGACTACTGTGCTAGTGGTGAGCGAGCAGGGTGTGCGAGCGGGTGCGCGCTACCACGGTGACCAGGCCGCCGCACCGGGCATGCTCGACTTCGCCGTCAATGTGCGTCACCGGCAGCCCCCTTCCTGGCTTGCGCGCCGACTGGCCGCCAGGCTGCCGGACCTGGGCTGCTACCCCAGCGCCGCCGACCACGCTGCCGCGCTCACCGCGGTGGCCTGCCGCCACGGCGTGGCCGAGGACCGGGTACTGCTCCTCGCCGGCGGGGCGGAGGGGTTCGCGCTCCTGCCCCTGCTGGGCCCCCGCCGGGCCGCCCTGATCGCCCCGTCATTCACCGAACCCGAGGCGGTGCTGACCGCGGCCGGTGTGCCGGTCGAGCATGTCGTGCTCCCGCCGCCGTTTCAGCTAGCCGCGGCGGCGGTGCCGGAGCGTGCCGACCTGGTTGTCCTGGGCAACCCCACCAACCCGACCGGGGTCGTGCACTCCCGCGAGGCGGTGCTGGCGTTGCGCCGGCCAGGTCGGCTGGTTGTGGTCGACGAGGCTTTCGCCGACGCCATCCCCGATGAGCCGCAGTCACTGGCGGCGCTGGACCTCCCCGACGTGGTGGTGCTGCGCAGCCTCACCAAGACCTGGTCGCTGGCCGGACTGCGCGTGGGTTATGCGCTGGGGGCACCAGAGGTGCTGGCCCGGTTGGCGGCGGGCCGGCCGCACTGGCCGCTGGGGACTCTGCAACTCGAGGCCATCGCCGCGTGCTGCGCACCCGCCGCAGTGGCCGAGGCCCTCGCCGGCGCTCGCCAACTTGCCGTCATGCGGGCCGAGATGGCCGCGGCACTGACAGCGCTGGGCCTCGACGTGGTCGACGGCGACGCGCCGTTCGTACTGTTCGCCGTGCCGGATGCGGTCCTGATGCGTAAGCACCTGCACGCCAACGGCATTGCGGTGCGCCGGTGTGACACCTTCATCGGCTTGGGCGCCAACTACCTGCGGGCGGCGGTGCGCCCGGAGTGGCCTGCGTTGGTCAGTGCGGTGGCGGCGGTGCTCCAGTGAGTGTTCGTCTCGGTGAGGTCATCGCTGTGCTGGACGAGGCCTACCCGCCGCAACTGGCGCACGACTGGGACTCCGTCGGTCTGGTCTGCGGGGATCCGGACGAACAGCTGGAATCGGTGACACTGGCCGTCGACGCCACCGATGCGGTGGTCGACACGGTGGGTCCGGGCGGGCTGCTGGTGGCGCACCATCCGCTGCTGTTGCGGGGTGTCGACACTGTCGCGGCGAGCACACCCAAGGGGGCGCTGATCCACCGGCTCATCCGTTCTCGCGCCGCGTTGTTCACCGCCCACACCAACGCCGATGCCGCCAACCCGGGCGTTTCCGACGCGCTGGCCGAGTCGCTTGGCCTCACCGTGGACGGCGTACTCGAACCCGCCGGCTTCGGCGCGGCGCTGGACAAATGGGTGATCTTCGTCCCGGCCGACAACACCGAGGCGCTGCGTGAGGCGCTGTTCGCGGCAGGCGCGGGCCGGATCGGTGACTACTCGCACTGCAGTTGGAGCATCACCGGAACCGGCCAATTCCTGCCCGGCGCGGGCGCGTCGCCGGCGATCGGGACGGTCGGTGCGGTGCAGCGCGTCGAGGAGGACCGCGTCGAGGTGATCGCCCCGGCGAGTCTGCGGGCCCGGGTGCTGGCAGCCATGCGAGCTGCGCACCCCTACGAGGAACCGGCCTTCGACGTCTTCAGCCTTGCTGCGCTGCCCGCCGGCACCGGGATCGGCCGGGTCGGCAGCCTGCCTCGCCCGCTGCGCCTGGCCGACTTTGTCGAACTTGTGAATCAGGCTCTGCCGCAGACCACTTGGGGAGTGCGCGCGGCCGGGGATCCGGACGCGTCCATCACCCGGGTGGCGGTGTGCGGCGGGGCCGGTGACTCGCTGCTGGGGGCCGCGCGCTCGGCCGGTGTGCAGGCCTACCTCACCGCGGACCTGCGTCATCATCCCGCCGACGAGCACCGCAGAGGCAGCGAAGTCGCCCTGATCGACGTGGCGCACTGGGCCAGTGAATACCCGTGGTGCAGTCAAGCTGCCGCGTTGCTGCGGTCGCATTTCGGGGAGCGCCTTCCGGTCAGGGTGTGCCCGGTACGCACTGACCCCTGGACAATCGCCGCGGCGAAGGAGCAGACAACAGTTGAGAGGCCTTGATGAAAGCTGAAGTTGCACAGCAACGTTCACTGCTCGTTCTGACCGAGCTGGATGCCGAGCTGAACCGGCTGGCGCACCGCGCCACCCATCTTCCCGAGCAGCAGCGCTGTCAGGAACTGGAGGCCCAGCAGCGGGCGGTCTCCGATCGGCTGGCCGTCGTGTCGATCGCGGTGGAGGATTTGGACGCCCAGATCGCCAAGCTGGAGTCCGAGGTGGACACGGTGCGTCAGCGCGAGGATCGCGACCGCGGGTTGTTGAACTCCGGCGCCGTCGGGGATCCGAAGCAACTCGAGGAACTCCAGCACGAACTGGGCACCCTCGAGCGGCGCCAGGCCAACCTCGAGGACACCCTGCTGGAGGTGATGGAACGGCGCGAGCAGCTCGCCGGCGAGCAGGCGGGTGAACAGGCAGCCCTGGATGTGGTGCAGGCCGATCTGGCGGTGGCGGGCCAGCAGCGCGACGCGGTGCTGGCCGAGGTGGAGCGCAACCGCACCGACACCGCCGCCCGCCGGGCCGAGGTGGCGGCCGGACTCGATGGCGAACTGCTCAAGATCTACGAGCGGCAGCGTGCCGCATCGGGGATCGGTGCCGGACGGTTGCAAGGCGGCCGATGCGGGGCCTGTCGCATCGAGCTTGACCGCGGCGAACTGGCCCGCATCTCGGCGGCCCCTGATGACGACGTACTGCGCTGCGGGGAGTGCGGCGCAATCCTGTTGCGGCTCAAGGACTGACGACCCGATGAAAGGCATCCGATGAAGGTCATCGTCGAGGCCGATGGCGGCTCACGCGGCAATCCGGGTCCGGCCGGGTTCGGGTGTGTGGTGTGGGCGGACGACCACGCCACCGTGCTTGCCGAGCATTGCCAACCGATCGGCGTCACCACCAATAACGTCGCCGAGTACCGAGGACTGATCGCCGGGCTTGAGGAAGCGCGCCGACTCGGCGCCGACGAGCTCGAGGTGCGAATGGACTCCAAACTCGTCGTCGAGCAGATGAGCGGTCGCTGGAAAGTCAAGCATCCGGGGCTGGCCGAACTGCATCAACAGGCCAGGGCGCTGGCGTCGACGTTCAGTACCGTCAGATTCAGCTGGATTCCACGGGAACAGAACAAGCATGCCGACCGATTGGCGAACGAGGCGATGGACGGCGACACCGCGACGGCGAAGGTCGTTCACCGCGCCGCCGACCCGCCACCGTCGGCGGTCGCCTTCCCGCCCTCGGCATGGACCGGTAACCGCGGTGGGCCCACCAGATTGCTGCTGTTGCGCCACGGCCAGACCGAATTGTCGCGTCAGCGCCGCTATTCAGGCCGCGGCAACCCCGACCTGACCGACGCCGGCCGGCGACAGGCGTCCGACGCCGCGCAGTACCTGTCCGGCAAGGGTGGCATCGCGGCGGTGGTCAGTTCACCGTTGAGCCGGGCCTACGACACCGCGCGGGCCGCCGCCGACGCCCTGGGACTCGATGTTCAGGTCGACGACGACCTCATCGAGACCGACTTCGGCGAGTGGGAGGGCCTGACCTTCCTGGAGGCCGCTGAACGCCACCCCGAGGTGCACGGCAGATGGCTGCGCGACACCAGCCTGCAGCCTCCCGGCGGGGAGAGCTTCGACGAGGTGTCCCACCGGGTGCAGCGGGTCCGGGACCGCCTGATCGCCGAGCACGGGGAGTCGACGGTGCTGGTGGTCTCGCACGTGACTCCGATCAAGACCCTGCTGCGGTTGGCGCTGGGCGCGGGGGCATCGGTGCTGTACCGCCTGCATCTCGATCTCGCCTCGCTGAGCATCGCCGAGTTCTATCCCGATAACGGGGCGTCGGTGCGGTTGGTCAACGAAACCTCCTATCTGCGCGGCTGAAGCCCCCGTGGAAAGCTTGGGTCTTGGAGATCTCGGATCCCTTTCGCGCCAAGGAGTACTGATGACCGACTCGGAGTCCGACGTCGACGCCGGGGACAACGAACACCACGCCACCTGGGAGGAGCACTACGCAGCCCGGCCGCAGGTATGGAGCGGACGGGTGAACGCACAGTTGTCTGCCGTCGCGCCGCAGCTTGGCGGCACCCGGGCGCTTGATCTGGGCTGCGGCGAGGGGGCCGATGCTGTCTGGCTGGCCGAGCAGGGCTGGACGGTGGTCGCCGTCGACGTCTCGGGTACCGCGCTCAGTCGCGCCCGTACCGCCGCCACCTCCCGCGGGGTGGCTGAGCACATCGACTTCCAGCAGCACGAGCTGACCAGAAGCTTCCCGGCCGGGGCCTTCGACTTGGTGTCGGCGCATTTCCTGCACAGCACCGTCGAGATGGACCGCACCGCCGTCCTGCGCAAGGCTGCCGCCGCGGTGGCCTCCGGCGGTGCGCTGCTGATCGTCGACCATGCCGCCGCCCCGCCGTGGGCGGCGAAGATGGCCCACCACGAATTCCCGACCGCCGAGACGGTGGTCGACGGGCTAGGGCTGGACCCGAGTCAGTGGCAATCCCGCATCAGCCGGGTCGAACGGACCGCGCGGGGCCCCGACGGCGATGAGGCAACCCTGGTCGACAACGTGATCGTGTTGCGCCGCATCTCGGGGATCGGGTAAGCCAATCGCATGGACAATCCGTCACCCCGCTCGACCGGCCTGCCGCTGCGTCAGGCGATGACCCGTCGGCTGCTGCGCCGCGCGGTGGCCCACGGCGAGATCACCCTGCCGGCGGTACCGGGCATGCTCGACGAGTACGTGCAAACCTGCGACGAGCTGTTCACGTCACTGGGAGTGCGATTCACCGGCGAGGAGTTGGCCCACCTGCGCACGGTGATCGAAAGCCAAGTGGCACAGGCCTATTCGGAATCGCCGCGGTCGAACATTGTCATCACCTACGACTCGCCTGTGGGTCTGACGGTGAACTATCACGTAACAGCCACGTGGTTCACCCTCGAAGGCGCCTACGACAACTGGGTGGCCACTCGTGAGCCGCCGCTGTTCGGTAGCGAACCGGACGCCCGGGTGTGGGCTCTGGCGGGGGACGCGGGCAGTCCATCGACCTTCCCGATACTCGACGTCGGTGCGGGAACCGGGCGCAACACCCTGGCGCTGGCCCGCCGCGGCCATCCGGTCGATGCGGTTGAGATGACTCCGAAATTCGCCGAACTGCTCCGCTCCGGGGCGCAGCAGGAGTCCCTGGACATCCGGGTCATACAGCGCGACGTCTTCGAGACCCTCCAGGATCTGCGTACCGACTACCGGCTCATCCTGCTTTCGGAGGTGGTGTCGGACTTCCGCACCGTCGACCAGCTCAGGGGAGTGTTCGAGTTGGCCGCCCACTGCCTGGCTCCGGGTGGACGGCTGGTGTTCAACATCTTCCTGCCGCGGGAGGCGTACCTGCCGGATCCGGCGGCGCGCGAACTCGGCCAGCAGTGCTACACGTCGATCTTCACCGACGCCGACGTGGTCGCCGCGGTGGCAGGCCAACCGCTGGAGCTGATCTCCGACGAGTCGGTTCACGACTACGAAAAGGATCACCTGCCTCCCCAGGGATGGCCACCCACCAGCTGGTACGTCAACTGGATCAGCGGTCTGGATGTGTTCGACGTCCCGCGCGAGGAGTCCCCGATCGAGATGCGGTGGCTGGTGTACCGCAAGCCTGAGCGCTAGGTTGAACACCGCGGACGAGTTGGCCGGGCGGCCGCGGGCCGCTGGCGACAGCGGTTCGAGGAAAGTCCGGACTTCACAGAGCAGGGTGATTGCTA
>CAXNJA010000108.1:0-8607 GCA_964202555.1 Mycobacterium sp.
ACGCGGTCGCCGATGCCGGCGGTGCCTTCCTCGTCGTGGGCCTTGACCTTCTTGGTGGTCCGGATGATCTTGCCGTACTTGGGGTGCTGCGCACGCGACTCGATCTCGACGACGATCGTCTTATCCATCTTGTCGCTCACCACGTAACCGATCGCGGTCTTGCGGCGCCCACGCGGCTTCTCGGTAGCCGGGGTGTGCCTGGGACCTTTGGTCCCGGTCGTTTTGTCTGCCATCACGAATCCTCACCACCGGGCCCGGCGGCCAGACCCAGTTCACGTTCCCGCAGCACCGTGTAGATGCGCGCGATCTCCTGCCGCACGACCCGCAGCCGACGGTTGTTGGCCAGCTGTCCGGTCGCCATCTGGAAGCGCAGGTTGAACAGCTCTTCCTTGGACTGTCGAAGCCTGTCGGTCAGATCTTCGTCGGTCAGCTCACGCAGCTCGCCGGTATCGACGCCTACTGCCATCAGAACTGCTCCTCTCGGGTCACGATGCGTGCCTTGATCGGCAGCTTGTGGATGGCGCGGGTCAGTGCGTCCCGCGCGATCTTCTCATCGGGGTAGCTCAGCTCGAAGAGCACCCGGCCGGGCTTGACGTTGGCCACCCACCACTCCGGGGAGCCCTTACCTGAGCCCATGCGGGTCTCGGCCGGCTTCTTGGTCAACGGACGGTCCGGGAAGATGTTGATCCACACCTTGCCGCCACGCTTGATGTGACGGTTGATGGCGATACGGGCGGACTCGATCTGCCGGTTGGTGATGTAGGCGTGCTCCAGGGCCTGGATGCCGTAGTCACCAAAAGTCACGCTGGTGCCACCGCTGGCGATACCACGCTGCTTGGGGTGGTGCTGCTTGCGGTGCTTAACCTTGCGGGGAATCAACATGTGTCACTCACTCCTGGAGGTGGTCGGGGGTGAGATCGCTCTTGTCGGCGCGGCTTTGCTGGCCGTCAACAGCGTTGTTCTCGTAGGTGACCTGGACAGTTGTTTCCGCGGGTGTGCCCTGGATCGTGACGTCCATGGCCGCTTCCACGACCGGGCCGGCTTCCTCGGTGGCGGCGCGACCGGCTTCGGTGCTGGTCGCCGTGGTGCCCGACGATCCGCTGCGGCGCGGACGGGTGCCCGACGTCGGACGATCGCGGCGCGGACGGTCGCCGGCCGGTGCTGCGGCCGCGGCAAGTTCGCGTTTGCCACCGACCACATCACCCTTGTAGATCCACACCTTCACGCCGATGCGGCCGAAGGTGGTCTTGGCCTCGTACAGCCCGTAGTCGATGTCGGCACG
Organism: Mycobacterium sp.; assembly: GCA_964202555.1. Taxonomy (GTDB): domain Bacteria; phylum Actinomycetota; class Actinomycetes; order Mycobacteriales; family Mycobacteriaceae; genus Mycobacterium. The sequence goes on from CAXNJA010000108.1 coordinate 1,283, forward strand.
CAGGGTGTGCAGTGGTACCCGGCCCTCACGGTAGAACTCCGAGCGGCTCATCTCCGCACCGCCGAGGCGACCGGAGCACTGCACCCGGATGCCCTTGACGTTGGGCTGACGCATGGCCGACTGGATGGCCTTGCGCATCGCGCGGCGGAACGCCACCCGGTTGCTCAGCTGCTCGGCGACGCCCTGGGCCACCAGTTGGGCGACCGACTCGGGGTTCTTGACCTCGAGAATGTTCAGCTGGACCTGCTTGCCGGTCAGCTTCTCCAAGTCGGTGCGGATGCGGTCGGCCTCGGTGCCGCGGCGCCCGATGACGATGCCCGGCCGCGCGGTGTGGATGTCGACCCGAACTCTGTCGCGAGTCCGCTCGATCTCCACGTCGGCGATGCCGGCGCGCTCCAGACCGCTGGCCAGCAGACGCCGGATGGCGACGTCCTCTTTGACGTAGTCGGCGTACTGCTTATCGGCGTACCACCGGGACTTCCAGTCGGTGGTGATACCGAGTCGGAAGCCGTGGGGATTGATCTTCTGGCCCACTACTGCGAGCCTCCCTTCTTGGCACTTGCCTTGCTGCCCTCAGCGCGACGCGACCGCGTCGACTGTCCAGTGCCAGCGCGCTGGTCGCGCGGGGGGCGGCTTTCCACGATCACGGTGATGTGGCTGGTGCGCTTGCGAATTCGGTAGGCGCGCCCCTGGGCGCGCGGCCGGATGCGTTTGGCCGTGGGGCCCTCGTCGGCGTGGACGGTGGCGACCACGAGAGTGCGCGGGTCCAGGCCGTTGTTGTTCTGCGCGTTTGCCGCAGCACTGGCGATCACCTTGGCGACCGGTTCGCTGGCGGACTGGGGGGCCCAGCGCAGGATGTCGAGGGCTTCCTCGACGGACTTGCCGCGCACCAGGTTGATCACCCGGCGGGCCTTGCTCGCCGAGATCCCCACGTACTTGGCCACCGCCGAGGCGGACGGATATTCAGTCGTCGTCGTGTTCATCGGCTCAGCCCTTCTGCGACATTCACTGCGCACATACCGCACTCACTTCGTTCGTTCGCGGTGTTCATCGGCGCTTGCTCTTCCGGTCGTCCTTGATGTGACCCTTGAACGTCCGCGTCGGGGCGAACTCGCCCAACTTGTGACCGACCATCGCCTCAGTGACGAACACCGGCACATGCTTGCGACCGTCGTGCACGGCGAAGGTGTGACCGATGAAGTCCGGGATGATGGTCGAACGACGCGACCAGGTCTTGATGACCTGCTTGCTGTTCTTCTCGTTGGCGACGTCGACCTTCTTGAGTAGATGGTCGTCGACGAACGGACCCTTCTTCAGGCTGCGTGGCATCTCTACTCCCGCCTAGCGCTTGTTCTTGCCGGTGCGCCGGCGTCGGACGATGAGCTTGTCGCTCGGCTTGTTGGGCTTGCGGGTGCGGCCCTCGGGCTTACCCCACGGGCTGACCGGGTGACGGCCGCCGGAGGTCTTGCCCTCACCACCACCGTGCGGGTGGTCGACCGGGTTCATCACCACGCCACGCACGGTCGGGCGCTTGCCCTTCCAGCGCATGCGGCCGGCCTTGCCCCAGTTGATGTTGGCTTGCTCGGCATTGCCGACCTCGCCGACGGTGGCGCGGCAGCGCACGTCGACCCGGCGGATTTCACCCGACGGCATGCGAAGGGACGCATACGCGCCCTCCTTACCCAGCAACTGGATGCTGGCGCCGGCCGAGCGGGCCAGTTTCGCCCCGCCACCGGGCCGCAACTCGACGGCGTGGATCAACGTGCCGGCCGGGATGTTGCGCATCGGCAGGTTGTTGCCGGGCTTGATGTCTGCGTTCGGCCCGGTCTCGACGACATGGCCCTGCTTGAGGCCTTGCGGGGCGATGATGTACCGCTTCTCGCCGTCAAGAAAATGGAGCAGCGCGATATTCGCCGTGCGGTTCGGGTCGTACTCGATGTGCGCGACCTTGGCGTTGACGCCGTCCTTGTCGTTGCGACGGAAGTCGATCACCCGGTAGGCCCGCTTGTGGCCGCCGCCCTTGTGTCGGGTGGTGATCCGGCCGTGCGCGTTGCGCCCACCGGTGTTGTGCAGCGGGCGCAGCAGTGACTTCTCCGGTGTCGAGCGGGTGATCTCAGCGAAGTCGGAGACGCTGGCACCGCGGCGACCGGGGGTCGTCGGCTTGTACTTGCGAATTCCCATGATGTGTCCTGAGGTGCTTTCTCACCGGCTAGGCCGGTGCTCCAAAGATGTCGATCGGCTTGCTGCCGGGGGCCAGAGTGACGATCGCGCGCTTGGTGTCCTTGCGCTTGCCGTAGCCGTAGCGGGTGCGCTTGCGCTTGCCCTGCCGGTTAGCGGTATTCACCGAGGCCACCTTGACCGAGAAGATCTTCTCGATGGCGATCTTGATCTGCGTCTTGTTGGAGTCCGGGTGGACGAAGAACGTATAGACGTTGTCCTCGATCAGACCGTAGGACTTTTCCGAGATCACCGGTGCGACGATGATGTCGCGCGGGTCAGTCACGGTCGCCATCAGGCGGACACCTCCGTCTTCGTGTTGCTCTCGATCCAGGCGGTGAGCGCCTCAACGCTGAACACCACGTCGTCGGCGTTGAGCACGTCATAGGTGTTCAGCTGATCCGGCGCCAGGATGTGCACGCCGGGCAGGTTGCGCACGCTCTTCGCGCCGGCCTCGTCGGCCCGGCCGATGACGACCAGAACCTTTGTCGTTTTTCCGGGCGTGCGCTCCGGAACCACAGCACCCAGGAATGCCTTGGCACTCTTGGTCGACGGAGTCTGACCGCCCACGAATTCGGTGACCGCGTGGATCCGCTCGTTGCGGGCCCGATCCGACAGCGCCCCGCGCAGTGCGGCGGCGATCATCTTCTTCGGGGTCCGCTGGCTGTAGTCGCGCGGCTGCGGGCCGTGCACGACGCCGCCGCCCTTGAACTGCGGCGCGCGGGTCGAGCCCTGGCGGGCCCGGCCGGTGCCCTTCTGCCGGTACGGCTTCTTGCCACCGCCGGAAACCATGGCGCGGGTCTTGGTCGCGTGGGTGCCCTGACGCTTGGCCGCAAGCTGCGCCGTCACGACCTGGTGCATCAGCGCGATGTTGGGCTCCACGTCGAACAGTTCGGCGGGCAGTTCGACGCTGCCGCTGGTCGCGCCGCCGGGAGTGCGGACGCTAATAGTCTTGGACGCCATTACTTCTCACCTCGATTGGCTTCACCACGTTTGACCGCGGTGCGAACCATCACCAGGCCGCCGTTGCGACCCGGGACCGCACCCTTGATCAACAACACGCCGTTATCGGCGTCGACCTTGTGCACCACCAGGTTCTGGGTGGTGACTTTGTCACTGCCCATCCGGCCCGACATCCGGGTGCCCTTGAACACCCGGCCGGGGGTGGAGCAGCCACCGATCGAACCGGGCCGCCGGTGCACTGCCTGGGCGCCGTGGGCGGCGCCCTGGCCCTTGAATCCGTGCCGCTTCATGGTGCCGGCGAAGCCCTTGCCCTTGGAGGTGCCGGTGACGTCGACGTAGCTGCCCTCGACGAAGATGTCGGCACCGAGTTCTTGGCCGACTTCGTACTCGGCCGCGGCAGCCTCATCATCGAGGCGCAACTCGGCGAGGTGCCGGCGCGGGTTCACCCCGGCGGCGGCGAACTGACCGGTGACCGGCTTGTTGACCTTGCGCGGGCTTATCTCGCCATAGGCGAGTTGCACCGCGCTGTAGCCGTCCCGCTCCGGGGTGCGAATACGGGTGACCACATTCGGGCCGGCCTTGACGACCGTGACCGGAACGACGCGATTGTTCTCGTCGAAGACCTGGGTCATGCCCAGCTTCGTGCCCAGAATTCCGCGCCGTGATTTCTTTGAGGATGCCATTGCTCTGCCTCCCCTACTGGATGTTCACGTCGACACTGGCCGGCAGGTCGATGCGCATCAGCGCGTCGACCGTCTTCGGCGTCGGGTCGAGGATGTCGATGAGCCGCTTGTGGGTGCGCATCTCGAAGTGCTCCCGCGAGTCCTTGTACTTGTGCGGGGACCGGATGACGCAGTACACGTTCTTCTCTGTCGGCAGCGGCACAGGTCCGACCACGCTCGCGCCGGTACGGGTAACCGTCTCCACGATCTTGCGCGCCGAGGCGTCAATGGCCTCGTGGTCGTAGGCCTTGAGCCTGATGCGGATCTTCTGTCCCGCCACGCTTCTCCTACCTCACTCCTGATGGCAACGCCCCAGGGTCTCCCCTGGGCGCTCGCTGTCGCCGCCGCTGTTTACCTGTCCTGGTCCACCGATCCCGCGTCCGGGTGTGTCACCCGCACACAACCCCGCGAACTTCACAACCCGCTTGCGAGGTGGGACCGTGATGCGCCGGTTATGGCGCTGGTCGGATGTCTTGCGCTGCACGCTTCTCGAGGAGGCGAATCCGGCTCAAGACAACCCGAGCAGTATGCCTGACGACCGGGGCGGACTCCAAATCCAACCGTGAGCACCGGCCGGCTCCCCCGAAAGACCGCGCGCCGCCCCACAGGGCGTCGGCTGGCAGACGAAGACGTCAGCTAGCCTGAGTGCTTCAGAACGAACGCTTGCGTCAGTGCAAAACGTGGCAGTTGCCTTAACTGCAAATTCCGCCGCCGCCGCGATTGTCCTTGAGGGGGGGCCCGACTTCGTGGCCAGTCACTTCTCCAGCACCGCGTCTGTGGACTCGCCTCCAGCCGCGAACCCGCGGGCTTGACCCCGGGGAAGTGGGCTGAACCGGGCGCTGACCTGAGGCCCGCGCGAAACTCGCCCTCGGCCTTCATCATCACGCCGGCCGTTGCCGCCGTCTACGCCGTCCTCGGCCTCGGCATACTCGGCGTTGGTCAGATGACCGGCCTTGCCTCGCCGGTCTGGCCCGCCGCCGGCGTCGCCTTCGCCGCCGCGTTGCGGTGGCGATGGCGCGCTCTGCCGGGCGTCTTTCTCGGGTCCGTCGCCGTCAACGCCGTGTGGTTGACGCGACTGGACGAACCTGCGCCGCAAACCTGGTTCGCCGCCACAGCGATCGGCATCGGCGCAGCTCTCGGGGCCGGGGTGGGCGCAACCCTGGTTCGTCGCTTCGCCGGCCCCGTTCGGCGACTCGATACGCCGCGGGCGGTGGTGCTCACACTCGCTCTCGGCGGCCTCCTGGCAACCACGCTCGCCCCCAGCATCGGCGTCGCGGCCCAGATCACAACCGGATTGCTCAGCACCAGCGAGGCGCCGTTCGGCTGGCTGACCTGGTGGGTCGGCGACGCCATCGGTGTCATCATCGTCGCGCCCCTGGTGCTCATGCTGATGCCCTCACAGGCCATGAACTGGTCGGGGCGTCGCTGGACGGTCGCCGTCCCGTCACTGCTGATCTTCGGCATCCTGATGGCCGGCATCATCCAGAACATCGAACAGGAGCGAACCCGGATCGACACGGCCGTAGAGCAGTTGGGTGATAGGGCCGCCGCGGATCTGGCCGGCAACATCGCTCTTCACCAGGAGGTGCTGGAAGGTCTGCGCGGCCTCGTCGACGCGTCCGACAACGTCACCGCCAAGGAGTTCGGCGTCTACACCGACGACCTGCTTGCCCGCTTCCCCCACTTGCAGGCCCTGTCGTGGAACCCGTTGGTCACCGAGGCGGATCTCGCCGCTTTCCAAGCACGACAGCGCGCTCAGCCGGGCCTCGAGAACTTCACCGTCACCGAGCGCGATGCCAACGGCAACCTGCGGCCCGTTTCCCCCCGCCCCGAGTACGTCGTTGTCGCCTACATCGAGCCGATCGCGAGCAACCGCAACGCGCTGGGCTTCGACATCTACTCCAACCCGGCACGCGCCACCGCCATCGAGATGGCCCGCGCCACCGGCCGGCCCACTGCGACCGCCCCTATCGATCTTGTCCAGGAATCCGGCACGCAGAAAGGCATGCTCGCCCTGCTGCCGATCTATGAGGGCGGTGCCGACCCGGGAAGCGAGTCGGCCCGGCGCACCGCGCTGCTCGGCTTCGCCGTCGGCGTCTACCGCCTCGGCGACATGCTCGCCGAGACGTTCCGCGGCGCGAACTGGGACAGCGTCGAGGTGACCCTCGTTGACGTCAGCGACGGCGCGGATCCAGTCGTCATCGCCGACCTTCCCGCGCGAAACGCCGCCGCGCCTGATCACGTCAGCGCCGCGCCGATGGCCACCACATCGCCGCTCAATGTCTACGGGCGCACCTGGGAACTCACGGTGCGTCCCACGAACGCGGCTTTGATCGACAGTCGCAGCGGCGTCATGGCGATCTTGCTGCTGGCCGCGCTGGCGGTGACTTTCCTGCTGCAGGCGTTCCTGCTCGTCCTCTCCGGGATGGAGGCGTTGGCTCGCCGGCTGATGTCCGAACTCAGCGGCGCCGCCCGCTACGTCAGCTCGATCCTTCCCACTGACCTTGACGGACCGGTGCCCGTCACCTCCCGCTACATACCGTCGGAGGAACTCGGCGGCGACAGCTTCGATTACCGCTGGATCGACGACGACCACCTCATCGCCTACGTGGTCGACGTGTCCGGCCACGGCATCGGCCCAGCAGCGTTCTCGGTGTCTGTGCACAACCTGCTGCGCTCGGGAACCATCGACGACGACACCCTTCAAGATCCCGGCCGGGTCCTCACCGAACTCAACCGGCTCTTCCAGATGGACCGGCAGGCCGGTAACTACTTCACCATCTGGTACGGCGTCTATCAGCCCTCCACCGGAACCCTTCGATACGCCCGCGCCGGACACCCACCGGCCATCGTCATGGCCGCAGACCACTCCGAACCCGTGCTACTCGAGTCGGGATCAGTCCCGATCGGAGTCATTGCCGACACCATCTACGACGCCTACGACTACGCACTGGACCCGCACGCCACCGTCCTGATCTTCAGCGATGGCGCGTACGAAATGGTCCTGCCCGGCGGTGGGCACGGCAGGCTCGAGGAATTCATCGATCTGTGCACCCGCACCGCACGGTCACCGGACTGGAGTCTCGACGACCTCGTCGACCAGCTCAGGAAACGCTCCGAAACCGGCGACTTCGAGGACGACTGCACCTTGGTCCGCCTCACCGCCTAGACCCTTCCGCGCCCAGATTTTCGCGATTTCATCGATCTGAGGCGCACTCTCGAAGGGCCCGAAAGGCATACGGTGCGATCTATGTACCGCGTCATTCAATGGGCCACCGGCGGCGTCGGCCGGGCCGCCATCCAAGCCGTCCTGCACCACCCCGAACTCGAATTGGTGGGGTGCTGGGTGCACAGCGCCGACAAGGACGGCCGCGACGCCGGTGAACTGGCCGGCGAGGACCCGATCGGGGTGGCGGCCACCTG
>CAXNJA010000109.1:0-8526 GCA_964202555.1 Mycobacterium sp.
GGTTTCGTTCATGTCCCGGACAGTGGGTCCCCGATGATCGCGTCCCCGACCACCTCGCGGAAGCCGTGCCGCAGGCTTTCCAGCAGAGCCTCCCGGTCGGTGACCGCGGCGTCGTCGGAGCTCACCCCGACGCTGGCGGTCGTGGTGTAGGTCAGCATGGTGACGTTGATCGCCGCCCCGATGGTGCCCACCAGCGGGTACATCCGCTCAACCTTGGCTCCCGACAGCCACACCGGCACCGGAATGCCAGGCACGTTGGAGGCGGTCAGGTCCGAGGTTTGCGCGGCGGCCGACACCAGCTCCGGGGGCAGGAAGCGGCTGAGCTCGGCAAGGTAGTCGGCCAGCTTCAGCGCCGGCTCGGCCCGCCAGCTGCGCACGGTTGCGGCCGCCGTCTCCAGGACGTCGTCGATGCGATTGGAGACCATGATCTCGAAGCGGGCGATGGTCACCGCGTTGCTCTCATCGGCGGAGGTCCGCAGCGAGATCGGCATGTTCATCCGCAACTCGTCGACCGGATGGCCCAGCTTGACGTGATAGTCGTGCATGCCGACGCTGATGGCGGCCAAAAACAGGTCGTTGACGGTACGGCCGCGCTTCTTGGCGGCGGCCTTGAACTTCTCGAAGTCCATGTCGATGGTGTCGAAGTGGTAGTTGATACTGCGGCCCGTGAGGATGGGCGACAGCGGCTCGGTGGAAACCTTGGCGAACCGGGCCAGCGATCCGGCGGTGTCGCGGACCTTTCCGAACAGTGTCCGCGGGTGTCGCAATGCGGTGGCGGCCAGCGGCCCGAACCCCTTGATGGCGTCCTCGACGGTGCGGGCCACCCAGCCGACGTTGTTGCGGATCACCGCCTGCATGAAGCCCCTGGTGTCCAGGAGCACCGGGTCGGGCGCCTCCGGCATCGGCCCGAGATCGGTGCCCTCGGGGGTGAAGTCCAGCAGCGCCAGGCCCAGCTGAACCGCGCCCTGGCCGTCGGCGATCGCGTGGTGCAACTTCTGCACCAGCACCGACTTCCCGTCGGGCAGCCCTTCCAGCAGGGTCGCCCGCCACAGCGGCCGGTCCTTGTCGAAGTCGGCCATGCTCTGCCGGCGGGCTTCATCCAGCACGTCGCGCCACACCGAGCCCTCCGGCATCCGGAAGCGGCGAATATGGAAGGACAGGTCGAAGTTGGGGTCGACGACCACCCGCGGGCTTTCGAATCCGGTCGGGCCCTCCACCACCTTGGACCGCAGCACCGGTGCCAGCCGACTGGCGCGCTCGTAGCGGTCGGTGAGCTTGTCCCAGTCCGGACTGCTGTCGAGCACCAGCACACCCAGGATGGTCGAGCGCATTACCGGGTCGTCGGTAGCCATCCGCCAGGTGGCGAAGTCCCAGCCGCCGAGACGCCGGGCACCGGTGACGGTGTCGTCGCCCCGGAGTTTCTTGGCCTGCGGTTTGGCGGTGACCTTCTTGGGGGCGGACTTCTTGGCCGGGGTCTTTGCGGCGGGAGCGGAGGCGAGAGCCTTGGCCGGGGCCTTCTTCGCGGCCTTCCTCGCCGCCGCCTTCTTGGCCGGGGCTTTCCTGGCCGCCGCGGGCTTGTTCTGCGGGCTGTCCGCCACCTGTCTCCTCCTGCTGCACTTCCCACGCGCCCGCCGTTGGGCCTGTCAGGGCATCCTGCCACCAAGATGGCGGCCGGGTGGGTGACATCGCCGAGGCAACCCAGGTCCCGTGAGCGGCGGTGGTCGCCTCACCACTCCGCGCGGCGGTAATCCTTGAGGAACACCCCGTAGAGGTCGACCCCGGACTCGCCTTGCACGATGGGGTCATAGACGCGAGCCGCGCCGTCGATGAGATCGAGCGGCGCATGGAAGCCTTCCTCGGCCAGGCGGATCTTCGTCGGGTGCGGACGTTCGTCGGTGATCCACCCGGTGTCGACACTGGTCATCAGGATTGCGTCGGTCTCGAGCATCTCGCCGGCGCTCGTGCGGGTGAGCATGTTGAGGGCCGCCTTGGCCATGTTGGTGTGCGGATGCCCCGGCCCTTTGTAGCGCCGGGAGAACACACCCTCCATCGCAGAGACGTTGACGACGTATTTTCGCCGGGCCGCGGATGCGGCCATCGACGCGCGCAGCCGACTGATGAGCAGGAACGGCGCGGTCGTGTTGGCCAGTTGCACCTCCAGCATCTCCAGCGGCTCGACCTGCTGCACGTGCTGTGTCCAGCTGTTGACGTGATGCTCGTCGGGGACCAGACCGCCGGCATCGATCGCGGTTCCCGCCGCCAGCCGCTGCAGTGAGGTCGATCCGGCCGTCAGCGCGGCTTCGGTCAGGCCATGGGCCTGCGCCGCCGCCAGAATCGGATGGCTCGCCACAGAGGCGGCCAGGGCCTGCGGGTGTGGGTCATTGGTGTGTCCGAACGTGAGCAGCTCGGGCGTGGGACCGTCCGGCAGTGGCGCCAACTCGGCCTCGGCCAGCGGCGCGTAGGCGCCGGGGGAGCGGCGCACAGTCTGGGCGGCATTGTTGATCAGGATGTCCAGCGGCCCGGCGTCAGCGACGGCGTCGGCCAGGCCGACCACCTGGGCCGGGTCGCGCAGGTCGATGCCGACCACCCGCAGCCGGTGCAACCAGTCGCCGGAATCGGGCAGGCCGGAGAACCGCCGCACGGCATCGCGGGGAAACCTCGTGGTGATCGTCGTGTGGGCGCCGTCGCGAAGCAGGCGCAGGGCGATGTACATCCCGATCTTGGCCCGGCCGCCGGTGAGCAGAGCACGCTTGCCGGTCAGATCGGTGCGGGCCTCCCGTTTGGCACGACTGAACAGCGCGCAGTCCGGACACAGCTGGTGATAGAACGCATCGACGTGGGTGTAGTGCTGTTTGCAGATGTAGCAGGCACGAGATCGCAGCAGGGTGCCCGCGCTCGGGGCCGTCGCCGCGGCGGACAGCGGGATTCCGCGGGTTTCGTCATCGATGCGGTCGGGAGCACCGGTCGCGGTCGCGGCGACAACCGCGCGGTCGGCGTCGGCGATCGCCGTCCGCCGCTCCAGCCGGCGGGACTTCTTCACCGACTTGAACATGTGGGCGGTCGCATGCCGGACGGCGATGTAATCGGGATGGCTCTCGTCGAGAAGGTGCAACTCGGCCAGAACGGCCAATGTCACCTGCAATCGTTCGGGATCGATGCCGCCTGAGGTCGCGGGCTGCCCATCAAAACTCACGCCAGAGTGTATCGACGGCCCCGTCGCCGGATGCTGGCGACTAGTTGGTCAGAGACCGCCCGTCGCCATCATCCACGGAAATATCGACTGTCCCGACTGTCCGCGCGGCGGGGGCGTGGTTGACTGCCCCGCCTTGAATGAGACGGTGCCCTCGGTCGCGCAGCCCCCCTTGAAGCTGGGTTCCCGGCAGGTCTGCCGGGCGCCGGCGATGGGTGCCGACAACCCCGCTGCAACGGCCAAAGCCGCCATCAGTACTGCCGCTCTTCGACCAGCCATGGTGTCCCTTCCCGTTGCCATTCTGCTGCAAGCTCTTTCACGCGGTCGCAATCACGGGCACGCCGACACGACCACCACCGCATCCGGGCCCTCCGGCGTTCCTTGTGCGATCGCCTTGTTGAGCGCATCCTGACGGGCCGCCTCAACAGTGGGACCTGCACCGCCGGCCACGATATCGGCGAGATCCGATGCCACAGAAGCGATACACAGGTTGTCGTTAGTGACCTCGTCCGCCGTGCACTCGACGCCGCCGGCCGCCTGGCAAGCCGCGATCACCTTGGCCTCGGCCTCGTCATTGGTGGCGCCGGTGGCCGTGAAGCCGACGATCGAGTTACTGAAGAGGCCGGTACCGACGGCGACTGATGTGTCTGCCTCGACGGTTCCTGCCGGGCCTCCCGCCCAGGCGATGCCTGTCGACACCCCGCCCGCGACAGCACCCGCCGCGACGAAAGTCCAAACCTTTCGGGTCCTACCCATACCGATTCTCCCCTGAATCAACTGACGCGTCGTCTTACAGGATGCCACTCAGCGGTCCGGCGATGGGAGCCCGGTGGCGGCGAACTCCTGTTCGGGGCGCCCGGTGGTGCCGTAGCGCAGGCTCACCGTGACCTCGTTGCCGGCCGCCAGGCCGGCCAGGTAGCGCTGGGCGGTGGCCCGCGACACCCCGATCGCGGCGGCCACCTCGGAGGCTGACATCGGCGCGTTGGCGTCCTGCAGTGCCTGCAGCACAAGCTGTTTGGTGGGTGAGGATGCCACCGCCGGCGCCCGGGGGGTACTCAGGCGCGGGCGCAGTGAATCCAGCGCCGCGTCGACTTCGGCCGGTCCGAGGCTGCCGGAAGACAGGATCTGGCGGTATCGGGCGTAGCCGGCCAGTCGGGCGGCCAGATCGGTGGGTGCGAACGGTTTGATCAGATAGTTCAATGCACCGGCGGCGATGGCGGCGCGAATGGTGGCCGCTTCGGTGTCGGCGCTCAACACGATGCTGTCGCAACGCAATTCGCGGATGAGGTCGATTCCGGATCCGTCCGGAAGGTAGACGTCGACCAGCGCCAAATCGACCGGGGCGGCCGCGCGGGCTGCCTCCAGAGTGTTGGCGGTGCCGGCCACGACGAACCCGGGTAGCGCCTCGACGATCCCGGCGTGCATGTCAGCCACCCGGAAGTCGTCGTCGACGATGAGCACGGTCAGATCGTTGCCAGTCACTGTTCGGCCATCACTCCCGGCAGCACGGCGATGAATTCCGCGCCGGACAAATCCTCACCCGTTCTGCCCGACCGGGCCAGTCGGATGTCGCCGCCGAGGCCTCGGGCGATCTGGCGGGACACTGTCAGGCCGATGCCGCGTCCGCCGGGAAGGTCGGACTGCGGCTTGGTGGAGGTGCCTTCCTCGAAGATCCGATCGGCGAGTTCGGGCTCCACTCCGTCGCCGCTGTCGGCGACTGTGATGTGCAGCGTCGAGTTGTCCTGCACCAGTTCCACCTCCACTGTTTTGACCGCGCTGGCTCCGGTGCGGGCGGCGTCGATCCCGTTGTCGAGCAGATTGCCCAGCACGGTGGTGACGTCGACCGGCAACCCGAGTTGGCCGGGCACCGCGGTGTTTTCCCCGATGCGCAGCGTCACCCCGGACTCCCGGACCCCCGCGGCCTTGGCCGCCAGGAACGCCTGCAGGTAGTTGTCCCGGATGGCGTCGATTCCGGGCAGCGCCGAGCCCAGTGGCCCGGAGCCGAGCAGTTCTTCAAGGTACTTGCCCGCTTGCTGGGTATGCCCGGCATGCAGCAGCCCATTGAGCAGGTGCAGCCGGTTGGCGTACTCGTGGCGTTGAGCCCGCAGCACGGTGCTCATCAGTCGCACCGCATCCAACTGCCGGGTCAGCGACTCCACGTCGGTGCGGTCCCGCACCACCAGCACGCTGCCCAGTTCGCGGCCTTCTCGCGACACCGGCCGAGCCGACACCACCAGGACGCGCTCGCCGACAGCCGCCAGCGTCGGTGTCGGATCGGAGGATCGCAGCACCTCCAGCACCCGGGGGGTAAGGCCGATCTTGTCCACCGGTAGCCCGGCGGACGGGCCGATTTCAAGCAGTCGGCGGGCCTCGTCATTGACGAAGGTGGTGTTTCCCTGGGTGTCGGCGGCCAGCACCCCCTCGCCGATGCCGTGCAGCACCGCCTCCTGGTTGCGCACCATTTCGGTCATCTCGGTGGGCTGAAGATTCAACGTTTGACGTCGCCAGCGCCGGGCCAGCAGAACCGAGAGCAGCACCCCCATCAGTAGGGCTGGACCTCCGGTGAGCAACGCGAGGCGTTGTTCGTGACGCAAGAGGCCGTAGACCGTGGAGGTGGACATCCCGACGCTGACCTGCCCGACCACTCGAGTCGAATCGGGCTCGAAGACCGGCACTTTCGCCCGCACCGACGGCCCCAGGGTGCCGATCTGCTGGACCACCTCTTCGTGACCGGTCAGCGCCGCGGACGGTTCGGTGCTGACCAGTTTGCCCAACTCGAGGGGGTCGGGGTGGGACAGCCGGATGCCGCGTTCATTGGTGATGACCACGAACAGAACGCCGGTGCCCTGCCGGACCTGGGTGGCGACCCGCTGCAGCGGACCCTGGGCCAGCTCGTCAGCGGGCGGCACCTCGGTCCGGTAGCGCGTGACGTCGGCGCGCACCGCCGGCGCAGTCGCCAGCACCCGGGCGATGTCGAGGCACCGGGCGCCGTACTCGTTGACCAGCCGGCCGTGGTAAATCACGCCGAGCAGGGCGAACGCCACCGCCAGGGTCAACGCCACCACGGCCAGCTGCAACAGCAGAATCTGCGTTGCCAGCCGCAGGTCGATGCGGCGCGTGTCCGTCACCCGCGAAGCCTAGCGCTCGGTTAAGCAGAACGAGCAAAAGCCGCGGTGTTATTTGTGACATCAAGGAAGATGCTCCGCAGCACCTGCAGGTACAGATGCACCGAGTGGCGCGCCTCCGCGGTGTCGGGGTAGGACACCATGGCGATGGTCTCATTAGCGTTGCGGGTCACCCACATGTTCAGGTCGCCGTGGTTGAGATCGTCGATGTAGAGGCCCAGACGGTTGGCGTTGGCCTCGGCCAGTCGCCGGAAGTCGAACAGAGACACCATCATCGACGGCCGGCTGGCCATGGTCACGCCGAGCGCCTCCGCCGGTGCGAGTTCCAGCACCCGCCGGAACGGAACGGCCGACAGGTGCCGATTGGCATCGAAGGACTTCTGCGCCGCGCGGGCGATCTGGGCGAAGTCGCCGTCCTCGATGGACATCGAGACCGGGAAGACGCTGGCGTACCAGCCGGCGCACTGGGCCTGCTCTGGACCGCTACGGGTGTCCGACGGGGTGAAGGTGTGGAAGATCTCGGCGCCGGTGAACTCGTGGTCGGCCAGCGCCGCGCAGGCCATCACCCCACCGCTGAACCGCGCTCCGGCGGCACGGCAGGCGTCGTCGAAAGCCTCGGTCTCCGCAGCGTCGAGCAACTCGACGGTGATGGCCGCGCCGGCGCCGCTGGCCGGGGGTTCACCCAGTGTCAGCGGGAAGCTCGGCCAGTCGCCGTCGGTGTCGCGGGCGAAATCCACCCAGTCCTTGATCGGCCGGGAGTCCAGCGTCATGGTGTCGACCTTGACGTGCTGGCGCGTGGTGAAGTCCCGGTAGGCCGCGGTCTGCGGCAGCGGATCCGAGGTGGCTCCGGTCAGCGCCTGATATTGCTGGTGGATGTCGCGGTAAACCAGGACCGCCGAGGACCCGTCGGTGTGCAGGTGGTCGATGTTGGCGAACACGGTGAAGTGCTCGGCCTTCTGGACCACACCGAAGGTGAAGCAATCCCACTCCAGGGTGCCCGGTGTGGCGCTCGACGCGTGCTCGCGGATCTGCTCTTGGTCCATGTAACCCAGGGCGGTCGGGACGAACTCGATGTGGTTTGGATCGATGGTCCGCCGGGTAATCATGTCGGCGTCGACATCAAACGCGCTGTGGTAGGTGTCGTGGCGACGAAGGTGGGTGTTGATCGCGTCGGTCATCGCGGCGATGTCGCACCACCCGTCGACGTCCCAGGCGGCCATGATCAGCCGCGGCGCTGAACGCCCGTTTTTGCGGGCGCGGTCCGCGGTCAGCAGATGCTGAGCCTGCTGGAAGGTCGGCGGCAGCGGATCATGCGCGGCGCGCGACATTGCCTCGCGGCTGGCCGGCGAGGCCGTCCACGTGATGACCGGTCCATGCCCGGGCTGCCACGTCTTGATAGCACCGATGGCGACCATGTCCCAACTCCTTAGCTGTTGAACTTAGCCAGTCGAAATATTGCTGATGCGAATGAATCTAGGGATTGCCATCGCGCCTGTCGCGGTTGTGCGCGCTACCCGCGAAGTGCGTGATTTGCGCACTTTCGTGCGTTTTGCCCAACGGATATCTCAGGTTATTCTCAGCACAAAGCTAGCTTATCCCTCAGCAAAATGTCTAGTTTTACTCAGGTAAAATTAAGTTAACGAAGTCTTACGGTGCTCAAGTGACTGGTGGGACTGATGGTTTACGCCGTCGGCGACGCCGCTTCCTGTGACTTGCCAGCGTGATCTGAGACACCCCGTTTCGGGTGCTTGGATCACGTCGCTGACCCGTGTCCGCTCACCGGCTGCGGCGGTGTTTTTCAGCAGCCCCGGCCTCGCCGATCTCGGTCGCTGACCTCAGCGGCGGCCTGTGCCAACTGATCCAGCCGGTCCTGCCGGCTGCCCACCAACTCGACCACCAGAGGGTGTCGCTCCCCAGAGAACACCCCGTAACGTCCCTCGCGGTAGATCTGTGTGAAGACCGCATCGACCGCGTCGCGGTAGGCGTAGTCAGTGGGGCGAATTCCGTCCGCCTCCATCTCCACCGGCCATTCATCGGATTTCGGCACGAAAGCGATGATGTCGAGGCGGTCCAGCGACTCGATCACGGGCTGAACCATCGACATCACGAACGCATCATCGATGTCGGTGCTCCCCGCGTCGGCGGTGTACTGCGAATAGGCCAGGTAATCCACCGGCGCCCGGTCGAAGATCACGTCATCGGTCTGCGCGG
>CAXNJA010000110.1:0-8493 GCA_964202555.1 Mycobacterium sp.
GCGACATCGCCTACAACGCCCTGGTGGACAAGTACGGGCAGGTCTTTGAAGGCCGCGCGGGCGGAATCACCAAGGACGTCATGGGTTCTCACACCGGTGGGTTCAACCAGGACGTGTGGGGGGTGTCGCTGATCGGCGACTTCGAAGAAGATGCCCCGCCGGACATCATGGTCAAGACGGCCGGCCGGCTGATCGGCTGGCGATTGAGTCTGGACAAGGTCGATCCGCAGGGCAGCGTCAAACTGATGTCCGCAGGTGGGGCGCACACCGTGGTGCCCGGCGGACAGGTCGTCACACTGCCGGAGATCTTCGCCCACCGCGATGTGGGCAACACCCAGTGCCCCGGCACTGCCGGGTACGCCATGCTCGATGAAATCCGCAAGCTGGCTAAGGCTTTCAACGGGCCACCAGATGTCACCGAGTCGTTGTACGGCGGGGCGATCCTGGCCCGCTGGGAAGCCGACGGCGGCGAGAAGAACCCGCTGGGCAAGCCGACTTCCCCGGAGGCCGCTGCCGACGCCTCGGCCCGGTATGCGACGTTCGCGCGCGGCGCCATGTACTGGTCGCCGACTACCGGTGCTCAACCGCTGACCGGGGCCATCTACAACGC
Source organism: Mycobacterium sp. (assembly GCA_964202555.1). Lineage (GTDB taxonomy): Bacteria > Actinomycetota > Actinomycetes > Mycobacteriales > Mycobacteriaceae > Mycobacterium. Next base: position 611 of record CAXNJA010000110.1, read on the forward strand.
ATGGGCCTCGCTGGGCTACGAGCGTGGCGCGCTGGGCCTGCCGACCAGCGGTGAGATCGCCGAACCGGAGTGGATCGTGCAGAATTTCCAGCACGGAACCCTCAACTTCGACCGGGCAACCCGCAATGTGGTCCGCGTCATCGACGGGGTGTCGCTGGTGCTGCCGCCGCCGCCAGTGGACGGACCGCCCACTCAGTTGGAGCGGTTCAGCCGGGTGCAGACCGGCGGGTCCTAACCTGGCACCGACGCCCATGGCGCCGAGCGTGGGCCCTTTGGTCGAAATTCGGCCCTGATATGACCACAACGCCCACGCTCGACGTTGTGTCACAGTGCAATCGGAACGTGCTTCTCCGAGCAGGCGTCAGCTACAGCGGCCAGGATGTCCTGGGTGCGCAGCGTTTCCAGATCAGCGACGGTGACCGATCCCCGGTCGGTGCGGTTCTGCGCAGCGACCCGCGAATCACGCAGCCGCTCAGCTCGTTCCACCACATTGCGGGCGAAGCGGCCGTTGTGCATGAGATCGATGCCGTGCGTGCCGTCCGGCGCGAGGTAGCCCCGCAACTTCTGGCACGCGGCGTTGAGGGCGTCGCGGGCTTGGGCGTCGAGAACAGTGGCGCGCGGGCCCCCGTAGCGGACAGCGATCTCGACGAGATCCTCGGGGCCGTAGGACGTGAAGCGTAGCTTCCGATTGAAACGTCCTGCCAGACCGGGGTTTACCGCCAGAAAATCGTCGACCTCGCGTTCATAGCCGGCACCGATGAAGCAGAAATCGAAACGATGGACCTCGAGTGCGACGAGGAGTTGGTTTGTCGCCTCCATTCCGATCATGTCGGGGCGACCGTCGTGGTGACGCTCCACCAAGGAGTACATTTCGTCAAGGAACAAGATGCGACCGAGCGAACGGTCAATCAGCTCATTGGTTTTCGGGCCTGACGAGCCGATGTATTCGCCGCAGAAGTCAGAGCGCCGCACTTCGATGATCTCCGGGTTGCGGACGATGCCCAAGCCGGCGTAGATCTTGCCCAGCGCTTCCGCTGTGGTGGTCTTGCCGGTACCCGGCGGCCCCACCAGAAGCACGTGATTGGTCTGGTTGGTGACAGGCAGACCGTGTGCCAGACGAAGAGCGCGGACTTCGATCTGATCTTCGATCTCGGCAACGGCGCGCTTGACCTCGGCAAGGCCCACCTGGTTGTCGAGCAGCACACGGCCTTCGGCCAATAGTTCAGCCCTGCGCTCTTGGTTGCCATCCTCGGCCCGGGCGTGCTCGGACAGCTCGGTGGTGACATCCCACTTGTTGGTACGGCTGTTGATCGCCTCTTCGTCGGTGACGGCAAACTGAACCCGGGAGTCGGACAGTGCTTGTTTAGCCGGCTCGATCAGGACGCCGTTGATGGCGGCCTTGGACAACCACACCTGCGACTGCGCCTCGTCGCCAAGCTGGCGGTACGCCATACCGCGCACATAAGCCAGATCCGCTGCGATCAGCGGAAACTCAGCCGGATCGACCACTGCCACGACGGTCTCAAGCAGACTGCGCCGCATCGCGGATGGTCCGGACGGATCCGACCTCAACTCGATACGGTCGGCCCAGTCCAGCGCGACCCGGGCTTGGCCGAGATGGGCGGCGGCGTGAGCGGCGAGTGCGTTGGTCCCGGCTGTCACCGCCGTCATGATCAGAGCCTGTGGCGGCAACACCCGCGCCGCTTCGGCGATTACGTCCGGCCACCGTTGCGTGACGAACATCAGGTAGGCCCGTACGTATTGCCGCCACTGATGGTTCTCCCAACCGTCCAGCAGTGCGGGGTCATCCAGCACCTGCTCGGCTTTCCCGAACTGTTTGTCGTCCACCAGAGCACTCGCCAGCGCGATCCCGACGTGGGAGGCCTCCGTCACGGTGATCGACAGGTAGGGACCGGCTTTGACTGCCGCAGATAGCCTGACCCCGAGGCGGTTGGTCTCGCGGTGCAGACGGGCACCGAAGCCGTGTAACTGCTCCAGAGTGGTCAGTTCTCCGTCGCCGGCGGCGATCCGGCCTAGCCAGGCGTCGGCCATCGTTGGATCTGTCTCGGTGGCCTCCAGAAACATCCGGCGGGCTGCAGACGAGTCGGTCTCCAGGGTCGACATCGCTTGGTCGAACTGCCTGCGGGCCAACAGATTCGAGGCGCTTCCGGTCCTGGACGTCACCGCCGGTCTGCCATTTGGAGGTTGGCCGATTCGGTATTGAAGTCCCTGAATGACGGCGACACGTAGAGATTTTCGGCCCGGAAGAACTCCACCGCAATCTCATACGTGTAACCCGCAGCGCTCACCTCGACAGTGTCCGGGCCGGTCTGGGCGAGCAGCACATCCGCCGCCGGGTAGACCGCGGCGTCCGGGACGCCAACGGAAATCACCGTTGTGGGCCGCGGCGCGGGCGGCACGGTGCCGTCGATCACGCTCACCGTGGTCCCGGATGCTGGGCGAGCATGTTCGATCACCGCGACGTGCGGCATGCGGACGGTCTCCCAACGAGACAGATCGGTGGTGTGCACGGTGACTCGTTCGCCGGTCGCTGCCGTTCGGATGATGATCCGCTTGGCAATGGCATCCTCTGCGGCGATATGGATGCGGGTCTGTTCGCCAGGGTCCGTGCAGGGGAGCGCCAACCTTTCACCGGCGCGGGTCTTGCCGAGCAGCACACCGGACGGTCCCACCGGAATGACCAGTGACGGTGGCAATGATCCCCGATCGACCCTCCGAAGCCACGGGCGCGGGCCGCACAGGTTGGCCGCGATGGCGGAGGCCTGCTCACCGGGAAGGGATTGCAGTGCAACGCTGGGCGGTGCGGTGGGCGGTTGGGCAGTGCGGACCGTCACCGTCGCCGACATCCTGCCGTCGTGGAAAACCGTGACATTCTGGACGAGACCGTCCACGCGCAGTGACCACGCGTGCGCCAGAGTCTCGCAGGTGATGTCGGCGGGTCGGTAGGCGTAGGTGGTCTGCCAGCCGGCATCGCTTCGGACGCTGGTCCAACTCCGGTTATGCGGCTCCAACGCGGTGCGCCCCAGCCGCCGTTCGAGTTCGGAGATATCAGTGGCGGTAGCAACTCTCGAGAGAATTCCTCGGCACCGCAGCATCATCGCTATTCGCTGCGCGGCAGCAAGGGTGGCGCTGCCGACGGTGGATCGGCAGCGCAGCGCATCACCGTTATCCAGCGTCCGGATTCTGAGGATCAGCCACGTTTCGCGCTGGCCGGCATACGGGGCAGGGCCGATTAGGGTGTCGTAGACACGGGCGTAGTCGCCGGTGGCACGGCGCCGCTGTCCTGAACTGATCACCGACATTGACTCAAGCGTGAGTCCCAAACTCTGTCGCATGGCGGGCAGTAGTTCGGCGATATCGAGGGTGTTGGCGGTCTGGCTGGCAGCCGATCCAGTGAAACATGTTGCTTGGAAGGGTTTTCCGAGGATCTGAATGGCAGCAACGGCGATGCCGTCCTGGTAGCGGACACCGCCGCCGGAGCGGTCGTTAGCGACCGTAACCGGATCGACCAGTGTGAACGGCCTGTTCCGGCGCAAGTACAGATCAGCCCACGCCCACAGCGGCTGCCGCCGCCACGGGGCTACGCCGAGGACCAGTCCGAGAGTCACACCAACGCCGGCGCCGATGGCCCCGCCCAGCGCCCACCCGATCACCGTCACGACGAAGACGCCGCCGATGACCATCAGCCGGATCAGGTCCTTCATCGGACCCTCCTGGCCTTGGCTATGAGGCTGGCCGAGATCACGCCGGTGGCCACCATCCCGGCGAATACCAGCGCGACGGTGCGAGCCCGATGGTCTGGCGGTGGCGGCGGAGGCTGGGGAGTCAGCACCCGGGTCTGGGACTCCGCAGCCACTCGATCGCCGGGGGGCACGTCGAATGTCAAGGCGGCTACCGGATCAACGACGCCGTAGCCCACCTGGTTGTCCACACCACGGGCCGGGTTATGCGCCGTCTGCAGGATCCGGTTGATCACCTGGTGCGCGGTCAGTTCCGGATACCTGGCGCGGACCAGCGCCGCAACCCCACTGACGTAGGCGGCGGAGAAACTGGTCCCCCAGAAGGGGATGTCCTTCTCCCCCGGCCGCACCGGTGGATAGGCGTTGACCGGGCCGCCGGTCTGCGACGACAATCCCATGATCGCGACTCCCGGAGCGGCGGCATCCACCCACGGCCCCGCCAGGCTCTTGCCCAGCGGTGCGCCGGTGGTGTCGACCGCGCCTACCGACAGCACATAGTCGGAGAACCAGGATGGGGACGAGACGGTCTTGACCTGCCGCCAGTCCCGTGGGTCATCGGTGTCCAGCGGATCGAAGGCCGGATTCTGCACGCAACCGTCCTCCCCCTCATTGCCGGCGGCGGCGACGACGACAGCGTCTTTGACAGTCGCGGCGTACCACACTGCCGCCCCGATGGACCGCTGGTCGAGTGGGTCGGCGGCCGAAACACACGCGGTCACGCTGACATTGATGACCTTGGCACCCATATTCGCCGCATGCACGATTGCCCGGGCCAACGTCGAGACGGTGCCTGCCTTGCGCCTCGCCTCGATGTCACCCCCGACCGGGATCTCCGGTTCGAAGGCCCGGGAGGACTGCCGGATCGAGATCACCGTGGCGTGCGGCGCCACCCCGGCGACGCCGTCGGATACCCCGGGCGGCGGCGGCGGTTGATCGACCGGTGGGGGCACTGCGGGCGAGGACACCTCCGGTAAGCCGGGGGGTAAACCGGGGGATGGAGGTGCGGCCTCGATGGCTGCAACCGGCGGACTTCCCACCGGCGGGCCCCCCGCCGGAGCGGGGAACGCCGGCGTCGGTGGCAGCGGGGCGGGCATCGGTGCACCCGAAGGCGCTGCGGAGATCAGCGACGCGACGACGGTTCCATGCGCATCGCAGTCAGACAAACCGTCACCGCCCATGATGTAGTCACCGCCCGGGACTACCGGAAGACGCGGGCTCGGGTTCACACCGGTGTCGATCACCGCCACCGGCACGCCGTTACCGGTCGAAAACTGCCACGCCTTGCTGACATCCAGCATGGTGAAGCCCGGCGCAGGCAGGCCGACATTGGGCTCAGCGACCGTCACCGCCCTGGCGCAGACATTGCTCTGCCGCATCGGCTGTTCGGGCCCCGGGGCGTCGTCGAGCGGCACCAGTGCCGGATCGACCGAGGGTGGCTCGATGGCCAGAGCCACCGGCGCATTGGACAACAGGCCCGTCAGCACCACCACCATGGTGAGTGCGATGACCCGCTCACGGCCGCCTCTCATCGCAGGCGCACCCAGGCGAAAAGACCACCCACCCAGGCGGCCAACGGGAGCGCGATGACGATCGCTGCCAATTCCAGCCACTCAGCGACCATCCGGACCAGCGGTGTGAACCGGGTGACCGGTACCAGCAGTGCGGCCGCGAGACCGGCACCGGCGAACAACGCCAACACCAGAGATCCCCACAAAACCGGGGCGATCGCGTCAGACGGGTAGTGCAGCACGTACCGCGCCACCCCACTACCGAAGGCCGCCGCGGCGCCGCATACGAGGGCCACCGCCTGTCGTCGGTCGGCGAAGGCGCGGCCTCGGCTGATGAAGATGGATACGAAAAGCAGCCCCAGGATCGCAGCCCCCGTACTGCGGGGGCCGCCGGGCATGAGCGTGGCCCACATCGCGATGGGTAAGACGATCGCACTTGCGGCGCATATCCCGGTCAGAACGCTGTTGGCCCGGCGGGCCGTCTCGGCGATCACCGCCCCGGGAGGTGTGACGTCGAGATTGGGTTCATCCTCGCCGTCCTCGTCAACCGGAGCCACCGCATCCACCGGCATTCCATCGCCGCGAGTGAACAGATCCCGGCCGGTGATCGACCCAAAGTGCGGCGGGCGGATCCGAGCCACCCAGAGCGCGATCGTCGGCCCGGCGCTCAGCAGGACGAGCAGCCCGATCAGCGTGCACATCCCCAACTTCTGTGCTGTCACCGGCTGCCACATCCGGACTGCAGCGACCAGTCCCCCTATTGCACAGAGTGTTACGGCGGTAGCGGCGGCGGTGACGTAGCGCCCAGAGACCGCCACCAGTGCACATGTCAGCACGGCGGCCGCCAGCGCTGCGATGAACAGGTGGGCACCACCGACCCGGCCCGGCGCCACCACCGCAAGTCCGATGGCCAACGGCGGGATCGCCAGCCAGGCCAGTCCACCGGCCAGTTGCCACTGATTCGGCCACGACCGCGACACCGTGATGGCGCCGATCGCGACCACCGCCCCGAGGGTAATGACCGCAGTCGCGCTCAGCCAAGAATCGTTGTGCAGGCGGGCTCGCACAGCTAAACCGACCATCGCGGCGACGATCATCGCCAGGATCGCAACCGCAGTCATCACCGCGGTGTGGGCGGTAACCGGTCTGAAGAGTTGTCTGCCGGCGCGCGCCAGACCGGAGGACAGCGATTCATACTGCGGTTCAAAGGATTCCCCGAGCTGCGCCCGAGCCAGTACCAGCGTGGCTCCGTCTTCGACACCGAGTTCATCAAGCGTCTTGGTCACATCGAGGCGGGTGCCGTTGGACCGCTGCAGTTCGTAAGAGATCCCCGCATCCAGTGCCGGTGCGCCTCGGCGTTTCAGGTCGTCATTGAGGAGTTCGACGACGTCGTCGAGGAACACCTCAACCGGTACAGCTGCCGGGTACACCTGCGAGACCAGATGCTCTCCGCAGACGACCGCGACGGCGCAGCGCGCGGGGAAGGATACGGTTGCCATCAGCGCGGCCTGTCAGCGTCCGGAATGTACTTGTCATTCAGCGCTGCAGTGATTTCGAAGAGGCGCAATCGGGTCTTCTTCTGCAGTTCGTGCACGGTGTCGACAATGCCGCCCTTGGCCAGATGCGGGTCATAGGGCATGAACTCAACGGTGGCACCGGAGTGACCGAACCGCTCGGTCAGGTAGTCACAGGCGTCCTTCTGGTAACCGTTGCGACTGTCATTGATGATCACCATGCTTCGCGACACCAGTTCGTGGTAGCCCATCGAACGCAGCAGGTCGATCGAGCGAGTCACCGGAAGCGAGGTGTCAGCGGTGAGACCGGAGACGAAGACCACGGTGTCGCAGGAGTCCAAAACGGCTCTCATCACCGGGTGTTCGAGATCATCGGAGGTGTCAACCAGAATGATGTTATGGGTTCGCCGAAGGCGCGCCAGCACACCACCGAACATCGCCGGCAGCAGCGGCCGGGGTTGATCGGATGCCCGGTTGCCGGCAAGCACGTCCAGGCCGATGTTGTTCTGCCCAAGATGTTCCCGGATGTCGGCATAGCCTTGGACATCTGCGTCGTTGAGCACGGCCGCGTAATCGCCGGGTGGTGCCTCGTCGATTCGGCCGGCCAGCGTCCCGAAACCCGGCGCCGCATCTATGGCGACCACGTTCTCCGGACGGCACTCCCGGAACACACCGCCGATACACGCGGTCATCGTTGTCTTGCCCACGCCGCCCTTGCCGGAGACGAAGACGATGACGTACTGCCTGCGGATGTGCCGCCGGATGCGTTCGCGTAGCTCGCGGTAGTGACGCTCCGCCGGCGATTCGCCGGGATTGAGCGTCTTGCCGGAAATGCTGTAGACAAGCTTGCGCCAGCCCGATCCGGGCGGAATCTTGCGGGGTGCGACCATGTCTGAGATTCGCAACGTTCCAGAGACGGAATCGGTCTGGCCGCGGCTGTAGGACGACGAGGACGGCTCACGCTGGACCGGAATGCGAGGGTCGGTGGTGCGGGCCGACCCCTTCCATGGTGTGGTCACTAGACAACCTTTCTGTAGGTATGCCACTGCTGCTGAGCGGGCAGATTTCGCAGCATGGAACGCACTGCGGATGCGATGTTG
>CAXNJA010000111.1:0-8485 GCA_964202555.1 Mycobacterium sp.
GTCGCCGTGGGCTTTGCCGGTCGCACCGGCGGGCCGGTCGGCGAACTTGATGTCGGTCAGCTGGGGTTTCCCCTGCACGAGGGTGAACTCCTCGGTGGGCATGGCCGCCGAACAGCCGACGAGGGCGGCGCAGGCGCCGACGAGGCCGATGAATCGGATCATCGGCTGATTGCGGTTGGCCGCTGCCGAAAGATCAACGCGTGCAGGTGACATGTACGCCCCTGAGTGAGGTCTTATGAATTCCCGATCAGCAATCCGTGGAGACACTGTACCCACGTCGTCTCATGATGTAAAAAGACGTCGTGACCGGCGTCGTCAGCACCCCCTGGACCCCAGATGCGCTTTCCGATACAGCTTGACGTTCTGTACCAATCGGTACAGAATCAGTCTCCGTGGCACGCCCCGTTGAGTTCGATCGATCCAGAGCGGTAAACAAGGCGCTGGTGCTGTTCTGGCGCAAGGGCTACCAGGCCAGCTCGTTGGCGGATCTGCTGGGGGCCATGGGCATCGGCCGCAGCAGCTTCTACGCCGCGTTCACCGACAAGCGCACCCTCTTTCTGGAGTGCCTCGACCTGTTCGCGGCGCGGACCGCGGAGTTGGTGCAGTGCGCCCGCAGCGAGATGCCGCCGGTCGATGCCCTGCAACACTTCTTCGAGCGCAACTTCATCGTTGTGCCCGGCAGCGGTGTCGGCGCCTCGGCAAGCAAGCACTGGGGCTGCATGTTGGTCAACACCGTGATCGAGATGGCCGGGGTCGATGACGGACTCGCTGAGCGCGCCAGCCGTCATCTCGGTCTGGTGCAGCGCATTTTCCAAGAATGCCTCCAGGAGGCCGGTGCGGAGGCGGCCCGCGCCGAGGAACTGGCCGCAATGCTGATGCTGGTCAACGAGGGCATCCGCGTGTCCAGCCGACGCCAGTTGCCCGACGCGCAGCACCTGCGACCCATCACCACCACGTTCGGCCTGATCCGCGGTGCTGTCGCATGAGTTCCGGCGTCACTCAAGGTATGTCCGATGTCCCCGTGTACGCGGTCGTCAATCTGCACATCACCGATGCCGCCGTCTACCGTCAGTACGAGAAGGGATTCTTCCCGTTGCTCAAGAAATACGGCGGGGAGTTCATCACCTATGACGACGCGGCCCTCACCCTGGAGGGCACGTCACCGCGCACGGGCCGAATGATCCTCTTCACATTCCCGTCTGAGGCCAAAGCCCGCGCCTGGTATGCCGACCCCGACTACCAGGCGCTGTGCGAATACCGCCGCGCCGGAACCCAACTGGAGTTCCTGACGATCGTGCGCGGCCTGCCGCCACGCTGACGGCCCCGACCCTCACCCACACCCACTACCCCCGGAAGGGACGCGCTATGAAGACCCGCATCACCGAACTGTTCGGCATCGAGCACCCCATCATCCAGGGCGGCATGCACTACGTCGGGTTCGCCGAACTCGCGGCGGCCGTCAGCAACGCCGGCGGGTTGGGCATCATCACCGGGCTCACCCAGGCGACGCCCGCACTGCTGGCCGCGGAGATCGCCAAGTGCCGCGACCTGACCGACAAGCCGTTCGGGGTGAATCTCACCTTCCTGCCCACCGTAAGCAGCCCCGACTACCCGGGCTATATCGACGCAATCCTTGACGGCGGCGTCAAAGTGGTTGAGACCGCTGGGAACAACCCGCAGCAGTGGCTCCCGGTGCTGCAGGAGGCCGGGGTGAAGGTGATCCACAAGTGCACCAGCGTGCGCCACTCGCTCAAGGCCCAGGCCATCGGCTGCGACGCGGTCAGCGTCGATGGCTTCGAGTGCGGCGGTCACCCGGGCGAGGACGACATCCCCAACTTCATCCTGTTGCCCCGCGCGGCCGACGAGCTGACGATCCCCTTCGTCGCCTCCGGCGGCATGGCCGACGGACGCAGCCTGGTCGCCGCCTTGGCACTGGGTGCGGAGGGCATGAACATGGGGACCCGCTTCATCGCCACGAAGGAAGCGCCGGTGCACCAGAACGTCAAGGACGCCATCGTCGCGGCCACCGAACTGGACACCCGCCTGGTGATGCGCCCGCTTCGCAACACCGAAAGGGTGCTGCGCAATGCAGCCGTCGATCGGCTACTGGAGAAGGAGAAAGCCCTCGGCGACAAGCTCGGCTTCACCGACATCATCGAGGAGGTGGCCGGTGTCTACCCGAAAATCATGATGGAGGGCACCATGGACGCCGGCGCCTGGAGTTGCGGCATGGTGGCCGGTTTGATCCACGACGTCCCCACCGTGGCGGAGCTGATCGATCGCATCATGGCCGAGGCCGACGCCCTGATCGTCGAGCGTCTGGCGCGCTTCGCCGCAGCGGAACAGTCGCCCTAGCGGTCGGCCGGTTTGTCGATGACGATGACTTCACCGCGGTTGATCGACACCCAGTCCCGGGCTTGCAGGTAGGGACGGAACGCCTCGCCGATCGCCTGCTCATCGGCGGGGGTCTTCGGCCGTTGCAGTTCGTACAGGTGTGGGAACTCGGTCCACGCGACGACGGCGTCCCAAAGTCGCACCGCCGCATCCCCGGTCGGCGGATCCACCAGCACCGGCCCGAACAGGCATTGACCGTCCGGGAAGAACAGCGTCGGCACCCCGTAACCGTTGGCATCGACGACGCGCTGATGCTCGGCACGCACCTCGTCGTGGGTGGTGGGATCGGCTATCGCCGCATCGACCAGATCGGGATCCATCCCCAACTCGGCCAGCAGGTGACGGGCGACGGACCTTTCGTGCGGCTTGTGCCCCTCGACGTGCAGGGCCCGGCCGGCCCGGGCGTACCAAGCGTCAAGGTCAGCCATCGACGAGCGCCTCAACAGCGCACCGATGCGCATCATCGACCACCCGTATGACCAGTCGCGTTCCCACGGATGCTTCTTGCCCTCTATCCGGTTGATCTCCTCGAGACTGAAGAAGCGCCAATTCACCTGCAGACCAGTCAATCTCCCGACTTCGCGAATCCAGAGCGACGTCTGATATGCATAGGGGCACATCACGTCGAAGTGGAAGTCGATGGACTCCGGACGCCCGGTCACATCGTGTACCTAAGATTGCGTGCGGTCCGCTCACCGAGTTCGGCATCGCCGGTCCAGGTGATCGCGCCCGTGTCGATGGGGCCTTGGGGATCGATACGCCCGCAGGCCAACTGGATGAACGTGGTCGAGTCGGTATGCACTTCGACGTCCGGATTATCCAGGTGCTCAACCTGTTTGGCTCGTCCGTCGACGGCGACTGCGTAGTCGGCCGTGATCGGTCCGTTGAGGTGGAAAACGATACTGCTGCCGTCGGGCAGGCCCACCTTCTTGCCGACGATGTAGCTCAGTGAGCCCTCGACCTCGGCAAGTGCGATCTCGGCGGCCACCCCGGTGTCGTCGGTCGAGAGTCCCAGCGGGGTGGTGATGTCGCGCTCGTGAACCCAGAAATCGAATACGCGGATCGCCAGGAACTTTCCGTAGGCGCCGGGGCCGACCGGCGTCCACGACGGCCGCTCCACATCCGCCTGCGACAGCGCGGCCAGATCACGCCGGCGGCGGGCGAAGACCGCGCGGACCTCATCCAGGTACTGCGCCCCGTGTAGACCGGCGGTCCGCGTCAGGAACTCCGCGGCACGCTCAAATGGCGGGACCGCGGCGGCATCCGCGGGCAGCCAGCCCGCCAGCACCGCCTCGACACTGGTCAGGTGGTCGACCACCCCGCGCACCGTCCACTCCGGGCACAGCGACTGCACCTGCCACTGGGCCTCATCGAGACCCGCGCACAACGCCTCCACCGCCGAGTAACAGCTGTCCAACGCGAGGCGAAGCTCGTCGGGGCTGCGTGTCGCCAGGCCTGATGCCATTGTGGAAACCTCCGTCGCTATCGAGTTGCCGGGACCCGTACGCCAAACCCCGCCGAATATATAGGCGATCAGCGATCGGTGGCAACGGTGTAACCATCCGAAAGCTAACACTTCACCCCGGTCGTTTTGGGCACCCTTGCAGATTCCGTGTCCGTCCGACGGTCAGCATCGCAATCACCTCGTGGCGGGTGATCGCCGTCGGTGGCTACCAGGGCATGCGGCGGACCACACCGTCGTCGAGCATCTGCTGAAAGTGCTCGGTGACGGTCTGCTCGACTGGGTGATACGTCACTCCCAGTTCCGTTCGGCTGCGGCTGTTGTCGAACTTCAGCGGGTAGCCGACGTTGCGATCCACGTACTGCCGGGTCAATCCGGCCAGTGGTGCGGCGACTTTCACGATCGCCTTGGGAGCAGTGGTGCGGGGGAAGGGGTAGAACTTTCCGAATCGGTGCCGCAGGATCTTCCCGATCTCCAGCAGGGTCAACGACTGGGCGTTGACGATGTAGCGGCCGTGGGCCTCGGGGGTGAACCCGGCGCGCAGGTGGGCGTCGGCGACGTCTCGGACGTCCACCGCGCCCATGGCCAGGTCGGGGGCGCCGAACAGCAGGGTGCCGTCTGTGAACTGCTTCATCGTGCTCAGGCTCGCCGAGTCGCTGGATTTGGTCAGTGCCGGTCCGAACACGAGTCCCGGGTGGATGGTGACCATGTCCCAGCGGTCCTGCGCTTTCTGGTAGCGCCAGGCCTCTTGCTCGGCCACCGTCTTCGAATACGAATACGGTTGGTGGTCAACACTACTGGTGGTGTTCCAGTGCTCGCCGGTGAAGACGCCGCCGGGGACATCCAGGGAGTCGCGGTTATCACCGTAGATCGCGACCGCGCTGCTGGTCAGCACCACCCGTTTGACCGTCGGCGTGCGGTTGACCGAGTCCAGCACGTTACGGGTGCCCTCCAGCGCCGGGCGGACCAGCGCCTCCTGCGCATCCGTGAAGCCGGTGAGCAGGAATGGCGAGGCGGTGTGCATTACGAGTTCGCAGCCGGCCACAGCCTCGTCAAAGCTGCCGGGATCGAGTAGGTCGGCCTTGAACAGGGTTAGCCGGCCGGAGTGGGCATCGGACAGTTTGTGCAGATGCTCCAGGCCGGACTTCTTCTGTGGATTTCGCACCGTTCCGTGCACGGTGTAGCCGGCTTCGAGGAGGGAGCGGACGATCCAGCTTCCGATGTACCCGCTGGCACCCGTCACCAGCACCGGCGCATTCGGGTCGATCGCCGTCGCTTTTCTGCTCACGGTGAGTCTCCCTCTCTGTTTGACGACACTCGTACAGTGCTGGCGCGCCTCGCGAAGGCGCCGCGCTGAATGTGGGGTGGGGGATCTCTGACTGCGATGGGCGCGCCGGCCGATCAGACGGCGATCGCAAGGCTAGCAGAGTGGTGGGTACACCGTTGCCACAACGTGTCGTGGGCCCTCTGCTCGGGCGGGGACGCAAGTGTAGTGATACTGGTCGGTGTGACGACTCCACCTTCCGTCAACGCCGCCGCTGTGACGATGCGCCGCCCGGGCAGCCGCCAACCCCTGGGCCGGGAGTTCATCCTCGAGGCCGCACTGGCCATCATCGACACCCACGGGGCCGAGGCGCTGACCATGCGGGCCTTGGCCGCCCACCTGGACTCCGGGACCGCCACGCTCTACCGGCACTTCCCGAACCGATCGGCGCTGATCGCCGCCGTGATCGACCGAGTGCTCGGCAAGATCGACAGCGATGCCCCCAGTGGGACATGGCAGCAGGTCTGCAAGTTCCTCGCGCAACAACTGTTCGACACCCTGGCAGCACACCCCAACCTCGCCCCACTGCTCATCGGAAACCCGCCGACAGGGCAGGGCACGTTGGCCGGTCGGGAGCAGTTCCTCGCGGTCCTGCTCCGCGATGGGTTCACCCCGGACACCGCGGGGCGTCTCTACTTCACCATGTCCCACTACGTCATCGGGTTGGTCGTTCAACTGCGCGCCCACGCCGAGGTCCCCTCGACCTTCGACATCCCTGATGCCGACCCCATCCGCTTCCCCGCCACCGCCACCGTCGCCTCCGGCGCACTGCCGATGACCATTGCCGAGGAATTCACCTACGGCCTGGACCTGATCCTGGGAATCGACCGACTGGAGAACCACCAGCGCTCACCACGCCGAAGGGCTGCCAAGCGGTAACCGTCGCTATCGAGGACGGCTGCCCACACGTGGGTGGAGCCAGCCTTCGCGGACGATAGGAGACGTTGGTTCCAATTTAGTGGTTACACAGTCGCCACCGATCACCGATTGCCTATATATTCCGCGTGGGTATTGAGCACGGGTCCAAACCCGAACCAGGAACAGGAGCCAGTGATGACATCAGGGCAGCAACGTGCGCCTCAGTCGGTGCCGAGCGAAGTGCTGCGCGGTGTTCACGGGCGGCCGGACGGGTGTGGCTGGTTCGTGGGCCGGGTAGGGGCGTTGGCAGTGGCGTTGGGTGTGGGTGCGGCGGTGGCATCGCTGCCGGTGGCCTACGCCGACCGGCAGAGTTCTGATGGTTCGGCGGGATCGTCGCCGTCGGGGTCTGCGGACTCGTCGTCGGTGGCGGGTCCGGTGCGGGGGTCGCGTCCGGGTGTGCGCGGTGGTGTCGGTTCGGCGTCGCCGGCGGCGGATGTTGTTACGACCGTTGACGTTCCGGGTGGCTCCTCGGCGCCGTCATCGCGCGGCGGCTCCTTGGACCCGACGTCGGATTCTTTCAGCCCAGCCGTGACGTCGGCGTCGGACTCTGCGTCGGGCAATAGTGGTGTCGGGCCTGTCGACGCCGAGGGGGGCGCTCCGGCAGATGCCGTCCTGAGCGCGCCTGATTCCTCTTCTGCCGCCGTGGAATCAGTTGCCGTGGAATCTCTCCCACCGGGACCGTCTGCTGGCGCTGGGGTGAACCCGGAACCGGAACCGGAGTCGGCGTCGGACTCGGCGGTCGGCGGCGATCCGGTGGTGACTGCGGTGGCTGCGGCGGCACCGGACGCGCAGGCACCGGCCGCGCCGGCACCCCAGGAGGCGGTGGCCACCGCGGCGATCAACAGCGTGGGTGCGGCGTTGATGTCGTGGCTGGGTTCGGGTGGCACCGGTGATACCCCGTCGGCGACACCGTTGGCGTGGACGGTCCTGGCTGCCAGCCGCCGCGAACTCGGCGGCGCGGCGCCGGGCACCGCGGCCCCGGCGGCCGCCACCGCCCCCGCGGGCGCGCCGGTGGCGGCAGCAGTGGGCGGCCCGTCGGCCTCGGCGACGTGGCAGCCGGGCAGCATCCTGCAGGCCCTTTTCGGTAACGGCACCGCCGACAACCCCACTGCGGGGCTGTTGGTGGGCAACGGTTTCTCTTATGACTCGGTGACGTGTCCGACGGGTTCCTGTAACGGCGGCAATGCCGGGCTCATCGGCAACGGCGGGAATGCCTACAACGGCGGTTTCGGCGGCAACGCCGGTTGGTTCGGCCACGGCGGTCGTGGCGGGGACGCGGTCTCGGCGGCCGATGGCGGCACGACGGCTAATGGCGGCAAGGGCGGTGCGGGCGGGTTGTTCTTTGGCTCTGGCGGGGACGGTGGATCGGGCGCACCTGCTTCGGGCGGCTTGGGGGGCCGTGGCGGTAGCGCCGGTGCGCTCTCTCTGTTCGGCAACGGCGGGGCAGGCGGGGCAGGCGGGACCGGGGCCGACAGTGTTGTTGTTGTTCCTGCCGGCATCAACTGGACTATCCGGACCTCCGCCGCAAAAAATGTTTGGACCTCGGTGGCCTACGGCAATGGTCAGTTCGTCGCGGTGTCCTTTACCGGAGACAACCGGGTGATGACCTCCCCTGATGGCATCACCTGGACCAGCCGGACCGCCGCCGCGAACAACCTCTGGCAATCGGTGACCTACGGTGGCGGCCAGTTCGTGGCGGTGTCTCACGATGGTGCTGAGCAGGTGATGACCTCGCCTGATGGCATCACCTGGACCGGTCACACCGCCGCTGCAGCTCAGACTTGGGCCGATGTGAAGTACGGCAATGGGCAGTACGTGGCGGTGTCTTCTGACGGTGCCAACCGGGTGATGACCTCCCCGGACGGCATTACCTGGACCCCCCAAACGGCCGCCGCCGCGGCTGACAGCGCATGGAACTCACTGATCTACGCGGGCGGTCAATTCGTGGCGGTGGCTAACGCGGGTCCAAGCAACGGGGTGATGACCTCCCCGGACGGCATCACCTGGACCGCCCAGACGGCTCCAGTAAACAAGAGTTGGCATTGGGTGACCTATGGCGACGGGCAGTTCGTGGCGGTGGGCGACTTCGGTAACGAGGTCGGCGACCAGGTGATGACCTCCACGGACGGCGTCACCTGGACCACCCAGACCGCCGCCGCACCTTCGTTCTGGCATTCGGTGGGCTACAGCGACGGCCTGTTTGCCGCGTTGTCCTACGACGGTTTCGGCCAGCAGTTGATGACTTCCCCGGATGGCATCAACTGGACCATTCGCGAAACCCCCGAAGCAGGCATTTGGCAGGCGTTGATCTATGGCAACGGCAAGTTTGTGGCGGTGGCCGACACCGGACAGGTGATGACCAGTGCAGCCTCCACGATTCCCTTCGG
>CAXNJA010000112.1:0-8383 GCA_964202555.1 Mycobacterium sp.
GCGACCTGGGCAGCCGGCGTCGACAACCCATGGGGATAGGAGTAGGAGTTGTCGACGCTGGTGGAGTCCGCACCCTGGATCAGCCGCAGCTGGACCTGACCGAACCGCATCCCGGAGCGTTCGTTGAAAGCGCGATATGCGACAACACAATCGGCGACGCCGGTGGCTACCGCCATGGCCGCCTGCTGGATCGTGGCGCAGGCTGCGCCGCCGCCGTGGTGGATCTTGGAGAAGAACTTCAGCTCACCGATACCAGTCGCCCGGGCGACCGCGACCTCGGTGTTGGAGTCCATGGTGAAGGTGACCATGCCGTCGACGTCAGCGGGAGTCAGCCCGGCGTCGTCGAGGGCGTCGAGCACCGCCTCGGCGGCAAGCCGCAACTCGCTGCGGCCGGAGTCTTTGGAGAAGTCGGTGGCACCGATGCCGACGATCGCGGCCTTGCCGGACAGCGCGCCGGGCATCACGCATCTCCCATCGTGAGCGCCGCGGTCGCGACCACGTGGTCGCCGAGGCTGTTGCTGCCAACGACTTTCACCGTGACCACCCCGTCCTCGACGGCGGTCACTTCGCCGGTGAACGTCACGGTGTCGTAGGCGTACCACGGCACCCCGAGCCGCAACCCGATCGACTTGATCATCGCGTTCGGACCTGCCCAGTCGGTGAGGTAGCGCTGCACCAGACCGGTATCGGTGAGGATGTTGACGAAGATGTCCTTGGACCCTTTGGCCTGGGCCTTATCGCGGTCGTGGTGGACGTCCTGGTAGTCGCGGGTGGCGATGGCGGTCGACACGATGAAGGTCGGGTCCCCGTACAGGGACAACTCGGGCAGCTTCGTGCCGACGGTGGCCGCGCTCACAAGGCCGGCTCCCAGGCGTACAGCGTCCAGGCCGGGCCGCCGTCACCGGCAGGGAAGTCGATATACGTTGCGCGAACGGGCATTCCGACCTCCACGACCGCCGGCTCGACGCCGCGCAACTCGCCGAGCATCCGCACCCCCTCCTCGAGTTCCACCAGGGCGATCACGAAGGGCAGTGTCCGTCCGGGCACCTGCGGCGCGTGGTGGACGACGTAGCTGAACACGCTGCCCCTACCGCTGGCGACGACGTAGTCAACCGGTAGTTGCTTGTCCTGCCAGACCGCCGGGACGGGCGGGTGTTGCAGGGTGCCGTCGGGGCGGCGCTGGATACGCAGCTCATGGGCATTGACTCCGCCCCAGAAGAACTCGGTATCCCGGGACACTGCGGGACGCATCATCAGTTCAGCGTCGAGATCAGCCGGCACCCCGGCGGACAATGCGGCAGCCGCGGGCCGAAATTTCAGAATGCGCCAGATCATGTCGGCGACCGGTTCGTCGCCGACCGACCAGGTGATCTTCTGGGTGATGAAGAAGCCCTCCCCCAGTGCGGTCTGTTTGGGGCCGACGACATCGGTCAGTTCGGCTGCGACGCTGACTTCATCACCCGGCCGCAGGTAACGGTGGTACGTCTGCTCGCAGTTGGTGGCGACGACACCGACGTAGCCGTTGTCGTCGAACAATCGCATGATCTTGCTGAGCGGATCGTCGTCGGCTCGGACCCCGCCCAGCCCGGCCATGGTCCAGACCTGGATCATCGCCGGAGGGGCAACGACACCGAGGTGACCGGCCGCCTTCGCCGCGGCGTCGTCGGTGTAGATCGGATTCCTGTCCCCGATCGCGTCCAGCCAGTGATCGACCATCGGCTGGTTGACTGCGTGGCGGCCTTTGCGGGGCTTGCTTTTCCCTTCGGCCTTGATCTGTTCGGCGGCTTCCTGGATGTCCTCGACGGCGGTCACCGCTGAACTCTGTTCTTCGCGCAGGCGCTCATCACTGCCCTCTGCTCTTCGCGCAAGCGCTCATCACTGCCCTCTGTTCTTCGCGCAAGCGCTCATCACCGCGGAACCCTGGGAACCCCGAGTCCCGCCGCTGCGACCTGTTCGCGCATCACCTCATTGACCCCGCCGCCGAAGGTGATCACCAGACTCCGCTTGGTCTGCGCATCCAACCACTCAAGCAACTCGGCGGTCTCGTCCTCGGCCGGGTTGCCGTACTTGCCCACGATCTCCTCAGCCAGCCGGCCGATCCGCTGAATCCGTTCGGTGGAAAACACTTTCGTGGCGGCGGCATCAGCGATGTCGACGGTCTCACCGGCCGCGGCAACCTGCCAGTTGAGGAGTTCGTTGACTCTCCAGATCGCCCGGATCTCACCGAGCGCGCGGCGGACGTCATCGCGGTCGATGGGGGTGACGCCGTCACCGCCGGGCTTGGACGCCCAGGCGTGCACCCGGTCGTAGAGGCCGGCGATCTTGCCGGCCGGACCCAGCATGACCCGCTCGTGGTTGAGCTGGGTGGTGATAAGCCGCCAGCCCGCGTTCTCTCCCCCGACGAGCATGCCGGCCGGGACGCGAACGTCGTTGTAGTAGGTGGCGTTGGTGTGGTGGGCGCCGTCGGAGAGGATGATCGGCGTCCACGAGTAGCCGGGATCGGTGGTGTCGACGATCAGGATTGAAATGCCCTTGTGTTTCGGGGCTTCCGGATCGGTGCGGCAGGCCAGCCACACATAGTCGGCGTCGTGACCACCGGTGGTCCAGATCTTCTGTCCGTTGACCACATACTCGTCACCGTGCCGGACCGCGGAGGTTCGCAGTGCGGCCAGGTCGGTACCGGCCTCGGGTTCGGAGTAGCCGATCGCGAAGTGCACCTCCCCGGCGAGGATCGCCGGCAGGAATTTCTTCTTCTGCTCACCGCTGCCGTAGACCATCAGGGTCGGGCCGACGGTCTGCAGCGTCACTGCCGGCAACGGCACGTCCGCCCGGGCGGCCTCGTTGACGAAGATCTGCTGCTCGATCGGCCCGTAGCCCAGGCCGCCGTATTCCTTGGGCCAGCCGACGCCGAGTTTTCCGTCGGAGCCCATCCGCTTGATCACGGCACGGTAGGCCTTGCCGTGCCGGTCGACCTCCATCTCCCTGGCTTCGTCAACCGAAATCAGGGTGGCGAAGTACTGGCGCAGTTCGGCCTGCAGATGCCGCTGCTCGGGGGACATTTCTATGTACATTGCGCTCCAACCAAATCCAGACGATGAGCCGGTCCGCCCAGCAGGCGGGTGAGGTCTTTGACAGACGAGTAGTAGCGGTGCATCGGGTAGGTGACGTCCATGCCCATACCGCCGTGCAGGTGATGACAGGTCTGCATCGCGGGCGGTAACTGGGAGGTGAGCCAGTAGGCCATGATGTCGAGATCCTCGTCGGCGTCGCGGCCCTCGGAGAGCCGCCACACCACTGACGTCGCCGTCAAACCCATTGTGCGCGAGGTGATGTAGACCTCGGCCAGCTGGGCCGCCACGGTCTGAAAGGTAGCCAGCGGTCGCCCGAACTGGTGCCGGTTGGTCACGTAGTCAGCGGTGAGTCGCACAGCGCCGGCTACCAGGCCGGCGGCGTAGGCGCCGATGGCGGCCAGCGCCAACTGATTCAGCCGGTGCACGCCGGCACCGTCGAAGACCGCGTCGACCGCGGCGTCACTGAATTCGACCGCGAACTCATCGCCACCCGCCGAGGATGGTGTCTTGCGCAGCCGCACCCCGTCGCTATCCGGTGCCACCACAGCCACCCCGCCGTCGGTGCTGACCAGCATCCAACTCGCCTGTCCGGCATAGGGTACGGCGACCTTGGTTCCGTTGAGCCGTCCGTCGACCAGGGTGGTGGCGGGACGTTCCGGCAGCGCGGTACCGGGTTCGTTGAGTGCGGCGGTGAGGATGGCCCCCTTGCCCACTCCGGCGAGGTAGCGGTCCTGCTGGCTTTCGTCGGCCATGTCGAGAACCGGAAGTAGACCCAGGCCGATCGTCGCCAGCGCAGGGGAAATCGTTGCGTGCCGGCCTATCTCGGTGAGAGCGGTCGCGATCTCCGGTAGTCCGACGCCGTCGCCGCCGAGTCGTTCCGGCACGCCCAGGGCCGCCACGCCGCCCGAAACCAGCGCTTCCCAACTGTTGTCGCGGTCCAGCACCGTGTTGACGACGTCGGCTACTGCCTGCTGCGCCGGTTCCGGAGTGAAATCCACCGAGTGTCCCTTCGAGGTTCGCGTTAGGAGGCCGTCGAACCGGTGTAGTCGACCTGCCAGTGTTTGATCCCGTTGAGCCATCCCGAACGCAGCCGCTCCGGTGTGCCGATCGACGCGAGGTCCGGCATGTTGTCGGCGATCGCATTGAACATGAGATCGATCGTCATCCGTGCGAGGTTCGCGCCGATGCAGTAGTGCACCCCGGTGCCGCCGAACCCGACGTGCGGGTTCGGGTCTCGCAAGATATTGAAAGTGTGCGGATCTTGGAACACCTCGTCGTCGAAGTTGGCCGAGCGGTAGAACATCACCACCCGCTGCCCCTCCTTGATCGGAACACCCCCCAGTTCGGTGTCCGTCATCGCGGTGCGCTGGAAGGCCGTCACCGGGGTGGCCCAGCGGACGATCTCGTCGGCCGCAGTCGCCGGGCGCTCCCGCTTGTAAAGCTCCCACTGATCGGGGTTGTTGAGGAACGCGATCATCCCGTGGGTGATCGAGTTGCGGGTGGTCTCGCTGCCCGCAACCGCGAGCATCAGCACGAAGAACCCGAACTCGTCGTCGGTCAGCTTCTCCCCGGCGATGTCGGCGTTGATCAACGCGGTGACGATGTCATCGCCGGGTTCCTTGGCTTTGATCGCGGCCAACTGCATGGCGTACATGAGGACCTCGATGGAGGACGCCTTGCCGTCGACGTGGGCGAACTCGGGATCCTCATTGCCGGTCATCTCGTTGGTCCAGCGGAAGAGTTTGGCCCGCTCGTCCTGCGGGACGCCGAGAAGTCCGGCGATCACCTGCAGTGGCAACTCGCAGGACACCTGCTCGACGAAGTCACCGGTGCCGTCCGCCGCGGCGGTCTTCACGATGCTCTCGGCGCGCTGGGTCAGTTCAGCGCGCAGTCGCTCGACGGCGCGGGGAGTGAAGCCGCGGGAGATGATGCGGCGCAGCCGATCGTGCCGCTCGCCGTCCATGTTGAGCAGGACGACGCTCTGCATGTCGATGTCTTCGCGCGTCATCTCGTCGGCGAACTGCGGCAGCGCGGTGTTGGGCCCGGCGTGGTAGATGTCGTTGCGCCGGGAGACTTCCTTGACGTCCTTGTGCTTGGTGACGACCCAGTAACCGCCGTCGTTGAACCCGCCCTTGCCGATCTTCTGCTCGCACCACCAGACGGGAGCGGTCTTGCGCAACTCCGCCAACTCGTCGATGGGCAACCGAACGACGTTGCGGTCGGGGTCCAGGAAGTCGAATCCCTCAGGCAAGTGGGGCGACGGCATGAATGTGCTCCTCGATAAACGACATGTTCTAGTACCCAGTAAAACATGCCTCCACCACAGACAAAAGGCATCAAAGCATCCTCGCTTGTCAGAGGACTGAAACGTGTTCTAGCCTGGCCGCATGGGTAATCCTGTCATCGTCGAGGCCACGCGCAGCCCGATCGGGAAGCGCAACGGCTGGCTGTCGGGACTGCATGCGACCGAGTTGCTCGGAGCCGTCCAGAAGGCCGTCGTGGACAAGGCCGGCATCGACCCCGGACAGGTCGAGCAACTCATCGGCGGCTGCGTGACGCAGTACGGCGAACAGTCCAACAACGTCACCCGGGTGGCCTGGCTGACGGCGGGTCTGCCCGAGCAGGTCGGCGCCACCACGGTGGACTGCCAGTGCGGCAGCGCCCAGCAGGCCAACCACCTGATCGCCGGGTTGATCGCCGCCGGCGCCATCGACGTCGGGGTCGCCTGTGGCATCGAGGCGATGAGCCGCGTGGGCCTGGGTGCCAATGCCGGGCCGGACCGCTCCAGGATCCGGGCCGAGTCCTGGGACATCGACATGCCCGACCAGTTCACTGCCGCCGAACGGATCGCCAAGCGGCGTGGGATCACCCGGGCGGACCTCGACCACCTCGGACTCATCTCGCAGCAGAAGGCCAAGCGGGCCTGGGACGAACAGCGGTTCGACCGGGAGATCTCCCCCATCGAGGCCCCGGTACTGGACGAGAACAAGCAACCCACCGCCGAACGTCACATGGTCAGCCGCGACCAGGGCCTGCGCGACACCACCGCCGAGGGACTGGCCGCCCTCAAACCGGTGATGGAGGGCGCCATGCATACCGCCGGCACCTCGTCGCAGATCTCCGACGGCGCCGCGGCGGTGCTGTGGATGGATGAGTCCGTGGCACGAGCGCAGGGCCTCACACCGCGGGCGCGCATCGTCGCCCAGGCCCTGGTCGGGTCCGAGCCCTACTACCACCTCGACGGCCCGGTGCAGTCCACCGCGCGGGTGCTGGAGAAGGCCGGCATGACGATGGGCGACATCGACCTGGTGGAGATCAACGAGGCTTTCGCCTCGGTGGTGCTCAGTTGGGCCCAGGTGCACAACGCCGACATGGACAAGGTCAACGTCAACGGCGGCGCGATCGCGCTGGGCCATCCGGTGGGCAGCACCGGCAGCCGGCTGATCACCACGGCTTTGCACGAACTGGAGCGGACCGGGCAGAGCACCGCCCTGATCACCATGTGTGCCGGTGGGGCGCTGTCCACCGCAACCATCATCGAGCGGATCTAGCCTGCCGGCCTCGGATGCAGATCGCATCGCCGCCGCCCAGGCCTATGTCGACGCGCTGGTAAGCCACAACGGCGACGCAGTGCCCTTCGCCCCGGATTGCACCCGGGTGGAGCAAGGCGTGAAGAACGGATTCTCCGGAAAACATCTGCGGCGCAGCCTCAGTCGCGGCCCGCAGTACCGGATCATTGAGGCCGTTACAGCCCCGGAGTACACGATCGTCGGGGACGAGGTGCGGGCCCGGTACTCGGTGCTGACCAGACTCTCGACGGGCGGTCGTCGCGCCGCGGCGGAGGTGGACGAGATCTTCGTCATCCCGCCTGCCGACGGACTGATCCACCACATCCGGGTTAGATTTCACCCCACCGTCGTCAGGAGCAACGCCGTGCCGAAACCAGCACCCAAGGGTCTGAACTCACCGCAGACCACCACCATCATCAAAATGATGTCGCGGGCCAATACCTGGCTGTACAAGAAGACCGACGGCAAAGTCGGCGGGAAATTCCTTCAGGGCGCACCCGTCGCGCTGTTGACGACCACCGGCCGCAAGACCGGCGAGCCACGGATCAGCCCGCTGCTGTATCTGCGGGAGGGCAACCGGGTTGTGCTCGTCGCCTCCAAGGGCGGCTCAGCCACTCACCCGATGTGGTACCTGAACCTCAAGGCGAACCCGAAGGTTTCGGTGCAGATCAAGGACGAGGTGCTGCACCTGAGTGCACGCGACGCCACCGAGGAGGAGCGGGCGCGCTACTGGCCCAAGCTCGTTGAGATGTACTCCAGCTTCGACGATTACCAGTCCTGGACCGACCGGGTAATCCCGATCGTCATCTGCGATCCCTAGCCCCCGACCGTCAGCCGCCGACCGTCAGCCGCCGACCGTCGCTCTGGAGCAACGTTCGGCGCCGGGCGTAGCTCTGGCGTAACGCTCAGCGGTCAGGCGCCGTAGACCGGCTCCGGCGGCCGCGCCTCGCCGAGCAGTCCCCGCACCACCGGACCCAGTTCGCCAGGCTCCCAACGCGCCCCTTTGTCCACCTCGGGCCCGTGCTGCCAGCCCTCGGCCGCCCGGATGATGCCGCCCTCGACCTCGAACACCCGGCCGGTGACGTCGGCGGACTCGACGCTCCCCAGCCACACCACCAGCGGGGAGATGTTCTCCGGCGCCATGGCGTCGAACCCGTCGTCCGGCTTGGCCATCATCTCGGCGAAGACCGTCTCGGTCATCCGGGTCCGCGCCGAAGGGGCGATCGCGTTGACCGTCACCCCGTACCTGCCCATCTCCGCGGCGGCCACCAGGGTCAGCGCGGCGATACCGGCTTTGGCGGCACTGTAGTTGCCCTGACCGACGCTGCCCTGCAGTCCGGCGCCGGAACTGGTGTTGATGATGCGGGCATTAAGACTGTCTGCGCTGACCTCACCACCTTTGACAAGCCCCCGCCAGTAGGCGCCGGCATGCCGGGTGGTGGCGAAGTGCCCCTTGAGGTGGACTGCGACGACGGCGTCGAACTCCTCCTCGCTGGTGTTGGCGAGCATCCGGTCGCGGACGATGCCGGCGTTGTTTACCAGGACATCGAGGCGGCCGAACGTGTCGACCGCGGTCTGGATCAACCCCGCGGCCTGGTTCCAGTCCGCCACATTCGCGCCGCTGGTCACGGCTTCCCCACCGGCAGAGCGGATTTCGTCGACCACCGCCTGTGCGGCGCTTCCGCCACCGGCCGGCGAGCCGTCGAGGCCGACGCCGATGTCGTTGACCACCACCTTGGCGCC
>CAXNJA010000113.1:0-8264 GCA_964202555.1 Mycobacterium sp.
AACAACTGGGATCCGGCTGTGCTGCAACGATTCCGGGCCGACGCGGTGGTGCAGTCGGTGCACGGCGGTATCGACCACAAGGCCACCGCCGCCCAGATCGAGCACATCGCGACGCTGATCCCCGATGAGTGGCTGGAGCCCGCGGCGACCGGATCGGCGCAGCAGTGCGCGGGCCGGATCCGTCGCGAGTTCGACTATGGCGCGGACGCGGTCATCCTGCACGGCGCGACCCCGGACGAGTTGGAACCAGTGGTTGCGGCCTATCGGGACATGGATCTATAGCGGCGCGCCTGCCTTCGATAGGGTCAGCCCATGGCAGCCAGCGATTCTCGTGAAGTGGTCATTGAAGCGACACCGGAAGAAATCCTTGACGTCATCGCCGACGTTCGGAACGCCCCGACGTGGTCTCCGCAATACCGGAGCGCTGAGGTTCTCGACACCTACGACGACGGCAGACCCCGCCGCGTCAAGATGAAGGTCAAGGCCGCCGGGGTCACCGACGAGATGGAAGTCGAGTACAGCTTCACCGAGAACTCCGGGGGTTGGACGCTGATCAGGTCCGGTCAGCTGAAGGCCCAAGAAGGCCGCTACACGCTGACCCCGGCGGGTGACAAGACCAAGGTCCGCTTCGACCTCAAGGTGGACCCCTCGATCCCGATCCCCGGGTTCATCCTCAAGCGGACCCTCAAGGGGGCGATGGAGACCGCCACCGACGGCCTGCGCAAGCAGGTGTTGAAGGTCAAGAACGGCTGAGCGCTCCCAGGCGTCTGATCGCCTCGTCGAGGGTCTCGTCACGCTTGCAGAACGCGAACCGCACCAGATGGTTCCACGCCTGGCCGGCGCCACCGGGGTCGCAGAACGCCGACATCGGGATCGCCGCCACCCCGGCGCGGGGCGGGAGTTGCTCGCAGAAAGCGGTGCTGTCGTCGAAGCCGAGTGGACGAGGGTCGGCGCACAGAAAGTAGGTGCCGGCGCTGTCATGCACCTCGAAGCCGATCTCGGTCAGCGCGGCGGCCAGTTTGTCGCGCTTGCCCTGCAGCTTGGCTTGTAAGTCGTCGACCCAGGCGTCCTCGTGGTTGAGCGCATAGGCCACCGCGGGTTGGAACGGCGCCCCGCCGACGTAGCTGAGGTACTGCTTGGCCGCCCGCACCCCCGCAACCAGACCCGGCGCGCCGCAGGCCCAGCCGATCTTCCAGCCGGTGCAGTTGAACATCTTGGCGGCACTGGAAATCGTGACGGTGCGCTCGGCCATGCCCGGAAAGGTCCCGATCGGCAGGTGCGTCCGGCCGTCGAACGTCAGCCGCTCGTAGACCTCATCGGAGATCACCAGAAGGTCATGCTCCACGGCCACCGCCGCCAGCGCGGCCAGTTCGTCGCCGGACAACACCAGCCCGGTCGGGTTGTGCGGGGAGTTGACGATGATCGCCCTTGTCCGCGGGGTGATCGCGGCGCGCACAGCGTCCTCGTCGAGGGCGAAACCGCGGCCGTTCGGCACCAATGGCACCGCCACCCGGTGAGAGCCGGCCATCGCGATCACCGGGGCGTAGGTGTCGAAGAACGGTTCCAGAACCAGCACCTCCGAGCCCGGCTCCACCAATCCGAGCACCGCGGCCGCGATGGCCTCGCTGGCCCCGACGGTGACCAGCACCTCAGTCTGGGGGTCGAACTGCTGGCCGTAGCGCCGAGTGCGCTGAGCGGCGACAGCCTCCCGGAGTTCGGCGATGCCTAACCCCGGCGGATATTGGTTGATCCCGTCGGTGATCGCCTGGCGGGCGGCCTCGAGCATGGCCGCCGGCCCGTCCTCATCGGGGAAACCCTGGCCGAGGTTCACTGCACCGAGTTGCGCGGCCAGGGCCGACATCTTGGCGAAGATGTTCACCGAGAAGGGCTGCAGACGTTGGACCGTCATAGTGAAGGAGCGTAGGTCCCCGGGAGCGAACAGCTCCCAACCAACAGGTTGGCCGACGGAATTTTTAGGGTTGACCAGCGGGGGACTAGGCTCCTAGCCGCACCCCTTACCAATCACTCACGAGGGAAAAATCATGTCCGAAGAAGCCTTCATCTACGAGGCCATCCGCACCCCGCGGGGCAAGGGCCGCAACGGCGCCCTGACCGAGGTCAAGCCGCTCAATCTCATCACGGGTCTGATCGACGAACTGCGCAGCCGCCACCCGAATCTCGACGAGAACATGATCAGCGACGTCGTGCTGGGCTGTGTCTCCCCGGTCGGTGACCAGGGCGGCGACATCGCCCGCACCGCAGTCATCGCGGCCGGCATGCCCGACACCGTCGGCGGCGTGCAACTCAACCGGTTCTGCGCCTCCGGCCTGGAAGCGGTCAACACCGCCGCACAGAAGGTCCGCTCGGGCTGGGACGACCTGGTGATCGCCGGCGGCGTCGAGTCGATGAGCCGCGTTCCGATGGGTTCTGACGGCGGCGCGATGATGTCCGACCCGGTCACCAACTACGACGCCTACATCGTTCCGCAGGGCATCGGCGCGGACTTGATCGCCACCCTGGAGGGCTTCACCCGCGACGACGTCGACGCCTACGCGGTGCAGTCCCAAGAGCGCGCGGCGGCTGCATGGTCCGGCGGCTACTTCGCCAAGTCGGTGGTCCCCGTCCGCGACCAGAACGGTCTGCTGATCCTCGACCACGACGAGCACATGCGGCCCACCACCACCATGGAGAGCCTGGGCAAGCTCAAGCCCGCCTTCGAGGGGCTGGCCGCGATGGCCGGATTCGATGACGTGGCGATGCAGAAGTACCACTGGATCGAGAAGATCAACCACGTCCACACCGGCGGCAACAGCTCCGGAATCGTCGACGGCGCGGCCCTGGTGCTGGTCGGCAACGAAAAGGCGGGCAAGGCCTGCGGCCTGACCCCGCGGGCCCGCGTGGTCGCCACCGCGACCAGCGGCGCCGACCCGACCATCATGCTCGTCGGCCCCACCCCGGCCACCGAGAAAGTCTTGGCCACGGCCGGTCTGACTGTCGACGACATCGACCTGTTCGAACTCAACGAGGCCTTCGCCTCGGTGGTGCTGAAGTTCCAGAAGGATCTGGGCATCCCCAGTGAGAAGCTCAACGTCAACGGCGGCGCCATCGCGATGGGCCACCCGCTCGGTGCCACCGGCGCCATGATCACCGGCACCATGGTCGACGAGCTTGAGCGTCGCGGAGCCAAGCGCGCACTCATCACGCTGTGCATCGGCGGCGGCATGGGCGTGGCCACCATCATCGAGCGCGTCTGAGCCGCGACAATCTCTAGGGAGTAAGCGAAAAACCATGGCAGAAAACACCATTCAGTGGGACAAGGATGCCGACGGCATCGTCACCCTGACCCTCGACGACCCCACCGGTGGGGCCAACGTGATGAACGAGCATTACAAGGAATCCATGCAGAAGGCGGTTGAACGTCTTGTGGCAGAAAAGGATTCGATCACCGGCGTCGTCGTCACGAGCGCGAAGAAGACCTTCTTCGCCGGCGGCGACCTCAAGGGCATCATCCAGGTCACCCCGGAGCACGCCGGTGAGGCGTTCGCCGAGGTCGAGGAGATCAAGGCCGACCTGCGCAAGCTGGAGACCCTGGGCGTTCCCGTGGTTGCCGCCATCAACGGCGCGGCACTGGGCGGCGGCCTGGAGATCGCGCTGGCGTGTCACCGGCGCATCGCCGCCGACGTCAAGGGCAGCGCGATCGGCCTGCCCGAGGTCAGCTTGGGCCTGCTGCCCGGCGGCGGCGGTGTCACCCGCACGGTGCGGATGATGGGCATCCAGAATGCCTTCGTCAACGTGCTGAGCCAGGGCACCCGGTTCAACCCGAAGAAGGCCAAGGACACCGGTCTGGTCGACGAACTCGTCGGCAGCGTTGAGGAACTCGTTCCCGCCGCCAAGGCGTGGATCAAGGCCAACCCGGACTCCCACACCCAGCCGTGGGACGCCCAGGGCTACAAGATGCCCGGCGGCACCCCGTCCTCCCCGGCACTGGCCGCCATCCTGCCGTCGTTCCCGTCGCTGCTGCGTAAGCAGATCAAGGGCGCGAACATGCCCGCACCGCGGGCCATCCTGGCCGCCGCGGTCGTGGGTGCGCAGGTGGACTTCGACACCGCCAGTCGCATCGAGAGCCGCTACTTCACCGAGTTGGCCACCGGCCACGTCTCGAAGAACATGATTCAGGCGTTCTTCTTCGACATGCAGGCGATCAACGCCGGCGGCTCACGACCCGAGGGCATCGGCAAGACCCCGATCACCAAGATCGGTGTGCTGGGCGCGGGCATGATGGGCGCCGGTATCGCCTACGTGTCGGCCAAGGCCGGCTTCGACGTGGTGCTCAAGGACGTCACCATCGAGGCGGCCAACAAGGGCAAGGGCTACTCGGAGAAGCTTGAGGCCAAGGCTCTCGAGCGTGGCCGCACCACGCAAGAGAAGGTCGACGCTCTGCTGGCGAAGATCACGCCGACCGCTGACCCGGCTGACTTCAAGGGCGTCGACTTCGTGATCGAAGCCGTCTTCGAGAACCAGGAACTCAAGCACAAGGTGTTCCAGGAGATCGAGGACATCGTCGAGCCGAACGCCGTCCTGGGTTCCAACACCTCCACCATGCCCATCACCGGCCTGGCGACCGGGGTGAAGCGCCAGGAGGACTTCATCGGCATCCACTTCTTCTCCCCGGTAGACAAGATGCCGTTGGTCGAGATCATCAAGGGCGAGAAGACTTCTGATGATGCGCTGGCTCGGGTGTTCGACTACACCCTGGCGATCGGCAAGACCCCGATCGTGGTCAACGACAGCCGCGGCTTCTACACCAGCCGCGTGATCGGCACCTTCATCAACGAGGCGCTGGCCATGCTGGGCGAGGGTGTGGAGCCCGCGTCGATCGAGCACGCCGGCAGCCAGGCCGGCTACCCGGCTCCGCCGCTGCAGCTCTCCGATGAGCTGAACATGGAGCTGATGCACAAGATCGCCGTCGCCTCCCGCAAGGGCGTCGAGGATGCCGGTGGCAACTACGTGGCGCACCCGGCCGAGGCCGTCGTGGAGAAGATGATCTCCCTCGGCCGGCCGTCACGGCTGTCCGGTGCCGGCTTCTACGAGTACGCCGACGGCAAGCGGACCCAGCTGTGGCCCGGCCTGCGCGAGGAGTTCTCCTCGGGCACCTCCAAGCCGCCACTGCAGGACATGATCGACCGGATGCTGTTCGCCGAGGCGCTGGAAACCCAGAAGTGCTTCGACGAAGGCGTCATCACCACCACGGCGGATGCCAACATCGGTTCGATCATGGGCATCGGCTTCCCGCCGTGGACCGGTGGCGCCGCGCAGTTCATCACCGGCTACCCGGGCGGCAAGGCCGCCTTCGTGGCCCGGGCCAAGGAACTGGCCGCCAAGTACGGCGACCGCTTCAACCCGCCTGCGTCGCTGCTGACCTAGTGCGAGCTCCCGCGAACGGCCCCCGGTGCGCGTGCGTGCCGGGGGTCTTCGTGTCTGCGTTCCAGTGACGATCGGCCTCATCTGCGCGCTGCCGCAGGAGCACGCGCACCTCGTGAACGCCATGACTGGTGTTGCGACGCAACAGATCGGCGGTGCCGGGTTCTGCGTCGGGAACCTCGACGGCCACCGGGTGGTTCTGTCACTGGCCGGGGTGGGCAAGGTCAACGCCGCGATGGTGGCCACCGTGCTCGCCGACCGGTTCGGTTGCCGCGCGATCGCGTTCTCCGGCGTGGCAGGCGGCCTGGACCCGGGGCTGCGGATCGGTGATGTCGTCATCGCTGATCGCACCGTCCAGCACGACGCGGGGGTGATCGAAGAGGACGTCCTGCGGGTCTATCAGGCCGGGCACGTTCCCTTCCTGAACCCCACATCCCAGTTCGGCTATGCCGCCGACCCTGCTTTGCTCGTGCGGGTCCGGGGTCACCTCGACGGTGTGGCGTTGCCCGCCTTGTCCCGCGATGCGGGAGGAGGCGACCGACCACCGCGCATCGCGTTCGGCACGGTATTGACCGGAGACCAGTACCTGCATTGCGAGGTCACCCGGGTCCGCCTGCATGCCGAATTGGGCGGGCATGCGGTGGAGATGGAAGGCGCTGCGGTCAGCCAGGTATGCGAGAGCTTCGGCATCCCTTGGCTTGTGGTCCGGGCCCTCTCGGACCTTGCCGGGGCGGAGTCGAGCTTCGACTTCACCGCATTCGTCGATGAAGTGGCGGCGCGGTCGGCGACGATCCTGCGGCACCTGATGCCGGTGCTGTGAAGGTACTTTCGCACTAAAGTCGGCAGTATGCGATTTGGACTGTTCATTCCCCAGGGCTGGCGGCTGGATCTGGTGGGGATACCGGTCGAAAATCATTGGCAGGTGATGCGGGACCTCGCCGGGTACGCCGACAGCGGCGCGTGGGATTCGCTGTGGGTCTACGACCACTTCCACACCGTCCCGATTCCGACCGATGAGGCGACCCACGAGGCGTGGACGTTGATGGCGGCGTTGGCCGCGACCACGTCGCGCATCCAGCTCGGGCAGATGTGCACCGCGATGAGCTACCGCAATCCCGCGTATCTGGCCAAGGTGGCGGCCACCACCGATGTCATCTCGGGCGGGCGGGTGCACATGGGCATCGGTGGCGGCTGGTACGAACACGAGTGGCGCGCCTACGGGTACGGCTTCCCATCGGCCGGGGTTCGGCTGGCGCGTCTGGACGAGGGCGTCCAGATCATGCGGGATGCCTGGCGGCATGGCCGCGTCAGCTTCGAGGGCAAGCACTATCAGGTCGACGGGGCGATCGTCTCGCCGAAACCACTTCAGCCCGAGGGTATCCCGCTCTGGATCGCCGGTGGTGGGGAGAAGGTGACGTTGAAGATCGCCGCCAAGTACGGCCAGTACACCAACTACAGCGCCGACCCCGACGAGTTCGCGCACAAGTCGAAGATCCTGGCCGGACACTGCCGCGATGTCGGCACCGATTACGACGCCATCGTCCGATCGGCAAACGTCAACGCGATCCTGGGAGATTCCGACGCCGACTTCGCCCAACGGGCGCAGCGGGTTCGCGACCGACTCGCCGGAATCTGCGGCGACCCCGCCGCTGATGCGATGATGGCGATGAACGACAACCCCGGATCGGCGACCGGAACCCCCGGCCGGGTGATCGAACGGCTGACCCGGTTGCGCGATCTGGGCTGCGAGTACGTGATCTGCTACTTCCCCGAGGCGGCCTACGACCGATCCGGCATCGAGATGTTCGAGCAGCAGGTCATTCCGGCGTTGAACCGGGCTTAGATCGCCGGCCCCAGGAGGTCGTCGGCGTCGGTGATGATGTAGCCGTAGCCCTGTTCGGCGAGGAACCGCTGCCGGTGCGCGGCGTAATCCGCATCGAGGCTGTCCCGGGACACCACCGAGTAGAACACCGCCCCGCCGCCGTCGTGCTTGGGGCGAAGCAGCCGTCCCAACCGCTGGGCTTCTTCCTGGCGTGAGCCGAAGGTGCCCGAAACCTGAACTGCCACCGAGGCTTCCGGCAGATCAATGGAGAAGTTGGCGACCTTCGACACCACCAGTGTGGTGACCTCGCCACGCCGGAACGCATCGTAGAGCGCCTCCCGCTCGGCGTTTTTGGTCGATCCCTGGATCACCGGGGCGTTGAGTTCCTCGCCGAGTTCGTCGAGTTGATCGAGATAGGCCCCGATCACCAGGGTCTGTTCTCCCGGGTGTTTGGCCAGGATGGACTTCACCACCGCGACTTTGGATCGAGCCGTCGAACACAACCGGTAGCGCTCCTCGGGTTCGGCGACCGCGTACTGCATCCGTTCGTTATCGGTCATCGTGACGCGGACCTCGACGCACTCGGCCGGGGCGATCCACCCCTGGGCCTCGATGTCCTTCCATGGTGCGTCGTAGCGCTTCGGTCCGATCAGGCTGAACACGTCACCTTCACGGCCGTCCTCGCGGATCAGAGTTGCGGTGAGGCCAAGCCGGCGACGGGACTGCAGATCCGCGGTCATCCGGAACACCGGTGCCGGCAGCAGGTGCACCTCGTCGTAGATGATCAGACCCCAGTCGCGGCTGTCGAACAGTTCCAGATGCCGGTACTCGCCTTTGGTGCGCCGGGTGATCACCTGATAGGTGGCGATGGTGACCGGACGGATTTCCTTGCGCTCACCGGAGTATTCGCCGATCTCGTCCTCAGTCAGCGACGTCCGGGCAATCAGTTCACGTTTCCACTGCCTGCCCGCGACGGTGTTGGTGACCAGGATCAAGGTGGTGGCACTGGCCTTGGCCATGG
>CAXNJA010000114.1:0-8140 GCA_964202555.1 Mycobacterium sp.
CTGGATGCCGACAGGAAGGGCGGCGGCTCACCACCGCCGTGAACCGGCAACGACGCCCCACTGATGTAGGACGCCACGTCTGAGGCCAGAAATGCCGCAGCCCAGCCGATTTCGTCGGGTCTAGCCAGTCTGCCCAGCGGGACCGTGGCGGCTACCGCGGCCTGCGACTCGCTGTCCCCGTAGAACAATTCCACCTGCTCGGTGGCCACCATGCCGGCCACCACCGCATTGACCCGGACCTTCGGTGCCCACTCGACCGCCAGGGTGGCCGTCAAACTGTCCACGCCGGCCTTAGCCGCGCCGTAGGCCGCGGTGCCCGGCGAGGGGCGCCGGCCGCTGACACTGGAGACCGAGATGATCGCCCCGCCCGCGTCCTGGCCCTGCATGACCTTGTTGGCGGCCAGCGAGACATTGAGCATCCCCAGCAAGTTGAGTTCGATGACCTTCTGGTGAAACCGCGGCGAGGCTTCAGCGGCCAACGCGTAGGGCGACCCTCCGGCGTTGTTGACCACGACATCGAGGCGGCCGTGGCGCTCGACGATCGCGTCGATGAGTCCGCCGACGGAATCCGGGTCGCGCACATCGCAGCTGTGGAACTCATAGCCCAGCCCGTCGACGGGCCGGCGCGCACAGGTGACGACCACCGCACCCTGCCCGGCGAAAACCGAACTGATGCCCGCGCCGACCCCCCGCACGCCGCCGGTGACGAGCACCACGCGGTCCTGAAGTCCCAGGTTTATCGGTCCCACCACTGTGCTAGCGTACCAAGCAAGTGCTTGCTTAGGTTCCTTTCGACCGGCCGCCAGGAGTGCCATGACGATCACGTCGTCCACCGTCGAACCCGGCATCGTGGCGGTGACGGTCGACTACCCGCCGGTCAACGCGATCCCTTCCCGAGGGTGGTTCGAGTTGGCGGACACCATCACCGCCGCCGGACGCGATCGCGCCAACCACGTGGTGATCCTGCGCGCCGAGGGACGCGGGTTCAACGCCGGCGTGGACATCAAGGAGATGCAGCGAACGACGGGGTTCACCGCGCTGATCGACGCCAACCGGGGTTGTTTCGCGGCCTTCAAAGCCGTCTACGAATGCGAAGTTCCCGTCGTCGCCGCCGTGAACGGGTTCTGTGTCGGCGGCGGGATCGGCCTGGTCGGCAATTCCGATGTGATCGTCGCCTCCGAGGACGCGGTGTTCGGCCTGCCCGAGGTGGAACGTGGGGCCCTCGGCGCCGCCACACATCTCTCCCGCCTGGTACCGCAGCACATGATGCGACGGCTGTTCTTCACCGCCGCGACCGTCGACGCCGCCACCCTGCACCGGTTCGGGTCGGTCCACGCTGTGGTGCCGCGGGCCGAGCTGGACGACGCCGCCCTGGGGGTGGCCCGCGATATCGCCGCCAAGGACACCCGGGTCATCCGCGCCGCCAAAGAAGCGCTCAATCTCATTGATCCGCAACGGGTTAACGCCAGCTACCGGATGGAGCAAGGTTTCACCTTCGAGTTGAACCTGTCCGGGGTATCCGATGAACTGCGGGACGATTTCGCCGGATCGGCCAAGTCGAACCAGTCATCGAGGGGCCGGACCGATGAGGGATAAACGGACGACTCTCGAGGAGGCCGTCGCCGGCGTCGAGAGCGGAATGACCATCGGTATCGGCGGGTGGGGATCGCGACGCAAACCGATGGCCTTCGTCCGGGCACTGCTGCGAACCGCGGTCACCGACCTCACGGTGGTGACCTACGGCGGACCCGACCTCGGTTTGCTGTGCTCGGCGGGCAAGGTGGTCAAGGCCTACTACGGCTTCGTCTCACTGGACTCACCGCCGTTCTACGATCCGTGGTTCGCCCGCGTCCGTACCACCGGAGCGATCGTGGCCCGGGAGATGGACGAGGGCATGTTGCGCTGCGGATTGCAGGCGGCCGCCGCACGGCTCCCCTTCCTGCCGATCCGGGCCGGCCTGGGTAGCTCGGTGCCCGACTTCTGGGACGGGGAACTGCACACCGTGCGCTCGCCGTACCGCACCGGCGAGCATCATGAGGAACTGATTGCCATGCCGGCGCTGCGTCTGGACGCCGCATTCGTCCACCTCAATCTCGGCGACAAGCACGGCAACGCCGCCTACACCGGCATCGACCCCTACTTCGACGACCTGTTCCTGATGGCTGCCGACCGCCGCTACCTGTCGGTGGAACGGGTGGTGGGGACCTCCGAACTCGTGCAGGCCGTCCCACCACAGGCTCTTCTGGTGAACCGCATGATGGTCGACGCCGTCGTCGAGGCGCCCAACGGCGCTCACTTCACCACCGCTGCACCCGACTACGACCGCGACGAGAAGTTCCAGCGTCACTACGCCCAGGCGGCCGCCGACGACGAAAGCTGGGCCGAGTTCGTCGCGACCTACCTGGCCGGCAGCGAGGCCGACTACCAGGCGGCGGTGCGCCGTTTCAGCGACCGGGAGGAATCGTGATCCAGGTCAGCCGCGCGGAAGTCTGCGTGATCGCCTGCGCCGAACTGTTCCGCGGCGCCGGCGAAATCATGGTCAGCCCGATGACGACCATCGCCTCGGTCGGCGCGCGCCTTGCCCGGCTGAGCTTCGCCCCCGACATCCTGCTCACCGACGGTGAGGCGCAACTCCTCGCCGATACCCCGGCCATCGGGGCCCCCGGCACCCCCGAGGGCTGGATGCCGTTCGGCAGGGTTTTCGAAACGCTGACCTGGGGTCGGCGGCATGTCGTGATGGGCGCGAACCAGGTTGACCGGCACGGCAACCAGAACCTGTCCGCATTCGGGCCGCTGCAACACCCGACCCGGCAGATGTTCGGCGTTCGAGGTGCGCCGGGCAACACCGTCAACCATGCCACCAGCTACTGGGTGGGGAACCACTCCAAGCGGGTTTTCTGCGACACAGTTGATGTGGTCTCCGGGATCGGTTGGGACAAAGTCGATCCCGACAATCCCGCCTATCGCTTCGTCGACGTCCACCGGGTGGTGAGCAACCTGGGGGTGTTCGACTTCGGTGGACCGAACCACACCATGCGTGCGGTTTCAGTGCACCCCGGCGTAGACCCCGACGAGGTGCGCGACAACACCTCCTTTGAGATACACGGTCTCGACGAGGCCGAGCACACCCGGCTTGCGACGGGTGACGAGTTGGAAATCATCCGACGGATAGATCCGAAAGCATTGCGCGACAAAGAGGTCAAGCTATGAAACTCCACACCCCTCTCACCCGTCTGGTCGGCATCGAGCATCCGGTCGTGCAGACCGGCATGGGCTGGGTAGCCGGGGCGCGACTCGTCTCCGCCACCGCAAACGCCGGCGGCTTGGGCATCCTGGCCGCAGCGACGATGACCATCGATGAACTGGCCAACGCCATTGCCAAGGTGAAGGCCGCCACCGACAAACCATTCGGGGTGAACATCCGCGCCGACGCCGCCGATGCCGGCGATCGGGTGGAACTCATGATTCGCGAGGGCGTCAAAGTGGCATCCTTCGCGCTGGCGCCCAATCAGGAACTGATCGCCCGACTCAAAGAAGCCGGTTCGGTAGTGGTCCCGTCGGTGGGGGCTGCCAAGCACGCCCGCAAGGTTGCCGCCTGGGGCGCGGATGCGGTGATAGTCCAGGGCGGGGAAGGGGGCGGGCACACCGGGCCGGTGGCCACCACGCTGCTGCTGCCCTCCGTGCTCGATGTGCTTGCGGGCAAAGACATCCCGGTCATCGCCGCGGGGGGATTCTTCGATGGCCGAGGCCTGGCCGCGGCACTGTCCTATGGGGCAGCCGGGGTGGCGATGGGAACCCGGTTCCTGTTGACCACCGACTCCACCGTCCCCGATGCGGTCAAGCAGCAATATCTGCAGTCCGCCTTGGACGGGACGGTCGTGTCGACCCGGGTCGACGGCATCCCGCACCGGGTGCTGCGCACCGGGCTGGTTGAGAAGCTCGAAAGCGGTTCCAAAGTACGAGGTTTCACGGCAGCCGTGGTCAACGCCGCCAAGTTCAAGAAGATGTCCCAGATGAGCTGGGCCTCGATGGTGCGCGACGGGCTTGCCATGCGGCACGGCAAAGACCTGACCTGGTCACAGGTGCTGATGGCCGCCAATACGCCGATGCTGCTTAAAGCCGGTTTGGTGGACGGCAACACCGGTGCCGGGGTGCTGGCGTCCGGTCAGGTCGCCGGCATCATCGAGGACCTGCCGTCGTGCGCGCAGTTGATCGAAAGCATCGTCGCCGACGCGATCAAGCACCTGCAGACGGCCGCTGCCCTGATTGAGTGATCCGGTAGCCGCCGGTTTCTACAACCGCTCAATGATCGTCACGTTGGCGGTCCCACCGCCCTCACACATGGTTTGCAGGCCGTAGCGGCCGCCGATGCGTTCCAGTTCATTGAGCATGGTGGCGAACAGTTTTGCGCCGGTGGCACCCAGTGGGTGACCGAGTGCAATGGCGCCGCCGTTCGGATTGACCCTCGCCGGGTCCGCACCGGTCTCTTTGATCCAGGCCCCCACCACGGGGGCGAAGGCTTCGTTGATCTCCACCACGTCGATGTCGTCGATGGAAAGCCCGGTCTTGTCCAGGGCGTAGCGGGTGGCGGGGATCGGCCCGGTCAGCATGAACACCGGATCGGCACCGCGACAACTGATGTGGTGAATCCGTGCGCGCGGAGTCAGGTTGTGATCTTTGACCGCCTGCTCAGAGGCCAGCAGGACAGCGCTGGCGCCGTCGGAGATCTGGCTGGCCACCGCGGCGGTCATCCGGCCCCCCTCAGTGAGCGTCTGCAGGGTCGCCATCTTCTCCAGCGTTGTCTGCCTGGGCGTTTCGTCGACTGCAAAGCCTTCCACGGGGATGATCTCGTTGCGGAAATGGCCGCCGTCGATCGCAGCGAAGGCCCGTTGGTGGCTGGACAACGCCCAGTTCTCCATGTCCTGCCGCGAGATGTCCCATTTCTCGGCGATCATCTCCGCCCCACGGAACTGGGAGATCTCCTGGTCTCCGTAACGCGCCAGCCAACCCTTCGACTCGGCGGTGGGCGTGCTGAACCCGAACTCCTTGCCGACGATCATCGCCGACGAGATCGGGATCTGGCTCATGTTCTGTATCCCGCCGGCCACGATGAGGTCCGCTGTACCCGCCATGATGGCTTGCGCCCCAAAGGAAATCGCCTGCTGGCTGGATCCGCATTGGCGATCGACGGTGACCCCGGGCACCTCCTCGGGATAGCCGGCGGCCAGCCAGGTGAGCCGTCCGATGTTGCCGGCCTGACCGCCGATGGCATCCACGCAGCCCACGATGGCGTCGTTGACGGCCGCGGGGTCGACGTCGTTGCGCTCGAAGATGCCCCGGAACGCGTACCCGCCGAGGTCGATCGGATGGATACCCGCCAGTGATCCCCCACGCTTACCGACCGCGGTGCGAACCGCGTCGATCACATAGGCAGAGGAGGAATAGCTCATGTCGTCTCCTTACCGATACCACCGAGAACGATCGAAAGATACTGCTGGCCAACCTGTTGGGCCGTCAGCGGGCCACCGGGCTGATACCACCGCACGGACACCCACGTGGTGTCACGGATGAACCGATACACCACGTCGACTTCGATGTCGGGACGGAAGTAGCCCTGGTCGATCCCCTCGGTGAGGACCTCCACCCACATCTTGCGTTGCCGTCGGTTGAGTTCCTCGACGTAGTCGAACCGCGGGTGACCGGAGAGTCGTTTGGCCTCGTCCTGGTAGATCACCACCTCGGCGTGATGGTGCTCAATGGCGTCGAAGGACGCCATGAACAGGCCCTTGAGCCGCGCCAGAGGGTTGGGTTCGGTGTCGATGATCTGCTGGTAGCGGTCGAACAGCCAGTCCAGAAAGCCCCGCAGCACCTCGTCGACGATTTCCTCTTTGGAGGAGAAGTGGTGGTACAGACTGCCCGACAGAATGCCGGCCGCATCGGCGATATCCCGGACGGTGGTGGCCCGCAATCCTCGTTCGGCGAACATCGTCGCCGCGAGTTCGAGTAATTCGTCGCGACGGGTGGCCGGTGTACTCATGGATGCTGGCTCGACACCGAGATGATCTCGCCGGTCAGATAACTGGCGTAGTCGCTGGCCAGGAATGCGATGGTGGCGGCGACCTCCCACGGCTCGGCGGCCCGGCCGAATGCCTCTTGTTCGGAGAGCCGGTCGAGCAGTTCGGTGGAACTGGTCTTCTCCAGGAATCGGTGCCTGGCGATGCTGGGTGACACCGCGTTGATCCGCACACCGAATTCGACGGCTTCGATTGCGCTGCAACGGGTCAGTGCCATCACACCGGCTTTGGCCGCCGCGTAGTGCGACTGTGAGTGCTGGGCCCGCCAGCCCAGCACGCTGGCATTGTTGACGATGGCACCGCCGTGACCGGCCTGCCGGAAGTACGCCAGCGCCGCGCGGGTGGAGCGCATGACCGAGGTGAGCGTGACGTTGAAGACGCGGTCCCACTCGTCGTCGGTCATGTCCAGCACCGGTGTCTGACCACCGAGGCCGGCGTTGTTGACCAGCACGTCGAGCCGACCGAAGCGGGCGGTGGTGGCGGCGATCATCGCGTCGACCTGCGCTGACGACGTCACGTCACAGACCACGCTCTCAACCCGGCCCAAACCCAACGCCGACAATGCATCCCGGGTTTCGGCGAGCCGTCGCTCGTGATGGTCGGAGACCATGACATCGGCACCCTCCAGCAGTGCCCGTCGGGCCGTCGCCGAACCGATGCCGGTGCCGGCCGCCGCGGTGACCACAACGACCTTGCCGGCCAGCAGACCGTGGCCGCCGGTTTCCTGCGGCGGGACCGACAGTGACACCATCAGCCCCTCGCCTCCCGGGGCAATCCGAGCACCCGTTCGGCGATGATGTTGCGCTGGACCTCGTTGGAACCGCCGTAGATCGTGTCGGACCTGGAGAACAGGTACAACCGCTGCCACTCGTCGAAGTCGTTGTCGACCAGAACCAGCCCGGCCTTGCCCCTGATATCCATCGCCAACTCACCCAGATCCCGGTGCCAGTTGGCCCACAGCAGCTTGGAGACTGAGTCTTGGCCCGGAAGCTCATCATCCATGGTCGCCAACGCGAACGACCGCATGGCCTGCAATCCGGCCCACGCCCGGGTGAGGCGTTCACGGATCATCGGGTCGTCGATAGCACCGGAGTTCTTGGCGACTTCCACCAGGCCGGACAGCTCACGCGCATAACGGATCTGCTGGCCGAGGGTAGAGACACCGCGCTCGAACATCAGCGTGCCCATCGCCACCCGCCAGCCGTCGCCGGGCGCCCCGACAACCAGGTCGGCGTCGGTGCGCGCATCGGTGAAGAACACCTCGTTGAATTCGGAGTCACCGGTGAGTTGCACGATGGGACGGATTTCCACGCCCGGTTGATCCAGCGGCACAAGGAGATAGGACAGACCGGCGTGGCGCGCAGATCCCTTCTCCGAACGGGCCAGCACGAAACACCACTGCGCCAGATGCGCCAGGGAAGTCCACACCTTCTGGCCGTTGATCAACCACTGTTGCTTGCCCGTCGCTCCGCTCGCCCCGAGATCGCCGTCGAGCACCGCCGTGGTCGCGACATTCGCCAGATCGCTACCCGCCCCGGGCTCTGAGTAGCCCTGGCACCACAGTTCGGTGACGTCGCGGATGGCCGGCAGGAAACGGCGCTGCTGATCCGCTGTCCCGTAGGCGATGAGAGTCGGTCCGACGAGTTCCTCACCGAGATGATTGACCTTGTCCGGAGCGTCGGCGCGCGCGTACTCCTCGTAGAAGGCGACGCGGTGCGCGACGGACAGGCCACGGCCACCGTGCTCGACCGGCCAGCCCAGACAGGTCAGTCCGGCCTTGGCCAGATGGCGATTCCAGGCCAGTCTTTCCTCGAAGGCCTCATGCTCCCGGCCGGGGCCACCCAGCCCCTTGAGAGCGGCGTACTCGCCGACCAGATTGTCGGCGAGCCAAAGCCGGACCTCAGCCCGGAAGTCATCGACCGCGATCACCCTTGTAGGCTAACCTACCAAGCACTTGCTTTGTTGGCCTGGGGCCAGGTAGGAGCAGCGATGAGCGGGCACCGGTTGACCACACCCGCCGTGCTGAATCGGATGTCCTTCGACTTCGCCGACCACCACGCGCTGGT
>CAXNJA010000115.1:0-8120 GCA_964202555.1 Mycobacterium sp.
GCCGATGCCTTGCTGGCCGCATACGGACTGGACGGGTTGTAGGGCGTGGACTCGGTGAACCGGGTCGCCGAACCCAGGGGCAGGTCTCCGTAGACCTCATCGGTGGAAACGTGATGCAACCGAACGCCGTGGCGGCGGACCGCCTCGAGCACGCCGAACGTTCCGACGATATTGCTGTGCAGAAACGGTGCCGGGTCGGCCAGCGAGTTGTCGACGTGGGTCTCGGCGGCGAAGTGCACCACCGCGTCGGCATCCCCGACCAGGCCGTCGACCAGGGCGGTGTCGCTGAGATCTCCCTCGACCAGCGCAATCGCGTCACCCAGACCGGTCAACGACTCCCGGCTACCGGCATAGGTCAGCGCGTCCAGCACGGTCACTGCGACGTCCGGGCGTTGCTCGACGGCACGATGGACGAAATTAGCGCCGATGAATCCGGCGCCGCCGGTGACCAGCAGCCGCATCGGGCCACCTTATCGGGCTGATTGCCCCGGGCAGGGCTGCGGTTGGCCTGCTGCTGGCCTGCGGTG
This sequence comes from Mycobacterium sp., assembly GCA_964202555.1. Classification (GTDB taxonomy): domain Bacteria; phylum Actinomycetota; class Actinomycetes; order Mycobacteriales; family Mycobacteriaceae; genus Mycobacterium. The sequence goes on from CAXNJA010000115.1 coordinate 528, forward strand.
CTCATTTTGGAGCGCGGCGGGAAACCGGGTATCGTAAGGCCACGGTGCGGTGTTTGCGCCGACTCTTGCGTGCCCAGTCCGGGAACTTCCACGTTGTGATGTCGGGCGAACGCTGCCCATCACACAAGCAGGATCTAGTGAGGATATGGGCAAAAAAGACGGTGCCATCGAGGTCGAGGGCCGGGTTGTCGAGCCCCTGCCCAATGCGATGTTTCGCATTGAGCTGGAGAACGGCCACAAGGTGCTCGCCCACATCAGCGGCAAGATGCGGCAGCACTACATCCGCATCCTGCCCGAGGACCGGGTCGTGGTGGAGCTTTCCCCCTACGACCTGACCCGGGGCCGCATCGTCTACCGCTACAAGTAGCGGCCCAAGTACTCACAGCAGAAACGACCAGGAAAGAACAGGATCAACAAGTCGTGAAGGTGAACCCGAGCGTCAAGCCGATCTGCGATAAGTGCAGGGTGATCCGCCGGCATGGGCGGGTCATGGTGATTTGCTCCGATCCGCGCCACAAGCAGCGGCAGGGCTAGAAACTAGCTCGCCGAAGGTACGACACAACTGAATGCAGACCTCCCAGAACCACCGCGGGGATACGCCCCGCGGCCACGTCCGGAACGGAGGCCGGACCCCGGAAGCGCCCACCAGATGTATCGGGCACGACGGGAACGGTCTGGGAACGACACCTCCGCATAGAAGAAGGAATACAGCCCTGTGGCACGTCTAGTGGGCGTGGATCTCCCGCGCGATAAGCGCATGGAGATCGCGCTGACCTACATCTACGGCATCGGCCGTACCCGCTCCCAAGAAATCCTCGCTGCAACCGGCATCGACCGGGATCTGCGCAGCAAGGACCTCACCGACGATCAGCTGACCCAGCTTCGCGAATACATCGAGGCCAGCCTCAAGGTGGAAGGTGACCTGCGCCGCGAGGTGCAGGCCGATATCCGTCGCAAGATCGAGATCGGCTGCTACCAGGGCCTGCGGCACCGTCGCGGATTGCCGGTGCGCGGCCAGCGGACCAAGACCAACGCGCGCACCCGCAAGGGACCCAAGCGCACCATCGCCGGCAAGAAGAAGGCTAAGTAACCATGGCACCTCCGAAGAAGGCCGCCTCAGCAGCCAAGAAGGGCAAGACCACCCGCCGCCGGGAAAAGAAGAACGTCCCGCACGGTGCCGCCCACATCAAGAGCACGTTCAACAACACGATCGTGACCATCACCGACCCGCAGGGCAACGTCATCGCCTGGGCGTCCTCCGGCCATGTCGGTTTCAAGGGGTCGCGCAAATCGACCCCGTTCGCCGCCCAGCTCGCGGCCGAGAACGCGGCGCGCAAGGCCCAAGAGCACGGCGTCAAGAAGGTCGACGTCTTCGTCAAGGGCCCGGGTTCGGGTCGCGAGACCGCGATCCGCTCCCTGCAGGCCGCCGGCCTTGAGGTAGGCGCAATTTCCGATGTCACCCCGCAGCCGCACAACGGCTGCCGTCCGCCCAAGCGGCGCCGGGTCTAGTCGGCCCGGGGAAGGAAGAGAGAGACAGATGGCTCGTTACACCGGACCTGCCACCCGCAAGTCACGCCGGCTCGGCGTCGACCTCGTCGGTGGTGACCAGTCCTTCGAGAAGCGCCCCTATCCGCCCGGTCAGCACGGCCGCGCCCGGATCAAGGAGAGCGAGTACCGCACCCAGCTGCAGGAGAAGCAGAAGGCCCGCTTCACCTACGGAGTGATGGAGAAGCAGTTCCGCCGCTACTACGAAGAGGCCAACCGCCAGTCGGGCAAGACCGGCGAGAACCTGCTGCGCATCCTGGAGAGCCGGCTGGACAACGTCGTCTACCGCGCCGGCATTGCCCGGACCCGGCGGATGGCGCGCCAGTTGGTCAGCCACGGGCACTTCACCGTCAATGGTGTGAAGGTGAACGTCCCGAGCTACCGGGTGTCGCAGTACGACATCATCGACGTCCGCAACAATTCGCTGAACACCGTGCCGTTCCAGATCTCCCGGGAGACCGCGGGCGACCGCCCGATCCCGGCCTGGCTGCAGGTGGTCGGCGAACGCCAGCGCATCCTGGTGCACCAGCTGCCCGAGCGTGCGCAGATTGACGTGCCGCTCACCGAGCAGCTCATCGTCGAGTTCTACTCGAAGTAGACCGCATTCGGGGGCCAGCCCCCGAAGACCCCCACAAGGAAAACCCCGACGGCATCAAATAGCGGGTGCCCAGAAGGAGATAGAAAAAACCATGCTGATCTCTCAGCGCCCCACCCTGAGCGAAGAGTCCCTCGCCGAGAACCGGTCTCAGTTCATCATCGAGCCGCTGGAGCCCGGATTCGGTTACACCCTGGGCAATTCGCTGCGCCGCACCCTGCTGTCCTCCATCCCGGGGGCAGCCGTGACGAGCATCCGCATCGACGGTGTGCTGCACGAGTTCACCACCGTGCCCGGCGTCAAGGAGGATGTCACCGACATCATCCTCAACCTCAAGGGCCTGGTGGTCTCCTCAGACGAGGACGAGCCGGTCACCATGTACCTGCGTAAGCAGGGACCCGGCGTTGTCACCGCCGGCGATATCGTGCCGCCGGCCGGGGTGAGCGTGCACAACCCCGACATGCACATCGCGACGCTCAACGACAAGGGCAAGCTCGAGATCGAACTCGTCGTCGAGCGTGGACGTGGCTACGTGCCGGCCGTGATGAACAAGGCTTCGGGCGCCGAAATCGGCCGGATCCCGGTCGATTCCATCTACTCGCCGGTGCTGAAGGTCACCTACAAGGTCGAGGCCACCCGCGTCGAGCAGCGCACCGACTTCGACAAGCTGATCCTCGACGTCGAGACCAAGAACTCGATCAGCCCGCGTGACGCCCTTGCCTCGGCCGGCAAGACCCTGGTCGAGTTGTTCGGCCTGGCACGTGAACTCAACGTTGAAGCCGAGGGCATCGAGATCGGACCGTCGCCGCAAGAGGCCGACCACATCGCCGCGTTCGCGCTGCCGATCGACGACCTCGACCTGACCGTACGGTCCTACAACTGCCTCAAGCGCGAGGGTGTGCACACCGTCGGCGAACTGGTTGCGCGCACCGAGTCCGACCTGCTGGACATCCGCAACTTCGGGCAGAAGTCCATCGATGAGGTCAAGATCAAGCTGCACTCGATGGGTCTGTCCCTGAAGGACTCGCCGGCCAGCTTCGACCCGTCGGAGGTCGCCGGTTACGACGTTGCCACCGGTACCTGGACCAGCGACACCGGCTATGACGCGGGCTACGACGCCGACAACGAACAGGACTTCGCGGAGACCGAACAGCTCTAACTGAATCATTTCCCACCCAGCTTCGCCCGCCCGAAGCACCCCGGTCTTACCTGATACGGAGATCGGGCTCAACTAGGAGATAAGTCGCAATGCCCAAGCCCACCAAGGGTCCTCGCCTAGGCGGGTCCTCCTCGCATCAGAAGGCGATCCTGGCCAACCTGGCCACCTCGCTGTTCGAGCATGGCCGGATCAAGACCACCGAGCCCAAGGCCCGGGCGCTGCGTCCCTACGCCGAGAAACTCATCACCCACGCCAAAAAGGGCACGCTGCACAATCGGCGCGAAGTGATGAAGAAGATCCGGGACAAGGATGTGGTGCACACCTTGTTCGCCGAGATCGGACCGTTCTTCGCCGACCGTAACGGCGGCTACACCCGCATCATCAAAGTCGAGGCGCGCAAGGGTGACAACGCCCCGATGGCCGTGATCGAACTGGTGCGGGAGAAGACGGTGGTCTCCGAGGCCAACCGTGCGCGTCGTGCCGCCGCGTCGGCACAGAAGGCTGCTGCGGCGAGTGCTCCGGCAGCTGCTGCTGAGGCCGTCGAGCCGGTCGAGTCTCTCGAGGCGCTCGAAGCTGAGGATGCCGGTATCGCCGACGCTCAGAGCGCTGAGTCTGAACAGTCCTGACGTCGCGCACCCCGGGCCGGAACCGGCTGACCTGATCCGGCTCCGGCTGGACATCGCCTACGACGGAACCGATTTCGCCGGATGGGCCGTTCAGGACGGTCAGCGCACCGTTGCCGGTGTGCTCAACGAGGCGTTCTCCACGGTGTTCCGTCAGCCGCTGCGGCTCTTCGCGGCCGGACGCACCGACGCGGGCGTGCACGCCACCGGCCAGGTGGCACACGTCGACGTACCCACCGCCTCGCTGCACTACGTATATCCCCGGGTATATCCCCAGCCTCGCAGTGGAGAGTCCGAGTTCGCACCGCTGGTTCGCCGACTCGCCAAGTTTCTACCCGACGATGTCCGGGTCCGCGACATAGAGCGCGCACCAGAGGGATTCGATGCACGGTTCTCCGCGCTGCGCCGCCATTACTCCTACCGTCTGTCGTTGGCTCCCTACGGTGCTGAGCCGCAGCAGGCCCGGTTCGCCACCCCATGGCCACGACCGCTGAGTCTGGACGCCATGAACGCCGCATCGGCGACCCTGGTGGGTCTGCATGATTTCGCCGCGTTCTGCCGCCAGCGTCCGGGGGCGACGACGATTCGGGAACTGCAGCGCTTCGACTGGGTTCGGGAGGGCGACACCCTGACCGCGTTCGTCACCGCGGACGCATTCTGCTGGTCCATGGTGCGCTCGCTGGTGGGTGCGTTGCTTGCTGTCGGTGAGCAGCGGCGGGAACCGTCTTGGTGCGCAACGCTTTTGAACGCCGACAGTCGGTCGAGCGACTTCGCTGCTGCTCCGGCCCGGGGACTGACGCTGGTCGGTGTGGACTATCCGCCCGACGACCAACTCGCCGCCAGGATCTCGGTGACCCGGGATCTGAGGATTCTGGACTAAAACCGACGGGGTCTTAAAGCCGGGCCGCCACGAATGCCGCAGCCTTATCGACCAGACCCGATTCGACATATGCGGAGTACTGGTGTGCGGGCCAGTTGTCGGCCCAGGTGTTGGGGTCCAGGTTGTTGTTGCAAACCGGGTCGTCAGCCGTGCAGAGGTCGATGGTCTTGTCGCCGTAGAGCGGGCTGATGTCGGACACCGGACCGAGGACCTTACGGGTTCCGTTGCCGAACAATGCAACTGCGGCAATATGGTCATCCATGCCGAGTGGCAACGGGCTGGTGTAGCCGAAAATCGGGGCCGGCACCGCCACGACGACGTCAGTCACCGCCGCACCTAGGGAGTAGCCGCCCAGCACCAGTCGGGTGTCGGGACAGTTCGCCGCCATCGACTGAATGTGTCGACTCATGTCGTTGGCGCCCTGAATCACTTCAATGTCGGCCGGATAGTCGACGGCATAGAACCCGACGGATTGGTCGGTCCTGGCGCGTAGGGAGTTGACGAACGCCTCGCCGACCTGGCCTGCGCCCGGTGGTTCGATGCGCCCGCGGGCGAAGACCACTTCGACGTCGGGGCAGGGTTCCGCGCCGGCCGTCGGCACGCCGGCCGGAATCATCAGCGCCGCTGTGGCTGAAATCACCACAGACACCACTGTGCACATCCGCCTCAGTTGCATCAGGCCATGGTATCGGCGGTCGGGCGAGTGTGCCAGCGGAGATCGGGTGTACCAGGGCAGATCACAGCATCCCGGAGACGAAGCCCACTGCTTGGCTGACCAGATCGGTCTTCTCATAGCCGACGTGGGCGAGCGGATTGCGGCCCTGCGAGCAGATCGGGTCACCGTCGTTGCACAGATCGATTCCCTTGCCGGCGAACGGGGCGAGCGCAGTAGAAACCGGTGTGCCGAACTTGGTGGCGGGGTTCCCGAACACCGCGACTGCGGCAACCTTGTCGGCCAGGCTGTGCGGCATCGGGGACCCCGATCCGACGTCGCCGACCTTCTCGCCCAGCGGGGGGATGCCCAACAACATGTCCATCACGGCCGCGCCCTGCGAGTACCCGCCGAGGATGAACCGGGTGTTCGGACAGGTTCCGGACATCGTCGCGATGCGGTTGGTGACGTCCGCGGCGCCATCAGCGGCCGCGAGGAAGTCGTAGCTCGCGGGGTAGTTCACCGCGTACACACCCAACGATCGGCCGCCCAGGCTGGCGGCCAGTTGGTCGCTCAGCGCCCGGCCGACTCGGCCGATACCCGCCGGTTCGCTGGTCCCGCGGGCGAACACCAACTCGACATCCGGGCACTCGGCGGAAGCGGCAGGCGCGGCGGTGGCCAGGCAGGCGGCGGCCATCAGGCCGATGGACATCCCCGAGATCACACGCATGCCGAGATTTTCACACACCTGCGAACCTGCCTGGTAACGGCGCTGTTAGATGCGGTTCGCCACAAAGACGGCGGCCTGGTACGCGGTGCCGTCAGGTCCGTAGCTGCGATGAGCGGGCACGTTGTCGCCGTCCGAGCAGATCGGGTCGCCCGGGTTGCACAGGTCGATCGCGCGATTGGCAAACGCGGGACTGGAGGTGAGCGGAAGCCCGATCCTGGCGGAAGGGTTGCCGAAGACGGCGAGCGCAGAGATCCGGTCGGCCACGAAGGGTGGCAGCGGGTTGGTGAACCCGATCACCGGCATCGGCACGGCGGCGAGAACATCGACGATCGCCGCGCCCTGGGAGTATCCGCCGAGCACGATCTTGCTGTTCGGGCAGTTGTTGGCGATGTACTGGATGTGGGCACTGGCGTCGTTGGCCCCGTCGGCGGCGGCCAGGAAGTCGTAGCTGGCGGGGTAGTTCACGGCGTAGACGCCCATGCTGCGGCCGCCGACCAGGCCCCGCAGGTTGTCCACGAACGCGTCCCCGACGCGTCCGATGCCTGGCGGTTCACTGGTGCCGCGGGCGAACACGACTTCGATGTCGTTGCAGTTGGCGGCGTTGGCGGGTGGCGCGATCACCGGGCTGAGGGCCGCAGAAGCCGCGGCGGCCATCATCGCCACGGCGCGCAGAGACGTCGGGTGAACCTTCACAACGTCGATTCTGACAGATTCAGTGAACTCACCGGGATTCGCTCCTTCTGGGGCTCGGTCGGAACGCTGCTTTCACCGCGGCGGGCCAGTGCGAGACCGAGCAACACCACGATCCCACCGATGGCCTGTAGCGCCGTCATCCGCTCGTCGAGCAGTAGCCAGGCGATCAGCACGGCGAACAGCACTTCGGCCAGGCCCATCAGCGAGGCGAAACTCGGCCGCAGCCGTGCCACCCCGCTGATCCCGAGCAGGTAGGCGATGGCGGTGGCGACCACCCCGAGCAGCACCACCGGCAACAGCCACGACACCGTGACGCTGCCGATCACGGCATCGTTGGCGGAGAATCGAAGGGGCATCAGCCCGGCGGCGCCCAGTGCGGCTACCGCGACGGTCGCGACCACCAAACTGCCGGCAGCCAGCGTGATCGCGTTCAGGCCCGTCCCGTCGGTGCTGACCTTGTCGGACATCATGAAGTAGCACGCGGCGCAGACCGCCGCCCCCAACCCCCAGGCGACGCCGACCGTGTCGATCCGCGCTCCGCTGAAGACATCGAGGACCAGCGTGATGCCCACCACGGCCAAGGCCACCCCGGCCAGCGTCACACCGCGTGGACGGCGGCCGGTGGTCGCCCACATCCAGGCGATCACCAGCACCGGGGCGGTGTACTCCAGCAGCAGAGCAACGCCGACGGACAGGTGCGCGACGGCACTGTAGTA
>CAXNJA010000116.1:0-8008 GCA_964202555.1 Mycobacterium sp.
CGATATATTCCGCGCCAAAACGCCTGATCGACGGGGTCGAAAGTGGACCGCGGGCGGCGCGTCAGGGGCAATTGAACCGCTTGACCGACCCGTCGGGGGCCAGCGCGATGCCGTCTGACCTGACGCCGGGACGATGGTCGTAGGAGTTCTGGGGTCGGTCGCGTATCGGCGCGAAGGCTGCCGACGTACTCTGGTCACCGTGCGACTGCAGCGACAGGTGGTGGACTACGCCTTGCGGCGGCGGTCCCTGCTGGCTGAGGTCTACTCGGGTCGCACCGGCGTCACCGAAGTCTGCGACGCCAACCCCTATTTGCTGCGCGCCGCGAAGTTCCACGGCAAGCAATGTTCGGTGATGTGCCCGATCTGCCGCAAAGAGCAGTTGACCCTGGTGTCGTGGGTGTTCGGCGACCATCTGGGTGCTGTCTCCGGCTCGGCCCGTTCTGCCGAGGAGCTGGTTCTGCTGACGACCCGGTTCACCGAGTTCTCCGTACACGTGGTGGAGGTATGCCGGACTTGCAGTTGGAACCATCTGGTCAAGTCGTATGTGCTCGGTGCGCCCCGCCCCGCCAAGGGCACGCCCGGCACCCGGACAGCGCGCCGCTCGGGCGCGCGCACGGCCAGTGAATAACGGCGAGGGCCAGGACCGGACTGCCGCCGCCAAGTCGACACCGACTGACGGTGCCTCCGGTGCACGGCACCGCGCCGAGTACCGCGAGTCCTTCGCAGCAGACCGCCGGCCCGGCGCGCACGATGACAGGGTTACCGCAATCCTGCCGCCGGTGACCGCCGGACCCAAGGTGTCCGATCTGCGTGATCCGATAGATCAGGTCAAGGCCGCCCTGGACAACGGACCGCGGCCGCGGGGGGCGGCACGGCCTGCAACTCCGCCGCCGCCCCCGCCCAAAGACCCCGGTGATCGAGGCGGCTGGGAGCCCGATCCCGATGGTGAGGACGCACCCAGCGGCCGGCGACGGTTCCTGCCGGCCTGGAGCGCGCGACGCTGGCTGGCCGCCGCGGCGGCGGTCTTCATCGTGCTACCGCTGTTGACCTTCGGCCTGGCCTACCTGATCGTCGATGTCCCCAAGCCCGGCGACATCCGCACCAACCAGGTTTCCACGATCCTGGCCGGCGACGGCTCCGAGTTGGCGAAAATCGTTCCGCCCGACGGCAACCGGGTCGACGTCGACATCAGCCAGGTACCCGTTCAGGCGCGTAACGCGGTGATGGCCGCCGAGGACCGCGACTTCTACAGCAATCCCGGCTTCTCGCTGTCCGGATTCGCGCGGGCGTTTCACAACAACCTGTTCGGCAATGACATTCAGGGCGGCTCGACGATCACTCAGCAGTACGTCAAGAACGCCCTCGTCGGTGACCAGCGCACCGGATTCGGCGGTCTGATCCGCAAGGCCAAGGAACTGGTGATCTCCACCAAGATGTCCCAGTCCTGGTCCAAAGACGAAGTGCTGCAGTCTTATCTGAACATCATTTACTTCGGCCGTAGCGCCTACGGGATCTCAGCGGCGTCGCAGGCCTACTTCAACAAACCGGTCGAAGACCTGACCGTCTCCGAAGGCGCTCTGCTCGCCGCGATCATCCAGCGCCCGTCCACCCTGGATCCGGCAAAGGACCTCGAAGGCGCGACCGACCGGTGGAACTGGGTGCTCGACGGCATGGTGACCATCGGTGCGCTGTCCCCGGAGGAACGCGCCCAGCAGGTCTTCCCGCCGACGGTGTCTCCCGATGAGGCCAAGACCGCGAACCTCACCACCGGTCCCAACGGACTGATCCAGCGGCAGGTGGTCAAGGAACTGCTGGACCTGTTCAACATCGACCAGCAGACGCTGAACACCCAGGGCCTGCAGATCACCACCACCATCGACCCGCTCGCCCAGAACGCCGCGGTGGACGCCGCCAAGACCTACCTCGACGGCCAGATCCCCGAAATGCGCACCGCGGTGGTGTCGATCGACCCACGCACCGGCGGGGTCAAGGCGTATTTCGGCGGGACCGACGCGGCCGGCTTCGACTTCGCCCAGGCCGGCCTGCCGACGGGGTCCTCATTCAAGATCTTCGCCTTGGTCGCCGCCCTCGAGCAAGGCATGGGGTTGGGCTACCAGGTCGACAGCTCGCCGTACCAAGTCGACGAGAAGCTCACCATCACCAACTCCGAGGGCATGGGCTGCGGAAGCTGCAATATCGCCGAGGCACTCAAGCAGTCGCTGAACACCAGCTACTACCGGCTGATGCTGAAGCTCAAGAACGGCCCGGCCGACGTGGCCGACGCCGCCCACCGCGCGGGAATCGCGGAGAGCATCCCCGGCTTCGAGCACACCCTCTCCGAGGACGGCCTCGGCGGCCCCGCGGCCCCCGGCGTGGTGCTCGGCAAGTACGAGTCACGCGTCATCGACATGGCGTCGGCGTACGCCACCCTGGCGAACTCCGGGATCTACCGGCGGCCGCACTTCGTGGAGAAGGTCGTCAACGCCCGCGGCGAGGTGCTTTTCGATGCCTCCGCCGAGGAGAACACCGGGGAGCGGCGCATCGAGGCGGCGGTGGCCGACAACGTCACCGCGGCCATGCAGCCGATCCCGGGATGGTCCAACGGGCACAACCTCTCCGGCGGCCGTCCGTCGGCGGGCAAGACGGGGACCCACCAACTCGGTGATACCGGCGCCAACCGGGACGCCTGGTTCGTCGGCTACACCCCGCAGTTGTCGACGGCGGTGTGGGTGGGCACCGTCAAGGGCGACATTCCGCTGGTGAACAGTTGGGGTGGACCGGTGTACGGCGCGGGCATCCCGGCCGACATCTGGAAGGCCACCATGGACGGGGCGCTGCAGAACAGCGACTTCGAGTCCTTCCCGACCCCGGGTGAGGTCGGCGGCTACGCCGGGGTGCCGGTCGCCGTGGCGCCCCCGCCGGTGGTCAACCAGCAGCAGCCGGTCTACACCCAGGCCCCGAGGCCGCAGAACACCGGCGTGGAAGTGCTGCCAGGCATCACCATTCCGATTCCCCAGCCTCCGCCGCCCCCTCCGCCTCCGCCGCCGCCGGGTCAGCCGTTCCCGCCGCCGCCCCCCGGGCTGCCACCACCGCCGGGTCAGCCGTTCCCGCCGCCGGGTCCGCTGCCGCCGCCTCCGCCGCCCCCGCCGGCGCCGTTCCCGCCGCCGCCTCCGCCGCCCCCGCCTGCCCCCGCGCCGCCCCCGCCGGGTGCGCCGCTGCCGGGACCGCCCCCGCCTCCGTGACGCGGCAGGGTGGTTCCCTGACCGCCGAACCGGCGGACTGGGTGCGTTCAACTGTGTCGCCGCAACCGCTCGCCGAGGACCTGCGCAGCGCCGACGACCGTGACCTGCCCAGCCGCACCGATGCGCTGGGCGCAGCGCTCTCCGGTGCCGTGGGGGGACCGGTTGGCCGGCATGCGTTGATCGGTCGTACCCGGGTGATGACTCCGGTGCGGGTGATGTTCGTCATCACGCTGGTCTTCCTGGCGTTGGGCTGGTCCACCAAAGCGCCCTGTCTGCAGAGCGTCGGCAGCGGAGCGCCCGACCAGCGGGTGGCCAACTGGGATCATCAACGCGCTTACTACTCGTTGTGCTACTCCGACACTGTGCCGCTCTACGGCGCAGAGTTGTTGAGCCAGGGCAAGTTTCCGTACAAGTCGAGCTGGCTGGAACTGGATTCCCAGGGCAAGTCGCGCCAGCAGTACGACGGCAGCACCGCTGTGCGGTACATGGAGTATCCGGTGCTGACCGGGATCTACCAGTACGTGTCGATGTCGCTGGCCAAGACCTATACCGCGGTCGCCACGGCGACCAAGCTGCCGGTGCTCAACGGGGTGGCCGAGGTGGTGATGTTCTTCAACATCGCCGCGTTCGGCCTTGCGTTGGCGTGGATGGGCACGGTGTGGGCGACGGCGATGTTGGCCGGCCGGCGGGTGTGGGACGCCGTGCTGGTGGCCGCCTCACCGATCCTGATCTTCCAGATCTTCACCAATTTCGACGCGTTGGCAACGGCTTTGGCGATCGGGGGCCTGCTGGCCTGGTCGCGACGGCGGCCGACGCTGGCTGGTGTGCTGATCGGACTGGGGGTGGCCGCCAAGCTGTATCCGGCACTGTTCCTGCTGCCCCTGCTGGTTCTGGGGGTGCGGACGGGACGGCTGGCCGAGGCGGTGCGGACCGCGGCCGTCGCCGCGATCACCTGGGTGCTGATCAATCTGCCGGTGATGCTGCTCTATCCCCGCGGCTGGTCGGAGTTCTTCCGCCTCAACACCCGCCGGACCCAGGACATGGACTCGATCTTCAACGTCATCACATCGTTCACCGGCTGGCAGGGCCTGGACCCCGGTCTGGGCTTTTGGCAGCCGCCGGTGGTGCTCAACGCCGTCGTCGCGGTTCTGTTCGGATTATGCTGCGCGGCAATCGGATACATCGCCTGGACGGCACCGCAGCGCCCCAGGGTGGCGCAACTGGCCTTCCTGATGGTGGCGGCGTTCCTGCTGGTCAACAAAGTCTGGAGCCCGCAGTTCTCGCTGTGGCTGGTGCCCCTGGCGGTGCTGGCGCTACCGCACCGGCGGATCCTGCTGGCCTGGATGACCATCGACGCGCTGGTATGGGTGCCGCGGATGTTCTACCTCTACGGCGAGCAGAACAAGGGTTTGCCCGAGCAGTGGTTCACCACCACGGTGCTGCTCCGTGACCTCGCGGTGGTGGGGTTGGTCATCCTCGTCATCCGTCAGATCTACCGTCCCGCGCAGGATCTGGTGCGCCTGGGCGGCCGGATCGACGATCCCTCCGGCGGGGTCTTCGACCGTGCGGCCGACGCGTTCCCGCCGTGGTGGCCGCGCCGGCTGCAGCCGGCTGTGAGGTCGCCCGCCGGGGAGGTGTCGGATGCAGGTCGCGATCGCGCTGTTCCCGCGTAACACCGCACTGGATTCCATCGGGCCCTACGAAGTGCTGCAACGGGTTCCGTGCATCGACGTCGTCTTCGTCGGCCGGCGTCGCGGCGAGGTGCGCACCGACAACGGAATGCTCGGCCTGATGTGCGACGCCACCTTCGACGAGGTGACCCAGCCCGATGTGCTGCTGGTGCCCGGAGGTGTCGGCACCCGAACGCTGTTGCGCGACGAGGCGATGCTCGACTGGGTGCGCGAGGTGCACCGCCACACCCGGTTCACCACCTCGGTGTGCACCGGCAGCCTGGTGCTGGCCGCCGCGGGTTTGCTTGACGGCCTGACGGCCACCACGCACTGGTCGACCCAGGACATCCTCGGCTCCCTCGGTGCGGTATACACGCCGGAGCGGGTGGTCGAGCACCTGCCGCAGCGCATCATCACCGCCGCCGGGGTGTCCAGCGGCATCGACATGGCGTTGCGCCTGGTGGAGTTGCTGGTCGACCGCCAGGCCGCCGAAGCCAGTCAGCTGCTGATCGAGTACGACCCCCAGCCGCCGTTCAACTCCGGCACGCTGGACAAGGCCACCGAGAGTGTCCGGCTACTGGCAGTGGAGTACGGCCAGCAGCGCCAGTGATTTCGCTGACCAGGTCGTACTGGGGTAGCCTGACCCGGTTGCCGACGCAGGCGACCCTCCTGCCACGGAATCCGCCGTGGCCGCACACGACCATAGGAGGTGATGAGGTCCCATGCGTCCCTACGAAATCATGGTCATCCTCGACCCCACACTCGACGAGCGCACGGTGGCTCCGTCCCTGGACACGTTCCTGAACGTGATCCGCGGCGACGGCGGCACGGTGGACAAGGTCGACGTCTGGGGCCGGCGGCGACTGGCCTACGAGATCGCCAAGCACGCCGAAGGCATCTATGCCGTCGTCGACGTCAAGGCAGAGCCGGCCACCGTGTCCGAGCTCGACCGTCAGCTCAACCTGAACGAGTCGGTGCTGCGGACCAAGGTGATGCGGACCGACAAGCACTGACCACAGTGGACAACGTTGCCGCGCTGTCTGGGTCCTGTCGGGGCCCTTACGTACGCTCGGTGCGCATCCACCAATCCCCAGGAGGACCTTGTGGCCGGTGACACGACCATCACCGTCGTCGGAAACCTGACGGCTGACCCCGAACTGCGGTTCACCCCGTCCGGTGCCGCCGTCGCGAACTTCACCGTCGCTTCGACGCCGCGCATCTTCGACCGCCAGAGTTCGGAGTGGAAGGACGGCGAGGCGCTGTTCCTGCGCTGCAACATCTGGCGGGAGGCGGCTGAGAACGTCGCCGAGAGCCTCACCCGCGGATCGCGGGTGATCGTCACCGGGCGGCTCAAGCAGCGGTCCTACGAAACCCGCGAGGGTGAGAAGCGCACCGTCGTCGAGGTCGAGGTCGAAGAGATCGGCCCGTCGCTGAAGTACGCCACCGCCAAGGTCAACAAGGCCTCCCGCGGTGGTGGCTCCGGCGGATTCGGCGGCGGCGGAGGCGGTGCACCGGCCGGCGGTGTCGGCGGTGGAGGCCCCCGTGGTGGCGGCGAAAGCCAGGACGACCCGTGGGGCAACGCGCCCGCCTCGGGATCGTTCGGCGGCAGCGACGACGAACCGCCCTTCTGACCTTTGAGAACTCCGCGCCGCGCGCGGACCCGATAAGAACGAAAGAGATTGACACATGGCCAAAGCCAAACCGACCAAGCGCCGTCCGGCTCCGGACAAGCCGATCAAGACTCGCAAGTGCGTGTTCTGCTCCAAGAAGGGCAAGAACCAGAACATCGACTACAAGGACACCGGGCTGCTGCGCACCTACATCAGTGAGCGCGGCAAGATCCGCGCCCGCCGGGTGACCGGGAACTGCGTGCAGCATCAGCGCGATATCGCCATTGCCGTGAAGAACGCCCGCGAGGTCGCCTTGCTGCCGTTCACGTCTGCCACTCGCTAGGCAACCCGCTACGAAACGGAACGAGAATATGAAGCTGATTCTTACCGCTGAGGTCGACCACCTCGGTGCGGCCGGCGACACCGTCGAGGTCAAGGACGGGTACGGGCGTAACTTCCTGCTGCCCCGCGGGCTGGCCATTCCGGCCACCCGCGGCGCCCAGAAGCACGTCGACAGCGTTCGCCGCGCGCAGGACGCCAAGACCGTGCGCGATCGCGAGCACGCCGAGGAGATCAAGGCCGCCATCATCGGACTGGGCCCGGTGGCCCTGGCGGTGAAGACCCATGACTCCGGAAAACTGTTCGGATCGGTGGTTGCCAGCGACGTTGTCGTGGCGATCAAGAAGGCCGGCGGCCCCAGCGTCGACAAGCGTTCGGTGCGCCTGCCCAAGGCCCACATCAAGGAGATCGGCAGCCACACCGTGGCGGTGCACCTGCACCCCGAGGTGGACGTCGACGTCGCCGTGGAGATCGTCGCGCAGAGCTAGACCCGCTGAACTACCGAATCCCCGGTGGTGGCCGCCTCGGCCGCCCCGGGGATTTTTACTTGCCAGCGAAATAGTCTCGACCTCTCCAACACAGTTAACGTAAGGCGGCGTTAACTGCCTGGTTGCGCATCCGCAACGCAACACGCCCGGTACGGCAACTTGAACCGACACGCCGTTGCACTTCTCATCCACAACCCCACAGGGCCATTACTCTGCGGTTTACGTGGACAGACGCGACATAAGTTAACAGTGATGCACAGGTTGTCCCCAGCCCGTCAACACGGTTGTGCGCAGGTATCCACAAGCCGCTAACAGGTTGGTGAACAGGACCGGTTTGCGGCGCCCCCAGCAACCCTTAACGTTCATCTCGGCGCGGGCACCTCGCGGCTTCGCAGTCGATCTTGTCGGTGCCGCAACTTACCGTGAAGCCGTGGCCGGTCGAACCTTCGTTCGACTTACCCGCAGTGTGAAGAAGGAGGTGCGGTAGCCCCGATGGCAGTCGTCGATGACCTTGGACAGCAGGGAGGCCCGTCGTCCCCGCCCGCCGAGGACTTCGGCCGCCAGCCCCCGCAGGATCTCGCCGCCGAGCAGTCGGTGCTGGGCGGAATGCTGCTGAGCAAGGACGCCATCGCTGACGTGCTGGAGCGGCTGCGCCCCGG
>CAXNJA010000117.1:0-7972 GCA_964202555.1 Mycobacterium sp.
ACCAGCCGCTGGGAGATGCCGTCGTGGATGTCGCCGGCAAGGCGGCGCCGCTCGCTTTCCTGGGCGGCGATCACCTGCTCGGCGAAGTTCTCGTGTGCCCGCTCCCGCGCCGACAACTGGCGGTGCAGCCGGGCCTGGTGCAGCGCGCCGGCGATCAGCCGGCCGATCACCAGCAGCAGTTGGATATCGCGGGCGGTGAAGTCGCGCCGGGAGATGGTGTGCACGTTGAGTACCCCCACCAGACCACCCGGTTCGGCCTCCATCGGAACCGACGCCATGGAGGTGAAGTCCCGGCCGCGCAGCGCCGCGATCGGCATATAGCGGGGGTCGGCCTCCTTGTCGGCGACGATCACGACCGGCTCGCGGTGGCTGGCCACCCAGCCGGACACCCCCGCCCCCAACGGCAGCTGGATCCGGCCGACCTGCTCATCGAACGGCGGGGTGGCACCGGCCAGGGTCAGCGAGCTGTCGGTGTCGTCGAGCACGTGTACAAAGCAGACATCTGAGGCGGTGGCCGCAGCGATCATCCGGGCCACCGCGGCGGCCATCGGCTCCACGCCCGGTCCGGTGGAGGTGGCGGCAATGATGTTGAGCAGCAGCGTGATCTCCTGGTCGGCGTCGACCAGGCCGTGTACGGCCTCCGGGCCCACCCCTCTCATCGGAAGATGCCTTCCCGCAGGGCCGTCGCCGCCGCGCTCGTGCGGTCGCGCACCCCGAGTTTGCGGTAGATCGAGCTGAGGTGGGTCTTGACGGTTTCCTCCCCGATGACCAGTTTCGCGGCGATACCGCGGTTGGACAGCCCCGTCACCACCAGTGAGAGGATCTCGCTCTCCCGCTGGGTGAGTCCTTGGCGGGCGCCCGGCCAGAACTGGTCGCTCTGCAACCGGGCCGCGGTCTCGGCCGCTCGCGCCGCCAACCCCGCGTCGATGGCACTGCCGCCGGCCTGCACCCCTTCGAGTTGACGGACCAGCTCGTCGCTGCCGATGCCTTTGAGCAGGTATCCCGACGCGCCCACCCGCATGGCCTGGAACAGGTACTGCTCGTCGTCGTAGACGCTGAGCAGGATCACCTTGCGACCGGGGTGGTGTTCCCGGATCTCCCGGCACAGATCCAGCCCGCTGACGCCCTGCATGCGCACGTCGCAGAGCACGATGTCGGGACTGAGTTCGTCGATCACCGCCAGCGCGCGGTCGGCGCCGACCGCCACACCGACCACCTCGACGCGGTCAGCGAAGGGCGCCAGCATCGCCTTGAGGCCCTCGATGACCATCTCGTGGTCGTCGACGAGCACCACCCGCACCGGCATGGGCCTAACCGTAGTTGCCGGCGACCCGGCCCCGGACGCCAACACCGGACGCCTCGAGAGTGCGCCCCGATCGAGTCCCCCGCACTGATCCCCCGGTCGGGGGATGCCCTGGACGCCACGGCGGCCCAACACTGTGGACATGAGCGTTGTGCAGGATTCGTTCTGGTGGAACCGGTCGGACCGGCCGGCCCACCTGGAGGCGGTCATCTTCTCGCTCGACGCGTTGCTTGCCGACAGCCGAGCCGATGAGCGCTTGCTCGCCGAAGCTGTCTGGGATCTGCATTGCGCCCGGGTGAGGGTAGCCGTCGTCACCTCCGGGCACTGGCCGGCCGTACACCGCGGGTTGCGCGATCTCCTCGGTGACGGCGCGGTCGAGGTGCTGGTGACCAGCGACGAGGTGAGTCGGCCCAAGCCGGACCCCGAGGTCTACCAGCACGCCCTATGGCAACTGGGCGTGCGGGCGATGGACGCGATCGCGGTCGAGGACTCCGCCACGGGGCTGCGCGCCGCCGTCGCGGCCGGACTGACGACGGTGGTGATCACACCCGGGGATCCCCACGAGGACTTCGCCGGTGCGGCCGCTGTGTTGTCCGGGCAGCAGGCCTCCGAGGCGCTGTCGGTGCACGGGTGCCGCCGGATGCTGCTGGGTTCGCAGCGGCTGAGCGCCTGACCTACCCGCTCTGGCCGCAGGCGGCCAGCACCAATTCACGCACCCGCGCGGCGTCGGCCTGACCCTTGGTGGCCTTCATCACCGCGCCGACGATCGCACCGGCCGCCTGAATCTTGCCGCCGCGGATCTTCTCGGCGACATCGGGACTGGCGGCCAGCGCCTCGTCCACCGCAGCCTGGATCAGTGAGTCGTCCCGAACCAGTGCCAGGCCCCGGCCGGCCATCACCTGCTCGGGTTCCCCCTCACCGGCCAGTACCCCCTCGACCACCTGGCGGGCCAGCTTGTTGGACAGCTTCCCCTCATCGACGAGTGTGATGACGGCGGCGACCTGGGCGGGGGTGATGGCCAGCGCGTCGAGTTCCACACCGGACTCGTTGGCCTTTTGCACCAGGAAGTTGCCCCACCACGCGCGGGCCTGTTCGCTGGAGGCGCCCTTGGCCACCGTCGCCGCGACGAGATCCACCGCACCGGCGTTGACCAGGTCGCGCATCACCTCGTCGGAGACACCCCATTCGTCCTGAATCCGCTTGCGCGACAACCACGGAAGCTCCGGGATGGTGCCGCGCAGACGCTCGACTACTTCTGCACTGGGCGCCACCGGTTCCAGGTCGGGTTCGGGGAAGTAGCGGTAGTCCTCGGCGGTCTCCTTGGTACGGCCCGGTGAGGTGTGGCCGTCCTCGTGAAAGTGCCGGGTCTCCTGGTGAATCGAGCCGCCGGCCGTCAGTATCGCGGCCTGCCGGCGCATCTCGTAGCGGACCGCCACCTCGACGCTCTTGAGCGAGTTGACGTTCTTGGTTTCGGTGCGGGTGCCGAACTCCGCCTGACCATGCGGCCGCAGCGATACGTTGGCGTCGCAACGCAACGAGCCCTGGTCCATTCGGACATCGGAAACTCCCAAGGCGCGCAACAGATCCCGCAGTGCGGTGACATAGGCGCGGGCCACTTCGGGCGCGCGCTCGCCGGCACCTTCGATCGGCTTGGTGACGATCTCGATCAGCGGCACCCCGGCCCGGTTGACGTCCAGCAGCGAGGTGGTGGCGCCGTGAATGCGGCCGGTGTCGCTGCCGATGTGGGTCAGCTTGCCGGTGTCTTCCTCCATATGCGCACGCTCGATGTCGACCCGGAAAACAGTGCCGTCCTCGAGGGGGACATCGAGGTGGCCGTTGAACGCGATCGGCTCGTCGTACTGCGAGATCTGGTAGTTCTTCGGCTGGTCGGGATAGAAGTAGTTCTTCCGGGCGAACCGGCACCAGGAGGCGATCTCGCAGTTCAGCGCCAGGCCGATGCGGATCGCCGACTCCACCGCGTCCTCGTTCAGCGTCGGCAGAGCACCGGGCAGACCCAGGCACACCGGGCAGACCTGGGTGTTCGGTTCGGCGCCGAAGGCGGTCGCGCAGGCGCAGAACATCTTGGTGGCCGTGGACAACTCGACGTGGACCTCCAGGCCGAGCACCGGGTCGTACCGCGCCACGACATCGTCGTAGTCGAGTAGTTCGGCATTCGCGGCTTTTGTCACAGGCCCAGTCATGGCCCAGATCCTAGTTGGGGCGCGTCCTGCCCCCCGCCGAGCAGACGCAAACTCGCATGAAAAAGCCCCAAACTGTGCGAGTTTGCGTCTGCTCGCGCGGAAGAATGCGAAGTACGCGTCAGCCGAAGAAGGCCGCGGCGTCGTCGTAGCGGCTCTGCGGCACCACTTTGAGTTCACGCACCGCATCGGCCAACGGCACCCGGCCGATGTTCTCCCCACGCAGGGACACCATCATCCCGTACTCGCCGGCATGCGCGGCGTCGGCGGCGTTGACCCCGAATCGGGTGGCCAGCACCCGGTCGTAGGCCGTCGGGGTGCCACCCCGCTGGATATGGCCCAGCACGGTGACCCGCACCTCCTTGCGGATGCGCTTCTCAACTTCGTTGGCCAACTGCTGGGCCACCCCGGTGAACTTCTCGTGGCCGAACTCATCGACCCCGCCGTGGCGCATCTCCATCGAACCCTCGGCGGGCTTGGCGCCCTCGGCGATCACGCAGATGAAGTGCGACATCCCGCGCTGGAAGCGCTGCTTGACCAGCCGGCAGACCTCTTCGACGTCGAAGGGTTGCTCGGGGATCAGCGTCATGTGGGCACCGGAGGCCAGCCCGGAGTTCAGCGCGATCCAGCCCGCGTGGCGGCCCATCACCTCGACGAGCATGACGCGCTGGTGAGACTCCGCGGTGCTGTGC
This sequence comes from Mycobacterium sp., assembly GCA_964202555.1. Taxonomy (GTDB): domain Bacteria; phylum Actinomycetota; class Actinomycetes; order Mycobacteriales; family Mycobacteriaceae; genus Mycobacterium. The sequence continues at coordinate 4,194 of CAXNJA010000117.1, forward strand.
AACCGGTCGATGGCCTCGGTCGCGATCATCAGCGCGGTGTCGTGACCGAAAGTCACGTCGGTGCAACTGATGTCGTTGTCGATGGTCTTGGGCACCCCGACGACCGGCACGCCCTCCTCGGTCAGCCAGTGCGCGGCGGTCAGCGTGCCCTCTCCGCCGATCGGGATCAGGACATCGATCCCGTTGTCCTCCAAGGTCTGTTTGATCTCCCCGATGCCGGCCCGCAGCCGCTCCGGGTTGGTCCGCGCAGTGCCCAGCATGGTGCCGCCCTTGGCCAGCAGGCGGGCATTGCGGTCGTCGTTGACGAGTTGGACGCGCCGATTCTCCAGCAGGCCGTTCCAGCCGTCGAGGAAGCCGACGACCGAGGATCCGTAGCGGGTGTCGCAGGTACTCACGACCGCCCGGATGACGGCGTTGAGGCCGGGGCAGTCGCCACCGCCGGTGAGAACTCCGATTCGCATGGGCCCTATCTAACCGCCTCGTGCAGTGGTGCGGAGCACTTCGGTAGCCAGTCAAGCGCATCCAGCCCAAACGGGGCGCGCTCCGATAATCTCGGTCGAGTGATCTCCGTCCCGCGTCGCGACTTCGTTCGACTGGCCCTCGTGTTGCCGGCGGGCTTCCTCACCGCCTGCGGTGCATCCGGGTCGAAGCCGCAGGGTGCCCCGACACCGAACTCGACACCGAACTCGGCACTCAACTCGGCACCCAACTCCGCACCGACGTCCTCCGAGCGGAAAGCGGACGTGCTCGTCATCGGCGCCGGAATAGCGGGATTGCGCGCCGCCGAGGTGCTGGCCGCAAAAGGCCGCCGCGTCATCGTGCTCGAGGCGAGAGATCGCCTTGGCGGACGAATCCACACCGATCGATCCTGGGGAGTTCCGGTGGAACTCGGTGCATCCTGGATTCACGGGACGAAGAACAATCCGATCGCCACGCTGGCCGCGGCCAAGGGAATCGAAACCCAGGCCACCGCCTACGAATCCATAATGTACGGCGCCGACGGTGAGCGACTTCCCGACGATGCACTCGACGAGATTGAGGCACAGGTGGCCGACTTGGTCGAGGCGGGCCGCGAGGGCTCCCCCGACACCGACGAACCACTTCGGGCCGCGCTCGACCGCGCCATCGGCGCCGCAGATCTCGACCCGTCGGAGCTACTCAACGTCGAGATGGGCATCACCGCGTCGATCGAGCACGAGTACGCGGCCGACGTGGTCGAGCTTTCGGCCAGCAATTTCGACGACGGCGGCCGGGAAGGCGGCGGCGACGCGCTCCTGCCCGGGGGCTACGACAAGGTCGTAGAGGCTGTGGCGAGCGGACTCGACGTGCGCCTCGGCCACGTCGTCGCGAGCGTCGACACCTCCGGCGATCGTGCGGTCGTCGTCACCTCGCAGGGCAGATTCGACGCGAACGCGGTGATCGTCACCGTGCCACTCGGTGTCCTCAAGGCTGGATCGGTCCAGTTTCTGCCACCCCTTTCGGATTCGAAGTCGACGGCCATCGGCAGGCTCGGGATGGGCGCGCTGTCGAAGACATGCCTGCGGTTCGAGTCCGAATTCTGGCCGGCCGACGCGGAACTGATCGATATCGTCCCCGCCGCATCGCGCCGCGGTCAGTGGGTGGAGTCCTTGAGTCTCACCGGCCTGGTCGACGTGCCCGCGCTGATGATGTTCAACGCCGGGAAGTTCGCCCGCGCCGTGGAAACCATGACCGACCCCGAGGTGATCGCGAGCGCATCGAGCGCGTTGGAACCCGCGTTCCCGGGGTTTCCCCCGCCGACCGGACTGCTCCGCTCAGCGTGGTCGGTCGATCCCTTCTCGCTCGGAAGCTACTCGTTCATCGGCGTCGGCGCTTCGCTGGCGGACCGCGATGCGCTCGCGGCGCCCGAGGGCCGCCGCTTCTTCGCCGGCGAGGCCTGCTCGAGCGAGCATGCCGCCACGGTTCACGGCGCCTACACCAGTGGCGAGGCGGCGGCGAACGCCGTGCTGCGCTGAGGCCGGCGCCGGGCTAAACGGCCGTCGGCAGGGGCCCGCGGGCCGCCTCGTAGGCCGCCCCCACCCGATACAGCCGGTCATCGGCCAGTGCCGGGGCCATGATCTGCAGGCCGACCGGCAGGTTGTCGTCCGGTGAGAGCCCGGCGGGCACCGACATCCCGCAGTGCCCGGCCAGATTCAGCGGCAGCGTGCACAGGTCGAACAGGTACATCGCCAGCGGATCGTCGACCTTCTCGCCGAGCCGGAACGCCGTCGTCGGGGTCGCCGGTGACACCAACACGTCTACGTCGGCGTAGGCCGCATCCAGATCGCGGGCGATCAGCGTGCGGACCTTCTGCGCCTGGTTGTAGTAAGCGTCGTAATAGCCGGCCGACAGGGCGTAGGTGCCGATCATGATGCGCCGCTTGACTTCCGGGCCGAAGCCGGCCGCCCGGGTCAGAGCCATCACCTCCTCGGCGCTGTGGCTGCCGTCGTCGCCGACCCTCAGCCCGTAGCGCATGGCGTCGAAGCGGGCCAGGTTGCTCGATACCTCCGACGGCAGAATCAGGTAGTACGCCGACAGGGAGTGATTGAGGTTGGGGCAGTCCACCTCCCGGACCTCGGCACCGAGCGCGGCCAGTTGCGCCACCGCGTCGTTGAACGACGCCAGCACCCCGGCCTGATAGCCCTCGCCGCTGCGCAACTGCTTGACCACACCGACCCGCACTCCGGTGAGATTGCCGGACGCCCCGGCGATAGCCGCCCCGACGACGTCGGGAATGGGGTTTTCCAGCGAGGTGGAGTCGTGCGGGTCGTAGCCGGCGATGACGGTGTGCAGCAGGGCGGTGTCGAGCACGGTCCGCGCGCACGGCCCGCCCTGATCCAGCGACGACGCACACGCCACCAGCCCGTAGCGCGACACCGTGCCGTAGGTGGGCTTGACTCCGACGGTGGCCGTCAGGGCGGCCGGCTGGCGGATCGACCCGCCGGTATCCGAGCCGATGGCAAGCGGGGCCTGGAAGGCGGCCAGGGCGGCGGCGCTGCCGCCACCGGAACCCCCCGGGACCCGTTCGGTGTCCCATGGGTTTCGGGTCGGGCCGTAGGCCGAGTTCTCGGTGGACGAGCCCATGGCGAACTCGTCCATGTTGGTCTTGCCGAGGATCGGTATACCGGCGTCCCGGATGCGGGCGGTCACCGTCGCGTCGTAGGGAGACATCCAGCCCTGCAGGATCTTTGACCCGCAGGTGGTCGGCATGTCGGTGGTGGTGAAGACGTCTTTGAGGGCCAGTGGGACCCCGGCCAGCGGCGACGGCAGGTCATCACCGGCGCCCACCGCGGCGTCGACCGCGGCCGCGGCGGCCAGCGCCTGATCGCCGGCCACGTGCAGGAAGGCGTGGTAGCGATCATCGGTGGCGGCGATCTGATCGAGGCAGGCCCGGGTGAGCTCGACCGAGGACAACTCGCCGGCCGCGATGGCCGCGCCCAGGGTGGCGGCGTCCATCCGGATGACATCGTTCGCCGGGGTACTCACGCCTCCTCCCCCAGGATCTGCGGGACGGCGAAGCGGCCGTCGTCGGCCGACGGCGCCGCGGCCAGAGCCTGCTGTTGGGTCAGGCTGGTCTGCACGACGTCGGCGCGGGTGACGTTGACGTTGTGCAGGGGGTTGCCGGTGGGCGCAACGTCGGTGACGTCGACGGCCTGAATTTGGCTGACGTAACCCAGGATCGCGTCGAGCTGGCCTGCGAAGCTCATGAGTTCGTCGTCGGTCAGCGCGAGACGGGCCAGCTTGGCCAGCCGCGCCACCTC
>CAXNJA010000118.1:0-7937 GCA_964202555.1 Mycobacterium sp.
CCTAAAGGAGACGGCAAAATGGTTGGTGACGAGGCTGCCATCACCGAGGTGCTCAACCGGCTGCGTCGCGCGCACGGCCAGTTGGCCGGCGTGATCGCGATGATCGAGCAGGGCCGTGAATGCAAGGACGTCGTCACCCAGTTGGCGGCGGTGTCCCGGGCGCTGGACCGGGCCGGCTTCAAGATCGTGGCGACCGGTCTGCGGGAGTGTGTCCTCGGCGACGCCGCCAACGGGAAGGCCCCGATGACCGAAGCGGAGTTGGAGAAGCTCTTCCTGTCGCTGGCCTGATGGTCCCCACTGACGTCGGTCAGCGAATGGGCCTCAGCTGACGTCGGTCAGCGAATGGGCCTCAGCACGATCGGGACACCGTCGATCGGCAGCGGCATGCCGGCGAAGTCGTACTTGGGTACATAGCCCGGGTGGGGCAGCTCAAGGCGGTAGTTGCGCAGCAGCCGGTGCATGACGGTCTTGACCTCAAGCTGGCCGAACACCATGCCGATGCATTTGTGGGCGCCGCCCCCGAACGGGGCGAATGCGTAGCGGTGGCGCTTGTGCTCCGAGCGGGGCTCGGCGAACCGGTCCGGGTCGAAGCGCTCCGGATCGGTCCACAACTCCGGCAACCGGTGGTTCATGCCCGGCCACAGGTTGATGTTCGTTCCCTCCGGGATGTAGTGGCCGCAGATCTCGGTGTCGCGGACGGCCCGGCGGACGTTGAACGGCAACGGGGTGACCAACCGCAGGCACTCTTTGATCACCAGATCGAAGCTCTCCAGCTTGTCCAGTTCATCAATGTCGAGGGGATTGTCGCCGATCCGGTCGCCCTCCTCGCGGCACCGTTGCTGCCACTGCGGGTTGGCGGCCAACTGGTAGGCCATGGTGGTCAGCGTCGACGTCGAGGTGTCATGGGCGGCCATCATCAGGAAGATCATGTGGTTGATGATGTCGGTGTCGGTGAAGCGGTTGCCGTCGTCGTCGGCGGTGTGGCAGAGCACCGTCAGCATGTCGGTACCCTCGGCGTTGCGACGTTGCCTGACCCGCTCGACGAAGTAGTCCTCCAACACCTTTCGGGCCTGCAGGCCGCGCCACCACTTGAATGGTGGAACCGGGGTGCGGATGATGGCGCCGCCGGCCCGGGTGGTGGTCTCATACGCCTGCTTGATCCTGGTGACCAGTTCGTGGTCGCTGCCGGGTTCGTGTCCCATGAACACCACCGAGGCGATGTCGAGGGTGAGTTCCTTGACCGCCGGCATGAACAGGAACCGACGGTCGTTGACCGGCCAGTCCTGCGCGATCACCGTGGTGGCCACGGTGTCCATGTGCGCGATGTACCCGGACAGCCGGGTGCGGGTGAACGCCTCCTGCATGATCCGCCGGTGGTACATGTGCTCGTCGAAGTCCATCAGCAACAGACCGCGCTTGAAGAACGGGCCGATGACGTCGTTCCAGGAGACCGTCGAGAAGTCCTTGTTCCTGTTGGACAACACCTCCTGGGTGGCGTCCGGCCCGAGTGCGGCGACCGCGTTGAGGGCCGGGGTCTTGGTGTAGTAGACCGGCCCGTATTTGCGGTAACTGTTTTCCACGTACTGCGCTCCGCCGCGGAAGATCTCGATGAGGTGGCCCAGCACGGGCAGGCCCGAGTTGCCCATCACCGGCTTGAGAGGGCTGCCGGCCGGCGGGTGGGAGAACTCGAATTCCGGCCAGTCCCACTCCTGCAGTCGCTCATCGACGAGGCCCAGTCCGGGAATGGTGCTCAGCGTGGGGGTGAGTTTGCGGCGGGCTTGGTCGAGCAGATAGTGCTGGGTGCTCATGCTCGTCATCGGGGCTCCTGAAGAATGCGAAACCGGCGGTATCGCAATCTTTCGGGCTAACTTGACGGCTGTCAAGTTTCATTCTGTTACCGGCGTGGTGCATGGTGAAGCGGTGAGCGCACCACAGGAAGCCGAGGGGGTGCCGCGCCGGCGCGGCGACCGGCAGCGGCGCGCGATTGTGCAGGCGGTGTGCGAACTGCTCACCGAGAAACCGTTTGCCGCACTGTCGGTCAGTTCCATCAGCGACCGGGCCGGCGTCGCGCGATCGGGGTTCTACTTCTACTTCGACTCCAAATACGCCGTGCTGGCGCACATCCTCGGGGAGGTGGTCGACGAACTCGAGGAACTGACCCACGACTTCGCCCCCCGCGGCGACGCCGAAACCCCCGCCGCCTTCGTCAGGCGGATGATCGCCAGCGCGGCGGCGGTGTACGCCCACAACGACCCGGTGATGTCGGCCTGCAGTATCGCGCGCGGCACCGACGCCGAGATCCGCGAAATCCTCGACCGCTACAACGACCTCGTCATCGACCAGATCGTTCCGGTCGTCGAGGCCGAGGTTGCGGGTGGCACCGCCGACCCGATCACCGGCGACATCCGCGGTCTGGTGCGACTGCTGACCGGTGCCACCGCGATGACGCTGTCGGCGGAGTCGATCTTCACCGGCCCCGAGCGTGACGTCGAACGTGCGGTGGGGGTGCTGGAAAAGCTGTGGCTGCATGCGCTCTGGGGCCGGCGGGCCGACGGCTAGTTCCGGGGCGGATTTCGGGGGCGCGGATTTCGGGGGCGTGTAGCACTTTCGGGCGCCGGTGCGATAGACCCCGTAGCGTAGTTTTAATTCACCGACTCGGAAAGAAGATCCCATGAGGACTCAGCTGTTCGGCGCCGTCGGCGCGTTCGCACTTGCCGCTTCTACGCTCGTGGCGCCGGCTGTGAGTAACGCCGAGGTCTGCGGCCCCAACACCTACTGGAACCCTCTGATCAACCAGTGCCAGTTGTGTGAGGGCGTCGGCATGTACTGGAACGTCGGGCTCAATCAGTGCCTGTTTGCCGATCCCACGCCCTACGTGGATCCGATTCTCGGACCGGTCGGGCCGGTAGGCGTCGGACCCAACCCGGTCCTCGGGCCGGTCGGCCCAGTCGGGGTCGGCGGAGTCGGTCCGGTCGTCGGTCCGGTCGGCCCGGTCGGGGTCGGCGGTGTGGGCCCGGTGATCGGCCCGGTCGGCCCCATTGGTGTCGGCCCGAGGTAGGGGCCTGCAGCGCCGGTATCGTCGCCGTCATGGCCGACAGCTTCGCGGGTAGACGTGTTCTGGTCACCGGCGCGGCCAGCGGTATCGGCCGGGCGGTCGCGCTGAAACTGGCCCGCGAGGGGGCCGTGCTGTTCCTGACCGACCTCAACGCCGACGGGCTGGCCGATACGGTGGCCGCGGTGCGCGCCGCCGGCGGTGAGGTCGCCGAACAGCGGGCATTGGACATCACCGATTTCGTTGCGGTCACCGACTTCGGCGCCGACGTCCACGCCCGCCATCGCGCGATGGATGTCGTGATGAACATTGCCGGCATCTCCGCCTGGGGCACCGTCAACCACCTCACCCACGACCACTGGCGGTCGATGGTCGAAGTCAACCTGATGGGGCCGATCCACGTCATCGAAACCTTCGTGCCCGCAATGGTTTCCGCGGGACGCGGCGGCCGTCTGGTCAACGTGTCCTCGGCCGCCGGGCTCGTCCCGTTGCCGTGGCACGCCGCCTACAGCGCCAGCAAGTACGGGCTGCGGGGGCTCTCGGAGGTGCTGCGATTCGATCTGGCGCGGCACCGCATCGGGGTATCGCTGGTCGTGCCCGGTGCGGTCAACACCCCGCTGGTACAGAGCGTGCAGATCGCCGGCGTCGACCGCGACGACCCCAGGGTGCAGCGCTGGGTCCGGCGCTTCGCCGGCCATGCGGTGTCCCCGGAGAAGGCCGCCGAGAAGATCCTGGTCGGGGTGGCGCGCAAGCGTTTCCTGATCTACACCTCGCCGGACATCTGGGCGCTGTACGCGTTCAAGCGGTATGCGCCCTGGCCGTTCGCAGTGGTGATGAAGCCGGTCAACGTGTTGTTCAGTCGTGCGCTGCGGCCACCGGCCCGCGGCGCTGCCACGGCTCTGCCGCCCGGCAGATAGGAGAGGTTCAGCGTGCGAAGAATTCTGTTGGTCGCCATGGTGGGTGTGCTGGCGATCGTCGGCGCACCCAGCGCCGGCGGCGACGAGCCCGAGATGCTGACGCTGACCGGCACGGTGGTCTACCGCGAGCCCAGCGCGCCGCCAGCCGACGCCTTGCTGACGGTCACCCTCGAGGACGTCTCCCTGGCCGACGCGCCGGCGGTGACGCTGGGGCAGGCGCAGTTTCAGCTCAACGGCCAATCGGCGCCGATCCCGTTCTCGCTGGCCTACCCGAGGTCGGCGGTGGTGCCGCAAGCCACGTACTCCGCCCGGGCCCGGCTGACCCAGGGTGATCGGCTGTTGTTCACGACCACCCAGAACAACCCGGTTGATCCGCTGCGCCCCGCGCCCCTGCAACTCGTGTTGGAGCCGGTTGCGCAGACGGCCCCGCCGGCCCCGCCGCCCCCGCCGGCCCCGCCGGACGCCTCGCTGACCGACACCTACTGGAAACTCGTCTCGGTCCAGGGGGCGCCGGTCATGGTGGCCGATCAGATGCGCGAACCGCACCTGGTGCTGAACGGGCAGGACGGCCGTTTCGCCGGGTCGGGGGGTGTGAACCGGCTGATGGGTGGCTACACGCTCACCGGTGACGCTCTGACGTTGTCCAACGCGGCGTCGACGATGATGGCCGGCCCACCCGAAGCGATGGCTCAGGAACAAGCGATCCTCGCGGTGTTGCCGCTGGTGCGCGGCTTCCGCATCGCCGGCAACGACTTGACCCTCGTCGATGACGCTGGAGCAGCGGTGCTGCAGGCCGTCGCGGTGGCGCTGAACTAGCCGCACCCGCCGGAGGCGGTGTTCCTGTCGGGGGCCGGTGATAGACCAAAGGCACTCGAATGTGACCGGCGACACGCCGTGCAACGGTCCGTCGGGCGCTTACGACCTGGGAATTTCACAAATGTTATTCGGAATATGTAGTACCTACCCGTGCCATGAGACACTAGGTGTAGTGTTTGGCACGCCGGTGGGCCCGCGCTGCGGGCTCACCGGAACCACTGAGAAACGTTCGTCAAGGAGCCACCCGCAGATGACCATCACCGTCTACACCAAGCCGGCTTGTGTGCAGTGCAATGCCACCTACAAGGCCCTCGACAAGCAGGGGCTGTCCTACGAAATCGTGGACATCACCGAGGTGCCCGAGGCCCGGGACTACGTGATGGCACTGGGCTACCTGCAGGCGCCGGTGGTCGTCGCCGACGGCGAGCACTGGTCCGGTTTCCGTCCCGACCGCATCAAAGCGCTCACCGGCGCGGTGGCCTCAGACGCCACCGCCGTCAGCGCCTAGACCCTCATGAATTCCGACGGCGGCGCGATCGGGGCATCCCCGGTGCGGGTGGTGTACTTCTCCAGCGTTTCGGAGAACACCCACCGCTTCGTGGAGAAGCTCGGCGTGCCCGCCGTCCGGATACCACTGCACGGCCGTATCGAGGTCGATCACCCTTACGTGTTGATCCTGCCCACCTACGGCGGCGGGAAGGTCAACGGGCCAGACCCTGATCTCGAGTCCAATGCTGGGGGTTACGTGCCCAAGCAGGTCATCGCATTTCTGAACAACGAACACAATCGATCGCTGATCCGCGGCGTCATCGCGGCCGGCAACACCAACTTCGGTGCCGAGTTCTGCTACGCGGGCGATGTCGTGTCCCGCAAGTGCGGGGTGCCGTATCTGTACCGCTTCGAATTGATGGGTACCGCCGAGGACGTGCAAGCCGTCCGGGCGGGTCTGGCTGACTTTTGGAAGGCCGCCAGTTTTCAAGAAAGGGATGACGAGTGGCACCAACGGTCACTGCTGCAGAGCCGGTAACCACATCGAACCCGGCGCACGCGCTGCCGGGGGAGACGGATTACCACGCTCTCAACGCGATGCTCAATCTGTACGGCCCCAATGGCGAGATCCAGTTCGACATGGACCGTCTGGCGGCGCGACAGTACTTCCTGGAACACGTCAACCAGAACACCGTGTTCTTCCACAATCAGGACGAGAAGATCGACTACCTGATTCGCGAGAACTACTACGAGCGTGAGGTTCTCGACCAGTACTCGCGCAACTTCGTCAAGACGCTGACCGACCGCGCCTTCGCCAAGAAGTTCCGCTTCCCGACCTTCCTGGGGGCGTTCAAGTACTACACCTCCTACACACTGAAGACTTTCGACGGCAAGCGCTACCTGGAGCGCTTCGAGGACCGGGTGGTCATGGTGGCCCTCACCCTGGCCGCCGGTGACACCACGCTGGCCGAGCAACTGGTCGACGAGATCATCGACGGCCGGTTCCAGCCGGCCACCCCGACGTTCCTCAATTCCGGCAAGGCCCAGCGCGGCGAGCCGGTGAGCTGCTTCCTGCTGCGCATCGAGGACAACATGGAGTCCATCGGTCGCTCGATCAACTCCGCCCTGCAGCTGTCCAAGCGCGGCGGTGGAGTCGCCCTGCTGCTGAGCAACATTCGCGAGCACGGCGCGCCGATCAAGAACATCGAGAACCAGAGCTCCGGGGTCATCCCGATCATGAAGCTGCTGGAGGACTCGTTCTCCTACGCCAACCAACTCGGCGCCCGTCAGGGAGCCGGCGCGGTGTACCTGCACGCCCACCACCCGGACATCTACCGGTTCCTGGACACCAAGCGGGAGAACGCCGACGAGAAGATCCGGATCAAGACGCTGAGCCTGGGCGTGGTGATCCCGGACATCACCTTCGAGCTGGCCAAGAACAACGAGGACATGTACCTGTTCTCCCCGTACGACGTCGAACGCGTCTACGGGGTGCCGTTCGCCGACATCTCGGTCACCGAGAAGTACTACGAGATGGTCGACGACGCCCGAATCCGCAAGCACAAGATCAAGGCCCGCGAGTTCTTCCAGACGCTGGCCGAGTTGCAGTTCGAGTCGGGTTACCCCTACATCATGTTCGAGGACACGGTGAACCGGGCCAACCCCATCGACGGCAAGATCACCCACTCCAATCTGTGCTCGGAGATCCTGCAGGTGTCCACCCCCTCGACGTTCAACGAGGACCTGTCCTACTCCCATGTGGGCAAGGACATTTCGTGCAACCTGGGCTCGCTCAACATCGCCAAGGCCATGGACTCGCCGGACTTCGCCAAAACCATCGAGGTGTCCATCCGGGCGTTGACCGCGGTCAGCGACCAGACCCACATCACCTCGGTGCCCTCGATCGAGAAGGGCAACGGCCAGGCGCATGCCATCGGTCTGGGGCAGATGAACCTGCACGGCTACCTGGCCCGTGAGCGGATCTTCTACGGCTCCGAAGAGGGAGTCGACTTCACCAACATTTACTTCTACACGGTGCTCTACCACGCGCTGAAGGCGTCGAACAAGATCGCCATCGAGCGCGGGGAGACCTTCGCCGGCTTCGAGAAGTCCAAGTACGCCAGCGGCGAGTTCTTCGACAAGTACACCGAGCAGGTGTGGGAGCCGGCGACCGAGAAGGTGCGAAAGCTGTTCGCGCAAGCCGACATCCGAATCCCCAACCAGGACGACTGGCAGCGGCTGAAGGAGTCGGTGCAGAAGAACGGCATCTACAACCAGAACCTGCAGGCCGTTCCGCCGACCGGGTCGATCTCTTACATCAACCACTCGACATCGTCGATCCACCCGATCGCGGCGAAGGTGGAGATCCGCAAGGAAGGCAAGATCGGCCGGGCGTACTACCCGGCGCCGTACATGACCAACGACAACCTGGAGTACTACCAGGACGCGTACGAGATCGGCTACGAGAAGATCATCGACACCTACGCCGCGGCCACCCAGCACGTGGACCAGGGGCTGAGTCTGACGCTGTTCTTCAAGGACACCGCCTCCACGCGGGACGTGAACAAGGCGCAGATCTACGCCTGGCGCAAGGGCATCAAGACGCTGTACTACATCCGACTACGTCAGATGGCGTTGGAGGGCACCGAGGTCGAGGGCTGCGT
>CAXNJA010000119.1:0-7777 GCA_964202555.1 Mycobacterium sp.
ACCTGGGCTGCCCGCGTCAGCGGGTTGAGCATGTTGGGGGACGTTCCCAGGACGGGCGCCGTCACACAGGTCGCGGTGCCCATGGTCGCCTGGGCTTGGGCGGGCGCCCCCAGGGCGAGGCCACCGGCCAGGATTCCGGCGGCGATGGCCGGTCCGGTCAGTACGGTGGCGATGCGGCGGGTGATGTTGGCGGTCATGTCAGTTCCTTCGCTCGAAGTTTTAGTCCCGGCTGCTTGTCCGGACCGGTGACGTCCACTCTGCGGCGCGCTGGCCACCGCGACTGTCGACCGTTCGGGCGCTATCGGAGATGACAACCGCATCCACCGATTGGGGGAAACCAGAGCCCGCGGTAGACGCCGCCAAGCCCTTCTACAGCCAAGCCCCTCTCCACAAGAAGGCGCTGATGACCCGCAAGTTCGGCCTCAACCGCCACTCGACAGCATGCTCCCTGTCGGTACCCGCATTTACGATCGCCCGATGCGTTTAGTGGTCTGGAACGCCAACATGGCCGTTCATCGCAAGCTCGACACTGTCCTGCAGCGACTGCAGCCAGATGTGCTGGTCCTGTCGGAGTGCGCAGATGAGGCCACCTTGGCGGCCAAATATCCGGGGCCGGCGCCGTGGACGTCGATGTCGTGGACAGGCAAAGTCCCGGAGCCGCCCAAGAACCCCGACAAGGGTCTGGCGGTGATGACGTTTGGGAACTACCGGATTCAGGCCACCCGGCTGGTCGAGCCGATGATGGAGTGGGTGGTTCTCACCGATATCGCTGGGCCGCTGCCGTTTTCGTTGATCGCGGTGTGGGCGATGAATCACCGCGCCTCCAACATCAAGACGTTCCCACAGTCCAACCCGCAGCCAGCCGCTGCCTTGAACACCTACTGGGCCGAGGGATCAGGCCCGACGATCCTGGCCGGTGACTTCAACCACAACGTGTCCTGGGATCCCGGCATGGCCCACGCCAAGCAGCACGCCCGCACCCTCGATGCCGCCAAGCGGGCAAGGCTTGCCAGCGCCTACCACCACCACTTCGGTGAGCAGCAGGGCGACGAGAGCACTCCGACGCTGCACTGGCGCGGCGCCGGCGCCAAGACCTATCACATCGACTACGCCTTCATCCCCGATGCGTGGCTGCCGCGGCTGCGCGAGGTCAGCGTCGGGTCAAAGCATGAGTGGATCGACTCCGGCCTATCCGACCACGTCCCGGTTGTGGTGGATCTCGCTGACACCGAACCCACCCAGACCCGCACCGAGTGACCCGTTCCCGCGCAGCGCTGCTGGAGTTTGCGCCGCCGCGCCCACCCCTCCAACGGGCTCAACGCGCGAAGCCCGAGACCGTGAGGTCTCGGGCTTCGCAGTGGATCTGGTGATCAGCGGCGCACGATCACAGGGCTGCTCTTGACACTGGTGTCCACGTGCGGGACGTAGGTGCGCTGCTGCTGGTTGTTGTTCCAAATGACATCGCTGAGGTCGGCGTGGGCGACGCCCGATGCTCCCAGCAGACCCGCGAACAGGCCACCGGCCAGCATGCTTGAGATTGCGAAACGCTTCATGGTGTTCTCCTCTGTCAGTTGCCGGGTCGATCCCGGCTTCATGACAGCAACTTTGCCGGGACAGACGACCGCACGGCATCGAGCAGTTCACCGATTGCGCTGATGATTCGGCCTCCTCTGATCGAAGGATGCTCCCGGTTGCAGACGGACCCCAGCGAATGCATTCTCGACAAGTGCCGACCCCGGCTGACCGCGATGACCACCCGCCGGCAGGCACTGCAGACCGCGGACGTATCGCATCCGTCCCGAAGTGCATTATGACCGCTGGCGGTCGGCTCAGGCCTCGCCCTGCGGGAATCCGTCCTCGTCCAGCACATCATCAGTAGCGCTGGGGAAGACCCGGTGCGTGGCGGACAGTCCCAATGCGACGGACTGGCCAACCAGGAGGGCGAAGAGGGCGGTTCCGATGCCGACGACGCCGCCCAGCGCCCAGCCGGCCACCAGGACAGTCACCTCGATGAGTAGTCGAACCCGGCCTATCGGCCAGCCGCTCACCCGGTGCAGACCCGTCATCCAGCCGTCGCGCGGACCGGGGCCGTGGCCGCTGGTGAGGTAGAACCCACTGCCCAGCCCGATGAGGCCGATCCCGAGGAACACCAACCCGAGTTGCCCTGTCAGTGAGCCGGGGGTACCCACCCTCGGGTAGGTGACGCCGATCGCGAGCGCGATCACGATGATGTTCATCACGGTCCCGAGACCGGGCCGCTGGCGCAGCGGAATCCACAGCGCGAGAACACCTATCGACACACCGAAGGTGGTCCAGCCGATTCCCAGACCGGTGCGCATGCTGAGCCCCTGGGCGAGCACCGACCAGGGTGAGGCGCCGAGGTTGGAGGCCAGGATCAGGGCATCGCCGGTGCCGAACAACCACAGGCCGACGATGAGCGCGGTGAATGACGCCGGCGTGGGCTGCCACACCGACGGCGCGGTGAAGCGTGTACGCGGAACCGAGTGGGATCCACGCAACAGCGCGCGCACGCGATGGTTCCACCCGCCGGCATCCGACACCGACTGAGCCTAAGGCTGGGGCTGGTTGGCGGTGCCGAGTCGGCGCCCGGTCATTCCAACCGAGTTGCAATCAGCCGCTGCCCGTCGGTGCGGCGAGGAATAGCCCCCGACCGTGGCTACGCGGCCCGACCCCGGACCAGCACCTGCAGGTTGGTGTCCAATTCGCCCAGCACCCTATCGACGGCCGCCGACCGCATTAGCAGCATCATGGCGACGGTCACCGACGACGACACGGCGCGGACGTCCTGCACCGCAATCCCGGCGTTGCGCGCGAACCTGATCGTGTACGCCGCCGCGCCCCGCTTCGCCGAATGGGCAATGCCGTCCCGCTCGGTGAGGAACAGGCGCCTGACCGATTCAGGCAGCTCCGCGGCGAAGGCAGCCGCCGCCGGGGCAGTCAGGCGCTCGTGGATCATCTGCAGCCATGACCGCAGAACCCGCTCTGCGAAATCCCGGTCATCGGTGCCCAGTTCGGTAGCCACCGTGTCGAGCCACCTGTCGGCAGTTCCTGACCGCATACCCACCGATTTGTCAGTCATGCTGGTCCCCCATCGTCCCCGTTGGGACAATGGTGCGATCCGCCGCCGCTCGCTGCTAGGGACCAATGGCCTCTAATCCGGGCTCATCGGGTGAAGCGCCGGCCTCATCGCTCGTGCGGTGCCGGTGCCCCCGCGATCGGTGTAGTCAGCCGGATGATCGGTAACTCCCGGTCGGTCTGCTGCTGATACTTGGCGAACCGGGCCGATGCGGAGGTGATCGCGCGCCAAGCCCGCTCCCGCTCCTCGCCGTGTAGCTGCGCTGCGGCGACCGGGATGCTGCGTCCCCCGATCTGTATCTGTACCCGGTCGGGGTGCGCGGCGATGTTGTAGTACCAGGCGGGATTTCGGGGGGCTCCGGCCGCTGAGGCGACGATCAGCCAGCTGCCGTCCTCGCCGGGAAACCACACCAGCGGCGTGCTGCGCGGTTCTCCGCTCTTGCGGCCAATGGTGGTGAGCACCAGGCCGTCGGTGCCGCCCATCAGCTTCGCGCCTTTGCGGATGCGTCGGGTGATGACACCGTTCATCAGCCGAAGCAGCCGTCCTCCGGGTTGGCGTGCTCCCCGGGTTCCGTTCTTGGTGGTGAAACTCATGGTGCACACCAATCGTTCAGGCCGGATCCCCGGCTTCGGAGCCGAATTTACCCGCGCGGCGACGGCTGCGACACCCAGGTCTCGCTGCGCAAACGGATCAATGTCAGACCCCCCTGGGACAATCACTCACATGTTCGAGACAACCCCGCCGCAGCCTCTGCCCGACAGCATCGACCTCGCCGACCTGGACGACCCGCTGGCCGGTGTGGTGGCCGCGGAGTTGACCAGTTGCTTCGTACAACTGTGCATGTGCTCGACCGAGCCGATCGTCGCCAAGCTCGCCGGCCAGCAGGTGATGCTGGCCAAGCCGGGCGGCATCGCGTTGTCCAAGCGGGTCTACGCCCAGCTGATGTACCGCCGCATCGACGCCGATGTCTTTCACCTACTGCGCGGCTGCGTCCCACTGGAGCACGCCGAGTTCGCGCTGGCGCGGATCGAGGCGCTGCTGCGGGAGCGGTTCGCCGACGTCGTGGACACCGCGGCCAGCTACGTGCTCAGCGACGATCGTGAGGTGGCCATCCAGATGGCCACCGTCGCCACCACGATGGCGGCCCGCGAGGTGCGCAGCGGCATCGCCGAGATCATCGGCCAGACCCGGCTGGGCGATGAGCAGTCCTGATCGGACCGGCTAGCTGCCGGTCCTGCGCGGGGCCAGATAGCCGACCGGGCCGGAGGCGACACACACCGTCAGCGCCGCGGTGGCGGGCCGCACCGCGATGGCATCGCCGGCCCCGGAGAGCCGCACGTACACGCGGTTGAGACCGGGTTTGACCGCAACCTTCGTCTCCGCACCGACCGGCAGTGAAACAACAAGGCTGCCTTCGGTGCTGGCCAGGTAGTTGATCTCTGCAGTCCAGTCGGCCGGCAGCAGCGGCCCGTCCAGCGGCATCCGGACAACGGCGTCGGGCTGGGCCTCGGAGGACACGAAGTATCCGCACTGCGGCGCCGGCCCGGGCTCGATCCTGCGCACCCAGGTCACGTTGGCATCGATAAGTCGCCCGCTCGCATCAAGCATCCGCAGCAGGTCGGTGGAGCCGCTGAATTCCGGACGGTCGGCGATGAGGGCGAACATGTGGCTGGCCAGGTTCTGAGGGCCCTGCACCCGCTGCAGGATCAGCGGATCGACCTCCTGATCCAGCAGGGGCGCGGGCGATGTCGCCCGCGCCTGGGCCAGACCCGCAACGGCGTTGAGCAGGTAGGCCTTCGTCGGGTTGTCCTGCCAACTCGCCAGAAAAGTTCTGGTGGAGACCAGGCTGCTGGCGATGAAGGCCACCGCGAGGGTCGCGACCACCGCGCGGCGCCGGGCCGATGCATCCAGCCACGCCGTGCCCGGCCGGTTCGGGGCGCAGAACCCGACCGCCGCCAGCAGTGCCAGCATCACCACCAGGTCAGGCAGGTAGCGCAGGGTCTGAGCCAGTTCCAGCGCCGTGTACGCCGATGACCGCATCAGATAAATCGGCACCTGGCAGGCCACCGCATACCCGGCGGCCACCAGCCACACCGGGCCGAGGCACTGCTTGCGCAGCACCGACACCGCCACCGCCATTCCCAGAGCGACCCAGCCCAGCGCCATCACCGATGCCGGCGGCACCGCCCACGGTGAGGCCGGCGCCCAGCGCTGCCACTGCCACGGGCCCCCGACCAGGCCGGGCACGATCCCGTGGGTGACCGATCGCGCCAGCAGGTCCCATGTCATGCCCAGGTCAGAACTCCATCGGCGCTGGTCGACCACCATCAGGTAGAGCGCCACCCACGCTGCGGTGATACCCAGGCAGGCCAGCCACAGCGGACGGCCCCGGCGCCACGTCGACAGCAGCGCACCCGATTCACCGTGCACATGGCTCAGCAGGGCGACGACGGCGAAGGCGGCGAAGGGAATCACCGCGGACTTCTCGAAGAAGGTCAGACCGACAGTGAACGCCACCGCGCCGCTGATCGCGTAGCGGCGAGACCCGGTGCGCGCCAGCAGGATCGCGTCGGCGCACACCCAGGCCATCGCCGCGATCATCGGCAGGTAGTTCAGCGCTGAGGCCCACCACGCGAACGCCGGCACCGCCAGCGGGGTGAACAGCGCGAAACCCAACGGCACCAGCAGGACCGGTCGCCAGCCGAGGATCACCCGCAAGGCCCGCAGCAGGGCCAGCGAAGCGATCGCCTGCAGAACGAGCAGGCTCACCGCCGGCCAGGTCCAGACCAGCGGGGCCGCCCGGGTGATCACGCCGCCGAGCAGAAACGCCGCCGGCATGATGTGGCCGTCGTGATCGGTGAACAGATACGACCACGACAGCAGTGATTGGGTTCCGGCTCGGCCGACGATGATCAAGTCGTCCCAGTAGAAATAGCCACCGAAGGCCAGTTCCGCCCGCACCACCAGGTGCACTGCGATCAGTGCACCCGCAGCCACCGCAACCGCCGGCATACGGGTGGGCGGCCGAATTGACATCGCCACGACTGTACGGGCGAATGCGCCGTTAATCGGCGCGGGCCAGCGCACTCAGGTGCACGGCGATGCCGACCAGGGGACCGCACAGCAACGCCAGCACGGTGCGGGTTTCCAGCGCCAACGGACACGTCAGCAGCAGGGTGGCGGCCAGGGTGGCGCCCACCCAGCCGACGGCGTAGGCCCGGTGCAGTGCGGCGGCCACCGCCGCCGCGCCGGTCAGGGTCAGCAGAGCGATCGACACCGCTGCGGCGGTGAGCCAGGCCAGCAGCGCGCCACTGGTCACGTACTCGGGGCCGAATCCGACCCGAAGGATCCACGGACCCACCAGGAACGCAGCGACGACGCCCACTGCGCCGACGCCGACGATGATCCCCGCCGGCCCGAGCAGCGCCCGCAGTCGGGCGCTGCGGTGGTCGACGAAGTGGGCGATCAGATTGCCCTGCATGGCCGTCATCGGTACCAGCAGCGGCGCCCTGGTCAGCGTCACCGCCAGGATCACCACCCCGCCGGCCGCACCGAGTTGACCGGAGGTCGCCTTGAGCAGCACCGGAAAGCCCATCACCAGAATCGCGCTGGCGCCGGCCGCGGCGATCGAGTGCGCCGCTCCCCGCAGAAATCCCGACACCGGCCCGGCAGTGCGTAATCGGGCCGCCGAGCGCACCGCGGGTGAGACCGCCAGCAGCAGCAACCACGCCAACGAGCCGCCGACGGTGGCCCACAGGTACCCGGCCAGGCCCCAGCCCGACACGTAAGCCGTCACGGCCAGTGCCAACCGGGTCGCCGCATCGGTCACCATCAGGGCCCCGTAGTACGACCAGCGTCCGGTGCCGGCCAGCATGCCCAACAGCGTTGCGTGCATGCAGAACCCGGCCAGCCCCGCCGCCAGCAGCGCCACCGACAGCGGCCGCGCCTCGGCGAACACATGCGGCGCCCATAGCGGCGAGGTGCCGGCGATCCCGACAGCCGCGGCCATCCCGACGCCGACCGCCACCCACATCGGGCGGGTGTGCGGGCCCTCAGCCGTGACCGGTGCCGCTGTCGGTGCCGCCCTCGAGCGCACCTCCCGGGTGGCTTCCTGCAGTAGTCCGTTGGCTGCGCCGGCCACCAACCCGAAGGCGCCCCAGAACACCCCGAAGACGGAGAACCCCGCCGGTTCCAGTCGGCGCGCGGCCAGATACAGCACGCCGTAACCGCACAGCGCGGAGATCGCGGTGGCCAGCCCGACCCGCGCGACGCTGCCGCGCGCCACCGGGCCGGCGGCGGCGACACTGACCGCGTTGAGCCCGGCATCGGTCACAGCGGCGGCATCCCGGTGGAATACAGCCACGCCTGCCACAACGGCCGCAGTGAGACGTCGGCGTAGTTGGCCGCCAGGCCGGTGAAGTCGTCGGTGACGACCGTGCCGTGGCGGTGCCGGGTGGTCCAGTCCCGCAGCAGTGCAAAGAACTTCTCATCGCCGATGATGCCGCGCAACGCGTGCAGGGTCAGGGCTCCGCGCTTGTAGACCCGGTCGTCGAACATCTCCCGCGGACCCGGATCGGACAGCAGCAGATCCTGCTGGGCGACCAGCAGACGCTGGTGGTGCTGGCGGGCCAACTCGGCCGCGGTCCGGCCCCCGGAGTGTTCGGACCACAGCCACTCCGC
>CAXNJA010000120.1:0-7766 GCA_964202555.1 Mycobacterium sp.
CGCCGGTCGGCCAGGCCGACACCCCATGGTTCGCCCCGCAGGTCGGCAACGCCACCCAGGTGCTCTCCGTGGTCGGCACCGGCGGGTCGAACGCCAAGATGGACGTCTGGCAGCGCGGGCCCACCGGATGGCAACCGGTCGGCAGTGGCATCCCCACCCTCGTCGGCTCGGCCGGGATGGCGCCCAAGGCCAAAGATGCCGTCCCGGCAACCCCGATGGGCGTCTACTCCTTGGACTTCGCCTTCGGCACCGAGCCCAGTCCCGGCGGAGGACTGAAGTACTACCAGACCACCCCGGACTACTGGTGGTCCGCCGACGGCCCCACCTACAACACGATGCAGGTCTGCAAGCAGGCCGACTGCCCGTTCAATACCTCACTGGCAAGCGGCACCGAGAACCTCTACATCCCGGCCTACGCGCACGCGATTGTGATGGGCGTCAACAAGGAACGCATCCCCGGCAACGGCGGCGCGTTCTTCGTCCACACCAGTAACGGCGCACCGACGGCCGGTTGTGTGGCACTCGACGACGCCACCCTCGTCAAGATCATCCGCTGGCTGCAACCCGGCGCGGTGATCGCCGTCGCCCAGTAACCAGTCAGGCCAGCGCCGGCCCCTGGGTCAGTTTGCCGTCCAGTTTCTGGGCCACCTCATAGGTGCGCTGATACCCCGTCGCGCAGATCTTCCAGCCATCGGAGGTCTTGCGGTAGCGGTCGCGGTAGAACGCCGCCCCGAACAGCATGAAGTTGTGTTCCGGCACCAGCACCCGATCCTGGAGGTACCACCGGCCCTCGGCTTGATCAGAGTCGTCCAGTGTGATCTCCGGGTGGGCCACCCGATGCTCGGTGATCACCCCCGCCGGCATCGAGGTCCGCATGTAGGCGACCAGGTCGGCGCGGTTGGTGAAATGCAGTTCCTTACCCAAGGACGACCCGTAATCGCCGACGATGTCCTCGGTCAGGGTGTCGGCGAAGTCATCCCAGTGCTTGGTGTCCAACGCGCGAAGGTAGCGGTACTTCACCCGTTTGATTGCCTCGATCGCCTCCAGATCAGCCATGCCGACATTGCAGCACACCGGCACCGCCCTGGACTAGGTTTAGGCAGGTGAGCCTGCCCCGCAGCTGCTACGCCGAGTTGTCCCGTGCCGAACTGGCCGTCCTGGTGCCCGAACTACTGCTCATCGGCCAACTCATCGATCGCTCCGGAATGGCCTGGTGTATAGCCTCTTTCGGCCGCGAGGAGATGCTTCAGATCGCCATCGAGGAGTGGGCCGGATGCAGCCCGATTTACACCAAACGGATGCAGCAAGCCCTGGACTACGAGGGTGACGACATCATCACCATCTTCAAGGGGCTGCAGTTCGACATCGGCGCCCCGCCGCAGTTCATGGACTTCCGCTACACCGTCCACGACCGCTGGCACGGAGAGTTCCACCTCGACCACTGCGGCGCGCTTCTCGACGTGGAGCCGATGGGTCCGGACTACGTGACCGGCATGTGCCACGACATCGAGGACCCCACCTTCGACGCCACCGCTGTGGCTACTAACCCACGAGCCCAGGTGCGGCCACTGCATCGCCCGCCACGCCAGCCCGTCGACCGCAGCCCGCACTGCGCCTGGACGGTCATCATCGACTCGTCCTACCCAGAGGCCCAACCGATCCCGGCGCTGGCAACTATCGCCCGTACACGGGCCGCCACCTGGACGCTGGCACCGATCACCCATGACGAAGACGGGGCCACCGACTATTCCGGCCCGCTGTTGTCCGACGTCGACTTCGGGGCTCTCTCTCACTCGGCGCTGGTGCGCATCGCCGACGAGGTGTCTCTGCAGATGCACCTGTTGAACCTGTCCTTCGTCCTCGCCGTGACCAAACGGGCCGGTGACGACGCCGAACTGGCGGTGTCAATCTGCACCAAACAGCTGATCGGGATCGCCGGGGTCGCCGCCGAACGAATCCGCCGCGCCCTCGGTCTCACCTCCGACATCGACGGCCTCACGAGGGTGCTGCGACTGCATCCGCTGCTCAACCCCGCCGGATACGTTGACGCCGATGTCGATGACGGCCGGTTGACGGTGCGACGTTGTCCCGCCCACGATGACGGCGCATGGATCGCCTTGTGCGGTCCGGCCTCCACCCGGCCGTTGCAGGCCATCGCTACCGCCGTCAGCCCTCACCTGAGCGTCACCGTCAGCGGAACCGACACCGACTGGGTCGCCGAATTCCAGCCCTCGGAAATCGCCACCAATGACTTCCCCGAGGTTCAAGTCACCAAGGTCAGCCGCGGCGCGGCGTTCGAATTCCAGCCACGGAAGTCGATTCCGTTGACGGTGCTGTAAGCGCATTTCGCTGGCGGCGTACCGGGATTTTGTCGACACCGGCAGCAAACACGGCGCACACTGTGGTCATGGACAACAACGGGCCGTTTGGCATTGACCCCGACGACTTCGACCGCGTCGTACGGGAGACCGGTGAGGGCCTACGCAGCGCCTTCGAGCAGGTCGGTCGTTTCTTCAACTCTTCGCCGGAGAAAGCAGGCTTCGGCATGCTCTTCGACCAGTTCGCCCGACCCACGCCCAGGCCGCGTCCGCAACCGGAAACGGCCGGCGAGGCCGGTGACGGTGTGTGGGCGATCTACATCGCCGACGGCGACGGCAAGGCGCACGTGGAGCAGGTCTACCAGAACGAACTGGAGGCACTGCGCGCCAACAAACTCAATACCGACGCCAACCGCAGCGTCCGTTTCCTGCCGTATGGCATCGATGTCAGTGTTCTCGACGCATCACGGGACGAAGCCCCGGAGTCCGATCAGCCCGGGGACTAGGTAAGGAAGCCCCTGATGCTCCTAGCTTTGAAGAAGCGCTCCACCCTCGTCGTGCCCGCCGCGGTCGTGGCTCTCACGGGCGGGGTCCTCGCCGCTCCGGCGGTCAGCAATGCCGCCGAGTGTGGGCCGGGAACCGTCTTCGACGCGGCTGCGAACCTGTGCGTTGTGGCACCTGCGCCGGCCGGGCAGTGGAACGCACCGCCACCGCCCCAGGCTCCACCGCCACCGTTGCCGCCCATCTCGATTTGCCCGCCGATTCCGTTCGTCCCGGTTTGCTTCCCGGTCAACTGACTCGATCGTTCGCGCGATCGGATGTTTGCCCCCTTTGGCGGGGGCGGCTCGCATCCCCGTGCGATGGGAATTTTTTTTCCTATGGTCCCAGGCCGATGTTCGGGCAGCTAGATAGGTAACGAGCCACGTCTGGGTGGTGTCGGTAGCGCGGTCGCGGGCCGCTCTGTTTTGGGCAAGACCGCTGT
Source organism: Mycobacterium sp. (assembly GCA_964202555.1). GTDB lineage: Bacteria > Actinomycetota > Actinomycetes > Mycobacteriales > Mycobacteriaceae > Mycobacterium. The sequence goes on from CAXNJA010000120.1 coordinate 3,301, forward strand.
CGGCATCTAAAGTTGGTAGCTATGTCGAAGATGGACCGACGCAGCGCGATGGTCATGGCAGGCCTGGGCCTCGCCGCAGTCGCTGTTCCCGCCACCGCCGGCGCCAACCCAGAGCCGCCGCTGCCTGGCCCGCCCCCACCGCCGGGTGCTCCGCCACCTGCACCGATGCCCCCCGCTCCGGGTGCGCCCCCGCCTCCGGCGGCTCCCTTCGGCGCACCGCCGCCGGCGGCCGCTGTCCCCGGGGTCATGGGCGACGAGTTCGACGGCCCGGCCGGCGCCCCGCCCAACCCGGCGCTGTGGACCGTCGCCCAGCGTCGAGAAATGATCAAGAAGCCGGTGTTCTGGGACCGCCCCGAGAACATGGGCCAGTACCGCGACGACCGGGAACACGTCTTCCTCGACGGCAACTCCCACCTCGTCATCCGCGCCACGCGGGACCCCAATGGGACGAACCAGTCGAACACCTACACCAGTGGGAAGGTGGTCGGTAACTTCGCCGCACCGATCAACCACACCTTCGAGGCGCGGGTGAAGCTGGAATGCCTGACCCCCGGCGCCTGGCCCGCCTGGTGGGTGGTCAATGAGAACAAGCCGCGCGGCGGCGAGGTCGATCTCATCGAGTGGTACGGCAACATGGAGTGGCCGTCGGGCACCACAATCCACGCTCGCTTGGACGGCACCGCGTTCAAGACCATGCCGATCCCCGTCAGCGACCAGTGGCACACCTGGCGGCTGACCTGGACCACCGCCGGAATGAAGTTCTGGCGGGACTACGAGCCCGGCATGGAGCCCTACTTCGAGGTGCCGGCGTTCTCGATCAAGGACTGGGCGTTCAACGACCCCGGTTTCATGATGAAGCCGGTGTTCAACATCGCCGTCGGTGGTACCGGCGGCAAGGACGCGTCGATGGGTGACTACCCGTGTCAGATGCTGGTCGACTGGGTCCGGATCTTCCCCAGCTAAATCACTTCCACACGAAGACCTCCGGTGACAGCACGTCACACGGAGGTCTTCGTGTTTCAAGCGGGTATCAAAATGCGGCAACCGTCGCGTGAAACCGTTCGCGACGGCTTAATCTTCGCGCGTGGACATTCTCATCATGATCCTGCTCTTCGTGATCGCCTTGCTGATATGGCGCGGCGCACGGCGCGGAATGATCATCGCCCTATGGGCCGTCGGCGTGGTCGCGATGATCGGCCTGTTCCGCTACCACGTCACCTCCACCCTGGATCTGAGCTTCTGATGGCCGAGATTGTGGTCGAAGAGACGCGGATCGTCGAAGAGCCGGCCGAGGCTCGCAGTGGTCTGTGGGGCTTCCTGACCTTCTGGGGTCTGCACGCCTGGGTTTTGGCCTACACCGTGGTGATGCTGAGCGCCTTCTTCATCCAGTTCGTGAAGGGGGAGTTTCCCTGCCCCCTGTGCATGCTTCAGCGCTACGGAATGATTCTGGCTACCCTGGCCGCGCTGTTCGTGATCATGCAAGCCCGGCGCGGAACGCTGACCACGGCCCGCTACGCCCAAGGGCTGGGCATGGGCCTGCTCAGTGTGCTGGCGGGCGCCTCGGTGTCGGTGCGACAGATCGAATTGCACATCCTGCCAGGCGATCCCGGTTACGGAGAGCCGTTCCTGCGGCTGCATCTCTACACCTGGGCGTTCATCACCTTCGCCATCGTGATGGTCTACGTCGGGGTGATGTTGGCTCTGATGCCGCGCGGAATCCCGCAGGCGCCGGCCGTCGGCAGCACCCAGTGGAAGATCTCGACCGTCGTCATCTGGCTGTTCATCGGCGTCGTCGCGGCCAACGTCATCGCGATCATCTTCCTGGAGGGCTTTGCCTTCGTGCTGCCCGACGATCCGTCGAGTTACACCCTGATCGACCAGTTGAGGGGACGCTGAACGGGCGAGCGTGGAGCCGATGACGGGAATCGAACCCGCGTATTCAGCTTGGGAAGCTGATGTTCTGCCATTGAACTACATCGGCGTGTGGCGTTGTCGAGGATAGCAACCGCTGTCTTCTGCTGCCGGGCTATACGCTCGTTGGGTGCTGCTCTCAGATCGTGACCTCCGCGCCGAGATCGCTGCCGGACGGCTGGGCATTGAGCCCTTCAATGACACCCTGGTTCAGCCGTCGAGCGTGGATGTCCGGCTGGACAACCTATTCCGGGTTTTCAACAACACCCGCTACACCCACATCGACCCCGCCCAGCAGCAGGACGAACTGACCACGATGGTTCAGCCTGCCGAGGGGGAGCCCTTCGTCCTGCACCCCGGCGAGTTCGTATTGGGGTCGACGTTGGAGTGCTGCACGTTGCCCGACGACTTGGCCGGACGGCTGGAAGGCAAGTCGTCGCTCGGCCGCTTGGGTCTGCTGACTCACTCCACCGCAGGTTTCATCGACCCCGGTTTCTCCGGCCACATCACCTTGGAGTTGTCCAACGTCGCAAACCTGCCGATCACCCTGTGGCCGGGAATGAAAATCGGTCAATTGTGCCTGCTGCGCCTGACCAGCCCGGCCGAACACCCCTACGGCAGCGCGTCGGTAGGGTCGAAGTATCAGGGGCAGCGCGGACCGACTCCGTCGCGGTCGTACCTGAACTTCATCCGCTCATCCAGCTAACTGCGTTTCGGTGTAACAGCGCCGCCCCTGCGGTCGATGAACCGTGTAGTCGGTGCGTCAGCCCCGCATGTGACAACGATCGGGATGGGTCCGCCCAGCAAACGCGTTGGAGGTAGGTGTGGACATCGTTCTCGGGGTGTCAATGACACCCACGACGGTCCGCATGGCACTGGTAGAGGGCAAGGACGCCAACGGCGCGACCCTTGACCAGGTTTCGTTCGACGTTGCCGGCGGTCTCAGCCCAGCAACCTCCGATGCTCCCGAGCAGGTGGTCGCCGCCATTCTGGGCACCCGCGAAAGCGCCGCCGAGGGCGGCCACCATCTGGTCGCCACCGGGGTGGCCTGGACAGATCATGCCGCGGCGGCTCGGCTGCGCCAGGCGCTCAAGGCCCAGCGGATCGAGGACGTCGTTCTCGTCTCCGAACTGCACGCTGCCAGCGCGCTGGCCCAGGCGATCGGCCAATCCGCCGAGTTCCAGCGCACCGCTTTGCTCTTCCTGGAACGCGACACCGCGACGCTGGCGGTGGTGCGCAGCGACGACGGTTCGGTGGTCAAGGTGGTCAGCCGCAGCCTGGAACCCGCGACTGCGGTGGCCGAACTGCAGGAGATGGTCGCAGGCCTCGACGCCGGGGCCTCGCCGCCGCAGAGCTTGTTCATGGTCGGATCCGGGGTCGACATCGCCGCACTGAAGCCGCAGATCGCTGCGCGGACTTCGCTTCCGGTGCACGCCCCCGACGACGGCGACTTGGCTCTCGCCCGCGGAGCCGCGCTGGCTGCGGCAAACACACCCCGCTACGAGGCCGAGACAGTGGGCTTGCTGTCCACGGAGGACACCGCCGCCGGGCCCACTCAGATGGCCGCCGCGGGATACATGGCGCCGCTGGGGTACAGCGCGGTGCCCGACGACGACGCCGAGGGCCTGGCCGTCGACGGTTTGGACGCGGTGGACCCGGACTGGTTGGACCCGGACTTGTTGGACCCGGACGCCGAAGCGCCGTCGGCGGAACGCCGGTTCGTCCTGATCGGCAGTGCGCTGTCGACCTTCTTCGTTTTCGGGGTGGTCGCGTTGGTCATCTCGCTGGCCGTCGCAATCAGGCCGACCGCCGAGCAGCGGCCCATCCCGGGCGACAGCGCGGTGGTGTCCAACAGCCAAGCACCGGTTGCTCCGCAGGCGCGGCAACCGGCACCGCCAGCGGCTGCCCCGGAGACCATCGAGGCCCCGATCCCCGTTGTTCAGGAGGCGCCGCGCACCGTCTTCGTGGCGCCACGCGAGGCCGTCCCGGCACCGGCCCCGGCGGCCCCGGCCCCGGCCCCGGCCCCGGCCCCGGCGGCTCCTGCGCCGGCTGCCGCGCCACCGCCTCCGTCCGCGCCGGCGCCTGCCCCCGCGCCGCCACCTCCTGCGGCCCCGGCCCCGGCCGCGGCGCCCGCTCCCGCCCCGGTGCCGGCGTTTGTTCCGCCGATCGTGGTGCCCATTCCGATCATCCCGTCGCTGCTGCCGCCGATATTCCAGGTCCCGACCCGCAGCACCCCGGTGCCGCGGTCCCCGACTTCCACGGTGACCCCGACAGCCACACAGACCCCGACACCCATACAGACCGCGACACCTACGCCGACCCCATCTGCGACGTATCCGACGTCGACGGAACCTCGGGCGACGCAACCCACGTCCCCGCCGTCGAATACGGGCTATCCGACCTACACGCCGCCGGTGACCACCATTGCGCCGAACTACGGGTCCGGTTCATCGGGCGAGGGATCTGCACCCGTCGATTCCGGGTCGGGCGGCGAGTCGAGCGCAGACCAAACCATCTGGCCGCCGCTGTGGCCGTTTGGCGGCTGACCCCACCTG
>CAXNJA010000121.1:0-7733 GCA_964202555.1 Mycobacterium sp.
TGATCGTGATCGTGTTCGTGGTCGTGGTCGTGGCTGTGTTCGTGGTCGTGGCTGTGCTCGGTGCCGTCGTCGTGGCGGTGGAATCGACCCATACCCCCAACTCTAGCTACGTCACGTCCACAGAGGTGACCAGAAATTCCTCGCCGTGCACCACGGTCACGTCGGCGCTCGTGCACCGCGGGCAGGCCACCGACCACCGCGATTCGATCTCGGACTGCTGGCCACAACCGTTGCACCGAACCTCGGCGGGGACGAACTCCAGTTCCAGCTCAGCCCCCGGCATGTCCTCGTCACCGCGGACGATCGTCCAGCAGAACGCCAGTGAGTCCGGCACTACCTGGCGCAGGGCCCCGACCCGGACCCGCACCACATCGACGCGCCGTTCGCCGGCATGGTCCTTGACCACACTGGCGATCGCCCGGCACAGGGACAGTTCATGCATCGGCAGAACCCTACGACTACCGTGATCGCGGTGACCGTAAGGGTTCGCCTCGACATCACCGGTGTGGTGCAGGGGGTGGGATTTCGCCCGGCCGTCGCGCGGATCGCCGCCGAATATGGGCTTGGCGGATGGGTCTACAACGACGCGGGTGCGGTGCACTGCGAGTTCGAGGGGCCAGCCCCCGACGTCGATGCCGCGGTCAGTGCGCTACAGCATCGGCCGCCGCCGATGGCCCGTATCGACACCATGGCCGTCACCGCGGTGCAGACCCTCGGCGACGCGCGCTTCGAGATCATCGCCAGCCAGACCGACGACACCTCGAGAACCCTGGTGCCGCCGGATATCGCCACCTGTGCGGATTGCCTGCGCGAGATGCGAGACCCTGCCGACCGCCGTTTCGGCCACCCGTTCATCACCTGCACCAACTGCGGACCGCGTTACACCGTCATCACCGATCTGCCCTATGACCGGCCTACCACGACGATGGCGGGCTTTCCGATGTGTGCGGCCTGTTCTGGGGAGTATGACGATCCGCTTGATCGTCGCTTTCACGCCCAAACGATCGCGTGTGCGGACTGCGGACCCAGGCTGTCGGGGTCGATCGAGGCCGTATCGGATGCTCTGCTGGCCAAGAAAGTAGTCGCGATCAAGGGTATTGGCGGCTATCACTTGGCGTGCCGAGCCGATGACACAGCTGCGGTGACAACGCTGCGTGATCGAAAAAACCGGCCCGCCAAGCCTTTTGCGGTGATGGTGGCCGATCTCGACGCCGCTCGATCGATCGCTGACGTCGATGACGCGGCTGCAGTTGTGTTGACCAATCCGGCGGCGCCCATCGTGCTGGTACCCAGAAGGGGTACTGCCGTCAGCGATGCGGTGGCGCCAGGACTCGCCGACCTCGGGGTGATGCTGGCCTACACGCCGGTGCACCATCTGCTGTTCGACCGGCTCGGGGCTATCCCGCTGGTGATGACCTCGGCCAATCAGGGCGGTTCGCCCATCGTCTATCGCGAGCAGGATCTGGATTGGATCGGCGGTCTGGCCGATGGGGTGCTGAGCCACGACCGGCCCATCGGTGTGCCGTGCGAGGACTCGGTGATCACCCTCGACGATCAGGGAAATCAGTTGCCGCTGAGGCGCTCCCGCGGGTATGCGCCGCTGCCGGTTTCGGTGGCCGGCTCCGGTGACGAGGTGCTGCTGGCCACCGGCGGTGATCTGAAGACCACCTTCGCTCTGATGGCCGGAGCTACCGGCGGACGACGCCGGGCCCATCTGTCATCGCATCTGGGGGACATGTCCGATCCACGAACCCAGACCTGCTTCACCTCGGCGCTGGACCACCTATCGTTCATGACCGGCCAGCGCCCTGACGTGATCGTCTGCGATATGCACCCCGGCTACGCCACCACGGCGTGGGCCCACCGCGTCGCGAACGGACGGCCGGTGCTGGCCGTGCAGCACCACCATGCGCATGCCGTGTCGCTGCTGGCCGAACACGAGCGCCTGGACACCCCGATCATCGCGGTGGCCTACGACGGCACCGGCTACGGCCTCGACGGCACGGTCTGGGGCGGGGAACTGCTGGCCATCACCGACCCCGCGCAGTTCACCCGGGCCGGACACCTGATGCCATTCGCGTTGCCCGGGGGAGAGGGAGCGGTGCGCCAACCCGGTCGTATCGCCCTGGACCTGCTGACCCGGGCTGGAATCGACTGGACACCCGACCTTCCGCCGGTGCGCGCGGTGGGCGAACAAGGCCTGCACGTCCTCGCCCAGCAGATCCCGCGCGGGGTGGGCTGCGTGCCGACCACCAGCATGGGCCGACTCTTCGACGCCGTCGCCAGCCTGCTGGACGTCTGCCAGCAGGTCAGCTATGAGGGCCAGGCAGCCGTCGAACTCGAGCACCTCGCCCGCCGGGGGCGGGATGCCAGGCTGGACTTTGCCGTGGACGGCGCGGTAATCGACCCGGCACCGGTGATCATTGGCATCGTCGACGGGTTACGGGCCGGCGCTGAGCCTGCTGATCTGGCCGCGGGCTTTCACCAGGCGGTAATCCGTGCCACCGCCGCCGCCGTCCGGCACTGTGCCGATGCGGCCGGTATCTCGGTGATTGGGCTGACCGGCGGGGTGTTCGCCAACCGGATCCTGCTAGGAGGACTTCGGCAATCTCTGACCAAGGCTGGTTATGAGGTGCTCAGCCACCGTATCGTTCCCTGTAACGACGGAGGTCTGGCTCTCGGCCAGTCCACCATCGCCGCGGCTGGCAGGGCAGCGGCACCCACACCGGAAAGGAACGGCGCATGTGCCTCGGAATCCCCGGCAAAGTGATCGACATCTGGGAGGAGTCGGGCACCCGGATGTCGACCGTCGATTTCGGCGGCACCACGAAGACCGTGTGCCTGGCCTATCTGCCGGATATGGAGATCGGCGAGTACACGATCGTGCACGCGGGTTTCGCGCTCACCCGCCTCGATGAGGCCTCCGCCAACGAAACACTGCAGATGTTCGCCGATCTCGGTTTCCTCGACGAGGAACTGGCGGGAAGCGAAGGGCAGAGCAGCCGGGAGACGGCATGAAGTACCTCGACGAGTTCCGTGACCCCGTCGCCGCCAAGTCGCTCGTCGAGGCGATCCGGCGCAGCGCGACGCGGCCCTGGACGATCATGGAGGTCTGCGGGGGCCAGACCCACTCCATCATCCGCAACGGCATCGACCAATTGCTCGACGGCGCCGTCGAATTCATCCACGGACCCGGTTGCCCGGTGTGCGTCACCCCACTGGAGATGATCGACCGTGCGTTGGAGATCGCATCCCGCGAGGAAGTCATCTTCTGCTCATTCGGCGACATGCTGCGCGTTCCCGGCAGCAAGCAGGATCTGTTCAGCGTGCGGGCGCGTGGCGGGGACGTCCGGATCGTCTACTCGCCACTGGACGCCACCCGGGTCGCCGCCGAGAACCCGGGCAAAAACGTGGTGTTCTTCGGCGTCGGCTTCGAAACCACCGCACCGGCAAACGCGATGTCGGTGCTGCACGCCAAACGCCTCGGACTAACCAACTTCTCGCTGCTGGTATCCCACGTCCTGGTGCCGCCGGCGATGACCGCCATCCTTAGCGCGCCGACCAATCGGGTGCAGGGCTTTCTCGCCGCGGGCCATGTCTGCACGGTCATGGGCACCGGCGAATACGGCCCGCTCGTCGAGAAGTTCAACGTCCCGATCGTCGTCACCGGATTTGAGCCGCTGGACCTGCTCGAGGGTGTGCGACAACTGGTCGAGTTGATGGAGGCTGGCCGCGCCGAGTTGCGCAACGCCTACCCACGGGCGGTCACCGATATCGGGAACACCGTTGCCCAGCAGGCGCTGGCCGACGTATTTGTCGTCACCGACCGACAGTGGCGCGGTATCGGGATGATCCCGCAATCCGGCTGGACGCTGTCACCGCGGTATGCCGAGTTCGACGCCGAACTGAAATTCGGGGTGGGGCATCTGGAGGTGCAGGAGTCCGCGGACTGTCACGCCGGTGAGGTGCTGCAGGGACTCCTGAAGCCCAATGAGTGCCCAGCCTTCGGCACCACCTGCACCCCGCGAAACCCGTTGGGTGCCACCATGGTTTCCAGCGAGGGAGCCTGCGCGGCCTACTACCAATTCCGGCGGCTCGAGACGTCTGCGAATGCCTGAGGCCGGCCAGGTCGATCCGACGGACTGGGTGTGCCCGCTGCCACTGCGAGAGACTAAACGCATCGTGATGGGCCACGGAGGTGGCGGCATCCTCTCTGAGGAACTCATCGAGAACCTCTTCCTGCCCGCGTTCGGATCCTCCGGCGGAGTGTCCCGGGACTCGGCTGTGCTCAACGTCTTCGACGGCCGGATCGCACTGACGACCGATTCCTATGTCGTCAATCCGCTCTTCTTTCCGGGCGGCAATATCGGTGACCTTGCCGTTAACGGCACTATCAACGACCTTGCCTGCAGTGGTGCACAACCGCTGGGGTTGACGGCCGGGTTCATCATCGAAGAGGGCCTGGAGATGGAGGTGCTCGGCGCTGTCGCACAGAGTATGGGCGCCGCCGCCGACCGGGCAGGGGTGGCCATCGTCACCGGTGATACCAAGGTCGTCGGAAAAGGCAGTGCCGACGGTCTTTTCATCAACACCGCCGGTGTGGGTGTGGTGCCCGAGGGTGTGCGTATCGGACCGGAGCAGGCCCGCCCAGGCGATCACATCATCGTCTCGGGCAATATCGGCGAGCACGGCGTAGCGATCATGAGTGTGCGCGAGGGAATCGACTTTGGCACCGTGGTGATGACCGACAGCACGCCACTGCACCGACTGGTCGCGGCGATGCTTGCGTCTGTTGCCGATCCGAATGTCATTCATGCCCTGCGTGATCCGACCCGTGGTGGGCTGGTTGCGGCAACCGTGGAGATCGCCCGCACCTCAGGTGTCGGTATCGAACTTGACGAGGCGAAGGTCCCGATACCCGAGGCGGTGGCCTCGGCATGCGGATTCCTGGGATTGGACCCACTGCAGGTGGCCAACGAAGGTAAGTTAGTGGCCTTCGTCGACCCAGCGCACAGCGAGGCTGTGCTGGCCGCCATGCGGGCCCGGCCGGAGGGCGCGGGCGCGGTGATTATCGGTCGTGCAGTGGCAGAGCATCCCGGCATGGTGGTCGCCCGGACCCCATTCGGGACTACCCGCATCGTTGAACGTGAACTGGGCGAACAACTTCCGCGGATCTGCTGACGCGGATGGCTGAGCCCCGTTCGGAAATGGGTCGGCGAAGAAGGGGATCGGGTATGACCACCTCGCCGGACCGCCTGAGGCCGCGGTCGGCCCGGATGCGGGCAGCATTGACCGGCCCGGAGTGGCGGCGAGTGAGTGCGATGGCCGCTGTGATAATCGCGCTTCACGTGATCGGTTGGGTCACCCTGGTGTTCGTTGTGGCGCCACAACATTTCAGCCTTGGCGACAAAGCGCTAGGGGTCGGGGTCGGGTTGACCGCGTACACCCTGGGCATGCGGCACGCTTTCGACGCCGACCATATCGCCGCGATCGACAACACCACCCGCAAGCTGATGAACGACGGCCAACGCCCCCTAGGCGTGGGTTTCTTTTTCTCCCTGGGTCATTCGACTGTGGTGTTCGCACTGGCGCTGCTCTTGTCGGTCGGAGTCAAGGCCGTCATCGGCCCCGTGCAGGATGACTCCTCAGCCCTGCACCACTACACCGGTTTGATCGGCACCTCTGTCTCGGGGGTGTTTCTGTATCTGATCGCGATCATCAACATCGTCATCCTCGTCGGTATCGTGCGGGTCTTCACCCGGATGCGCCAGGGCGACTTCGACGAAGCCGCTCTCGAAGAACACCTCAACAATCGCGGCTTCCTCAACCGGTTCCTTGGCCGGTTCACCCGCTCGATCAGCAAGTCCTGGCAGATGTATCCACTTGGCGTCCTGTTCGGGCTGGGCTTCGACACCGCCACCGAGATCGCCCTGCTTGTGATCGCCGGCACCGGCGCAGTGGCCGGTCTGCCCTGGTACGCCATCTTGTGTCTGCCGGTGCTCTTCGCCGCCGGCATGAGCCTGCTGGACACCCTGGACGGCTCCTTCATGAACTTCGCCTACGGGTGGGCGTTCTCCCAGCCCGTGCGCAAGGTCTACTACAACATCGTTATCACCGGACTGTCGGTAGCCGTCGCCCTGATTATCGGCACCATCCAACTGCTCGGTCTGTTCGCTGACCAGTTCGGCTGGTCCGGCGGGATCTGGGACTGGATCGGCGGCATCGACCTCAACACCATGGGGTTCTTTATCGTCGGCCTGTTCATCCTCACTTTGGCTGCTGCGATACTGGTGTGGAAATACGGCCGCATCGAAGACAAATGGAACAGCCGAGGCCGGGAAAGGGCTGGGAACCGGCAAAACTGGTGACGAAATGCTCTCAGAACTTGTTCCTATTCCGGGTCTGTGACGGTAATCTCATTTTGCCTTTAACTGCTCGTCACGCAATCCCGTCCACACGGGGTTCCATTCTGAGAGGAGTTCGCCCATGGCTTCTGTGCTGTGGTTCCAAGGAGGGGCATGTAGTGGCAACACCATGTCGTTCCTCAACGCAGACGAACCCAACGTCGTCGACCTGATCGTCGACTTCGGTCTCGAGGTTATCTGGCACCCGTCACTGGGTCTGGAACTGGGCAATCAGGCGCAGAAGATCTTCCGGGACTGCGCCTCCGGCGCGCGGCCGATGGACGTCTTCGTCTTCGAGGGCACGGTCATCGAGGGGCCCAACGGGACCGGCCGGATGGACATGTTCGCCGATCGGCCGATGAAGGACTGGGTCGCCGAGATGGCCGCCCAGGCCGGCATCGTCGTCGCGATCGGTGACTGCGCCTGCTGGGGCGGCATCCCGGCGATGGAGCCCAACCCCTCCGGTTCGACCGGTCTGCAGTTCCACAAGCGCAACAAGGGCGGTTTCCTCGGCCCTAACTTCAAGTCCAAGGCCGGCCTGCCGGTCATCAACATCCCCGGCTGCCCGGCGCACCCGGACTGGATCACCCAGATCTTGGTCGCGCTGGCCACCGGCCGCACCGGCGACATCTCCCTCGATGATCTGCAGCGGCCCGAGACCTTCTTCAAGACCTTCACCCAAACCGGCTGCACCCGCGTGCAGTTCTACGAGTACAAGCAGTCGACGATGTCCTTCGGTGAGGGCACTCGCACCGGTTGCCTGTTCTACGAGTTCGGCTGCCGCGGCCCGATGACGCACTCGCCGTGCAACCGGATCCTGTGGAACCGCCAGTCGTCGAAGACTCGCGCCGGCCAGCCCTGCTACGGCTGCACCGAACCGGAGTTCCCGCACTTTGACCTCGCCCCCGGGACGGTATTCATGACTCAAAAGATCGCCGGGGTGATCCCGAAAGAAGTGGGCACCGGCGCCAAGAAGCTGAGTTACATGGCGCACGCCGCCGCGGCCCGCCTGGCCGCGCCGGACTGGTCCAAAGAAGACATGTTCGTGGTCTGAGCCACGCCGCCGACCACACCCCGACCTGAAAACTCTGGAGGACTTACCTCAATGACATCCATGGATCTGCACGTCAGCCCGCTCGGACGCGTCGAGGGCGACCTCGACGTCCGGGTCACCATCGAGGACGGCGTCGTCACCTCGGCCTGGACCGAGGCCGCGATGTTCCGCGGCTTCGAGATCATCCTGCGCGGCAAGGACCCGCAGGCCGGCCTCATCGTGTGTCCGCGCATCTGCGGCATCTGCGGTGGCAGCCACCTGTACAAGTCGGCCTA
>CAXNJA010000122.1:0-7695 GCA_964202555.1 Mycobacterium sp.
CCGGGAGGCCCCGGAGGAAGCGGCCGAGGAACAGGCGGCGGGTGAGGACGTGGAACCGGCGGAGTTGGCGGTTGCGGATGAGGAGCCGGAACCGGCGGAGTCGGCCGCTGAGGAAGAACCGGCGCAGTCGGCGGATGAGGAGCCGGAACCAGCGGAGATGTCCGCTGAGGCGGAGGCTGACGACGTGGCTGATGCTGACGACGAGCCCGAGCTGGCGGAAATAGTCACCGAGGACGAGCCCGAGCTGACGGCCGACGAAGATCCCCAGCCTGCGGAGAAGGACTGAACTTCCTTGCGGTACCTGGCAACCCACCTCGACACGGCCTGGGCGTTGGCCATGATCCATCTGCGGCTGTCGCTGATCCCGGTCCTGCTCGGGTTGCTGATCGCGGTGCCACTGGGGGCCTTCGTGTGGCGCCACACCCTGCTACGCAGGATCTCCACTTTGGCGGCCAGCATCATCTTCACCATCCCGTCGCTGGCCCTCTTCGTCGCGCTGCCACTGATCATCCCCACCCGAATCCTCGATGAGGCCAACGTCATCGTCGCGCTGACTCTCTACACCACCGCCCTGCTGGTGCGCGCGGTGCCCGAAGCGCTTGACGCGGTCCCCCATCACGTCCGCGACGCCGCCACCGCTGTTGGCTATACCCGGCTGGGTCAGTTACTCAAAATCGAACTGCCGCTGTCACTTCCGGTGCTCACCGCCGGGTTGCGGGTGGTGGCCGTCACCAACATCTCGATGGTGGCCGTCGGCTCGGTAATCGGAATCGGCGGGCTGGGAACCTGGTTCACCGAGGGCTACCAGGCCGACAAGAGCGATCAGATCATCGCCGGGATCATCGCGACCTTCCTGCTGGCCGTCGTCGTGGACGTGCTGATCCTGCTCGCAGGTCGGCTGCTGGCTCCCTGGAGTGCGGCCGAGGCCCGCACCGGGCGTCCGAAGCGTCGTAGTAAGGCGGCGGCATGAACTTCCTGCAGCAGGCCTTCGACTTCATCTTCACCGCCGAGAACTGGTCCGGTAAGGCCGGTTTGGCCAACCGGATCCTGGAGCATTTGCAGTACACCTTCGTTGCAGTGGCGGTGTCCGCGCTCATCGCCATACCCATCGGTCTGATCATCGGCCACACCCGCCGCGGCTCCTTCGCGGTGGTCACCACGGTCAACGCGTTGCGTGCGCTGCCCACCCTCGGGGTGCTACTGCTCGGGGTGCTGCTGTGGGGGCTCGGTCTGCTGCCCCCCACGGTGGCGCTGACGCTGCTTGGCGTCCCACCCCTGCTGGCCGGCACCTACGCCGGTATCGCCAACGTGGACCCGAAGGTGGCCGATGCCGCGCGGGCGATGGGTATGACCGAATGGCGGGTGCTGACCCGGGTGGAGGTCCCCAATGCGCTGCCGCTGATCCTGGGTGGGCTGCGAACGGCCACCCTGCAGATCGTGGCGACGGCGACGGTGGCCGCCTATGCCAGCCTGGGCGGGCTGGGCCGCTACCTCATCGACGGCATCAAGGTCAGGCAGTTTTACCTCGCCCTGGTGGGTGCGGTGATGGTCACCCTGCTTGCGTTGCTGCTCGACGGACTGCTGGCGGCGGCGGTGTGGGCATCGGCACCCGGGACGGGGCGGTTGCGCCGCTGGGTGCCGCAACCCCTGCTCGACGACGAGGTGGCATTGGTCGCCCGTCCGCGTGGGCGGACTCCGGACTACAGCGGCCGAGAGTCGTCCCCTACGGTGGAAGGGTGGTAACTGCACCAGACGTCAGCACGCGGGTGTGGCCGGCGGTTCTGACCTGGCGTGCCCATGACGTCTCGCGCATCGAATCAACCCGGGTTCAACTGTCCGGCAACCGCATCAAGGCGATCGGACGCATCGCCGCTGCCGCCTCCGACAAGTACCCCGCCTTCAGCGCCTCCTACGACTTGGTCACCGACGACAACGGCGCCACCAAGCGGCTTTCACTGAACGTCAGCACCGCTGAACGGGACCGTCAATTATCGATCGCCCGCGACGAGGAAAACATGTGGCTCATCACCGACCACGAAGGTGATTCGCGCGCCGCATTCGGCGGAGCCATGGACGTCGACATGGTGCTGAGCCCGTTTTTCAATGCGTTGCCGATACGTCGTGTCGGTGTGCACCGTTCCTGCGAGACGGTGATGGTCCCGGTGGTCTACGTGTACCTGCCCGACCTGACGGTCGAGGCCGCCGAGATCACCTACACCGGTTCGGGTGACGGTGCGGTGGAGCTGAAGTCGCCGGTCGCCCAGACAACGGTGATCGTCGACGACGACGGATTCGTCATCGACTATCCGGGCCTGGCAGAGCGGATCTGATCACCGCGCCGGCCCGTCCGGCGGCGGCCAGTTCTTCCCGCCAGTTCGGTGCACCGAGGGTGACGGTGACGATGTCGGGGCGCGGGAAACTCTGATACCGGGTCCGCGCGGCGTGACCGGCGTCAACCAACTCAGCCACCGAGTTCTTCTCCGCCAGTGACTGGCGGGCGCGGTGCAGCAGTGCCAGCGCATGATCGAGGGTGGGCAGGAGTTGGTCGGCGTTGGCCTCACACATGGCCCGGACCAGATCCGGCGCGGTCCCGGCCACTCGGGTGCCGTCCCGGAACGACCCGGCGGCCAGCGCGAAGGCCAACGGCACCTCCCCGGCCGTGGCGGCCAGCGCTTCGGCCAGCAGGTGCGGCAGGTGCGAGACGCTGGCCGCGGCGGCGTCGTGCTCATCTGACTTCGCCGGCACCACCACCCCGCCGCAATCCAACGCCAGATTCATCACCTGTGCCCAGATCGAGGCGTCGACGTGCTCATCCACGCTGACCACCCACGGCGCCCCGCGGAACAGGCCGGCATCGCCGGCCAGCCAACCGGAGTAGGCGGTACCGGCCATCGGGTGGCCGCCGACATAACGGTCCAGCAGCCCGGCGGAACGGATCTCCCGCAGCACCGCCCCCTTGACGCTGATGACATCGGTGAGCGGGCAGTCGGCCGCCTGCGCTTTGAGGTGGGCCATCAACTGGCTGACCGCCGGCATCGGGACGGCCAGCACGATCAACGCCCGCCGTTCGCCGGCCCACGACAACGCCTCGCTGAGTTCGGTGCTCGCCGCGAAACCGTCCGCCCTGGCGGCTTCGGCGCCTTGGTAGGAACGGTTGTAGCCGAACGCTTCACGCCCGGAGGCGACTGCCGCGCGCAGCAACGAGCCGCCGATCAGTCCCAGGCCCAGCACGCACACCGGTGTCTTGCTCACGCCTTCAAGGTTGGCACACCGACGGGCGGTGGGGCAGCCAGCGCGCTGGTCAACCCGGCAGCCCAGCGACTAGCGTATGCGGCCATGGCGTCACAGCGGGCAGACCGGGGCACTGGGGCAGCGGGTCCCGGCGACCCGCCCGAAGGGTTCGCCCTGGCCGTTGTGCGGGAGGGCGCGCAGTGGCGGTGTTCTCCGCTGGCCGCGGCAGCCTTGACCAGTCTGTCGGCGGCCGAGACCGAGTTGCGTGAACTGCGCAGCGCTTCAGCGGTGTTCGGGTTGCTCAATGTGGACGAGGACTTCTTCCTCATCGTGCGGCCGGCGCCGTCGGGAACACGCTTGCTGCTCTCGGATGCCACCGCGGCGCTGGACTACGACATCGCTGCGGAGGCTCTGGACAAGCTCGATGCCGACATCTCCCAGGAGGATCTGGAGGACAGCGACCCCTTCGAAGAAGGGGACCTGGGCATCCTGTCCGACGTCGGGCTGCCGGACGCGGTGCTCAGCGTGATCCTTTCCGAGACAGATCTTTACGCCGACGAACAGATCGGCCGCATCGCCCGCGAGATGGGCTTCGCCGAGGAGCTGTCCACGGTGCTCGACCGCCTCGAACGCTGACCCACCGGCGACGATGCACGGCGACGAAGACCTGATCCGGGTGGCGATCGCCGCCGCCCGCGCCGCCGGCCCCGATGACGTCCCCATCGGTGCGGTGGTGTTCGCCGCCGACGGCACCGAACTGGCCCGCGCCGCCAATGCCCGCGAGTCGCTGGGCGACCCGACCGCCCACGCCGAGATCCTGGCGTTGCGCGCCGCGGCCCGCGTGGCCGGTGACGGCTGGCGGCTGGCGGGAACCACCCTGGCGGTGACGGTCGAGCCGTGCACGATGTGCGCTGGAGCCCTGGTGATGGCCCGGGTGGGCTGCCTGGTGTTCGGGGCGTGGGAGCCCAAGACCGGCGCCGTCGGCTCGCTGTGGGATGTAGTGCGCGACCGGCGGCTCACGCACCGTCCGCAGGTGCGCGGCGGGGTGCTCGCCGGTGAGTGCGCGGCCCTGCTGGAGGGCTTTTTCTCAGCGCACCGCGATTTGGGCTAGCCCGGCCGGGGACCGTAAGCTTTGCGACGGTGGCGTGTCCGAGCGGCCTAAGGAGCACGCCTCGAAAGCGTGTGACGGGTAACCCCCGTCCGAGGGTTCAAATCCCTCCGCCACCGCCATTTTCACTGGCCTGGATCCCTGCGTCAGAGCCCTGTTGTCGGCCGCCCCAGCTACTCCGCTGAACGGAAGTAAGGCTCGACCGTGCCGGAAACCTTGATGATCATGGGATTTCCGCGGCGATCCTTAGCGGTGGGAACTTCAACTCGCACCCAACCCTCGGCCACGTTGTATTCGTGAACATTGGTTTTCTCGACGCCGTTGAAACGAATACCCACGCCGCGAAGGAGTGCCTCTTCGCTATAGAAGGGGCTGCGCTCATCAATGGAGAGGTGATTTGGCGGAACGTCTGTGACCTGATCCTCGGACATGGCGGCTTTCGTTAAGGGGTCGATTCGATAAGAACCTACGCGACCCTGACCCGACTGCACTGTTCCCGAGGCCAGCAAATGCAGCCCTCGTTGACGCCCTCAGCCTCTAGCGCTAAGGTTCGTGCGAATCACAGGAGATTCTCAGCAGCGAGCAAATACGGTGAAGGCAGAGGTGTGATGTCCGCAGTCAGGCGCGGGACGCGGGTATCAGTTGCAGCGTTCGCGCTGGGCCTGTCCCTGGCTGGTCCGCAGGCGGCCGGAACGGCCAGCGCAGAACCGGCTGACACCGATACCTCGGCAGTCTCCGGACCCCAGCAGGGCGCGAATGACGCCCGGGCGGCGACGCCGCGGTCCGCCGCCTCCGCCGACCGTCCCCGCCGCGGCCAGGTGAGCGCGGAATCCCCGGCCGCCGCTGAGTCTGCCCCCGAGTCCGCCGCCGAGTCTGAAGCCCTGCCGAGTGCGGAACTACCGGCCTCACCGTCGCGCCGGGCGGCCGGTCGTGGCGCGCGCGAAGCCCTCCTTGAGGACTCGGAGGTCTCGGAGGGCTCTGAGGACTCCGCACCGTCCACCGCGCAACCGGACAGCGGGCCGCCCACTGCCGCTGCCGCAACTCAGGCCCCGGCAGACGGCGATGCCCCTGCGGTGTTCGCCGCGGTGCCGGGCCCATCGACTCCGGCCCCCGCCGCCAGTGCCGCATCCGCCACAGCGGCGCCCGGCCCGACGGCGAGCACCGCCACCATCAGTGACACCCCGCCGCCCGCGCCGGCTGAGCCGATCGCGGCGATCAGCACCGCGGTCACCACGTTCTTCGACTCCACCGCCGACTGGCTGGCCGGACTTCCGGGCGGCCCGCTCGTTGAATTCCTGGAAGGCGCAATGCTGTTGGTGCGCCGCACGTTCTTCAACATCTTCCCGATGCTGAACACGGGGCAGACCACCACTGGGCAGACCACCGACAGCGATGCGTACTTCAGCGACGCTGAGATGCGCGATTACCTGCTTCAACTCGCCCAGCAGCGCTACGGCAACCTGTTCGGCCAGACCGTGCCGGTGTACGGGTATGGGCCGTACCCGGAGTACCTGAAGGCTGACGCGGAGAACACCAACTCTGACACCAACATTCAGGTGGATGGAGTTGACGAGGCCGACTTCGTCGAAAATGACGGCCGCTACATCTACACCGCCCGCAACGGGCAACTCACCATCGTGCGCGCCGACGACCTGTCGGTGGCCTCACAGTCCAACGTCAGCGGCGACGTGTTGGGTCAGTACCTGGCCGGTGACCGGCTGACTGTGATCAGCCAGACCGGCTCCGGCTGGTATGGGCCGCAGGTGAAGATGGCCTACCCCGGCTTCTGGGCGTGGGATCCGCAGACGACGGTCACCGTGTACGACGTCACCGACCGCACTGCTCCGACAGTGGTCACCCAGACGGTGTTCGACGGCGCCTACCAGAACTCCCGGGCGGTCGACGGCGTGGTCTACGTGGTGATGCAGCGGTCGGTGAAATTGCCCACCCCCAGCTACGTCGAGACCCCCGTTCAGTACGCCGGTCCAGCGGAGCTGGAAGGCAACCCGGTCGAGTTGAAGATCCGCTACGACCCCGACGCGCCGGTGGCGTACCGGACCTACGAGACGTGGGACTCCTACGTCGCACGGGTCGGTGACCAGATCGTCGGGATGTCCCTGCCGCACGCTTACGCCGTCGACGCCGACGGCGTCACCGTCGACCTGGGTCTGGTCGCCGGCGCGCAGGACATCGTGCGGCCGCGCGCCGACAACCAGCAGTCGGTGCTGACGGTGGTGTCGGTGGATTCGGGACGCCCGGCCGGCGCACCAGCCTTCGACGACAGCGTCGGCGCCTTGGTGTCCGCCGACGGCGGCGGCACCGTCTACATGACCCCGGACGCGCTGTACGTCGCGACCGTCGAGAACTACTACACCGACGCCGGCTCCTCCACCGACACCCGCATCGACCGGTTCTTCGTCGCGGGGCCGGATATCTCCTGGCAAGCCAGCGGTCTGGTGTCCGGCACGCCGATCAACCAGTTCGCCATGGACGAGCGCGACGGCTATCTGCGGGTGGCCACCCACACCACCAGCACGCAGTGGATCGACGGCATCACCACCACCCGCGACGACAGCGGCATCTACGTCCTGGACACCGAAGGAGACAGCCTCGACGAGGTGGGCCGGCTGACCGGGCTGGCGCCCGGCGAGCAGCTTTACGCCGTGCGTTACGTCGGCGACACCGCCTACCTGGTGACCTTCCTGCGGACCGACCCGCTGTTCGCGGTCGATCTCAGCGACCCGGCCGCGCCGACCCTCCTGGGCGAACTGGTAGTGCCGGGCTTCTCCAACTATCTGCAGTCCGTCGGTGACGGGCTGCTGCTGGGCATCGGGCAGGAGCGCGAGCCAGACAGCTGGAACACCCGGGTGCACGCGACACTGTTCGACGTCAGCGACGGTTCGAACCTGACGCAGATCGAGCGGGAGTTCCTCGACCCCGGCTACCAGTGGTCGTGGTCGAATGCACAGTTCGACCACCACGCCCTGCTGTACTCCGAGCAGGACGGCCTGCTGGTGGTCCCGGTCTCCGGCGCCGGCTATGACCCACAGACCGGCTACCGCTCCGGCCAGTACCTCAAGGTGCTGCGGGTCGGGCCAGCCGGCATCGAGGTGGTCGGCGAGATCCACCCCGACGAGCAGACGCTTCGAACTGTGCGGATCGGCGACGTGCTCTACGCCGTCGGCGACACCACGGTGACGGCCTACCGGATCAGCGACCTGCGCGAGATCGGGAGCAGCGCGGCGCAACAGGCTGTGGTCTAGCCAGGCGGCTGGCGCCACCGATCACTGCCGGGCGGCGGTGAGAATCGCTCTGGCCCGCTGCAGGTGCTCGACCGCGCGGCCCAGGTACTGCTG
>CAXNJA010000123.1:0-7656 GCA_964202555.1 Mycobacterium sp.
GTCCACGTGCGCGGCGAAAGCATCGTGGTCGGTCAGTTCGCGGGCGACGGTCTGCGCTGTCTCTTCCGATAATCCCTTAGCCCGGTAGAGCCCGACGAGTTCCCGGAACTCCTCATCGGGCTTCTCTTCGAGTTCCCAACGTTCCTTGGCCAGCAGCGCCTTCTCGGTGTCGCGCTGGGTGCTCACCGACACGTACTCCCCGAGCGCCATCGACAACGCGCCGGCGGCCAGCCCTGCGACGCCGGCGGTGAAGATCGGTGCGCGATCGGTGGTAGCGGCCGCCACGCCGATCACGATGCCGGCCACCGATACGATGCCGTCGTTGGCGCCGAGCACCCCGGCCCGCAGCCAGTTCAGCTTGGTGTTGATAGCGCCGACGTGCGGCTCGGCGGGATGGGTTTCTGCAGTCACTGCTTGAGAGTAACGGGTTCAGAACCCCACTGTTCTATCGAACATTTGTTCTATAAGCTCGGGTAGTGGGCTGGAATGACGGGCCGCCGACCTGGGCCGAGATGGAGCGGGTGCTCAACAGTCGGCCACTCTCCGAGCCTGCCGCCGACGGCAGCGACGGCCCGGCCTGGTCGCGTAAGCGCGCCGGGTACGCCGCACCCGATCTCGCCCCGCCCCGGTCGACGGTGCCCTACGCCGAGTTGCACGCCCATTCGGCGTTCAGCTTTCTCGACGGTGCCAGCACTCCGGAGGAACTCGTCGAGGAGGCGGCCCGGTTGGGGCTGCGGGCGATTGCACTCACCGACCACGACGGCCTGTACGGGGTCGTGCGGTTCGCTGAGGCGGCCCGGGAACTGCAGATGCCCACGGTGTTCGGCGCCGAGTTGTCGCTGGGTGAAATATCGTCGAGAAACGCCGCCCGCACCGAAGACCCTGACCCGCCCGGCCCGCATCTGCTGGTCCTGGCCCGTGGCCCGGAGGGGTATCGGCGGCTGTCTCGTCAGTTGGCTGCCGCTCACCTGGCGGGAGGGGAGAAGGGCAAGCCGCGCTATGACTACGACTCGCTGACCGAGGCCGCCGGCGGGCACTGGCACATTCTGACCGGCTGCCGCAAAGGCCATCTGCGCCAGGCTCTCTCGACCGGCGGACCGGATGCCGCCGCCATGGCGTTAGCCGACCTGGTGGACCGGTTCGGCGCCAGCCGGGTCAGCATCGAGCTCACCCACCACGGCCACCCCCTCGACGACGAGCGCAACGCCGCGCTGGCCGAGTTGGCGCCACGATTCGGGGTGGGCGTGGTGGCCACCACCGGGGCGCACTTCGCCGAACCGGGCCGGGGCAGGCTGGCGGCGGCGATGGCGGCGATCCGGGCCCGGCAGTCCCTGGATGAGGCGGCCGGCTGGCTGGCACCGATGGGCGGGGCGCATCTGCGCTCCGGCGCGGAGATGGCCCGGCTGTTCGCCCAGGACCCGCAGGCCGTCCGCGCGGCCGCCGATCTCGGCGAGCAATGCGCGTTCGAGTTGGCGCTCATCGCGCCGCAGCTTCCGCCGTTCGACGTTCCGCAGGGCCACACCGAGGACAGCTGGCTGCGTGAACTGGTCATGATCGGTGCCGCGCAGCGGTACGGGGCCAGGGCCTCCGCAGCACGCGCCTACGCCCAGATCGAGCGGGAACTCGCCGTCATCGCCGAACTGAAGTTCCCGGGCTACTTCCTGGTGGTGCACGACATCACCCAGTTCTGCCGCCGCAACAACATCCTGTGCCAGGGCCGGGGGTCGGCGGCCAACTCCGCGGTCTGCTACGCCCTGGGGGTCACCGCGGTGGACCCGATCGCCAACGACCTGCTGTTCGAACGCTTTCTGTCACCGGCCCGTGACGGTCCGCCCGACATCGACATCGACATCGAGTCCGATCTGCGCGAGCAGGCCATCCAATACGTCTATCAGCGCTACGGCCGCGACTACGCCGCGCAGGTGGCCAACGTGATCACCTATCGCGGCCGTAGCGCCATCCGCGACATGGCCCGGGCCCTGGGGTTCTCCCAGGGCCAGCAGGACGCCTGGAGCAAGCAAGTGGGCCGCTGGAGTTCGCTGCGAGAGCAGCGATCGGACGGAGCTGCGGATTCCTCTGGCCTCGACGACATCCCCGAACAGGTGGTTGATTTGGCGGTGCAGATCTCCGACCTGCCCCGGCACATGGGCATCCACTCCGGCGGCATGGTCATCTGTGACCGGCCGATCGCCGACGTGTGTCCGGTGGAATGGGCCCGGATGCCGGGCCGCAGTGTGTTGCAGTGGGACAAAGATGACTGTGCAGCAATAGGTTTGGTGAAATTCGACCTGCTCGGTCTGGGCATGCTGTCGGCGTTGCACTACGCCATCGACCTGGTGGCTGAACACAAGGGCATCGAGGTGGATCTGGCCAAGCTGGACCTGTCGGAGGCGGCTGTCTATGAGATGCTGCAGCGCGCCGACTCCGTTGGGGTGTTCCAGGTGGAGTCCCGGGCCCAGATGGCCACCCTGCCTCGATTGAAGCCGAGGGTGTTCTACGACCTGGTGGTTGAGGTCGCACTGATCCGCCCCGGCCCGATCCAGGGCGGTTCGGTGCACCCCTACATCAAGCGTCGTAACGGCCTGGAGCCGGTGGTTTATGACCACCCGTCGATGGAAACAGCGCTGCGAAAAACGTTGGGGATACCGCTTTTCCAGGAGCAACTGATGCAGGTGGCGGTGGACTGCGCGGGGTTCTCAGCGGCTGAGGCCGACGAGTTGCGCCGCGCCATGGGCTCCAAACGCTCCACCGCCAAGATGCGACGGCTGCGGGAGAGGTTCTACGCCGGGATGGCGCAGCGCCACGGTATCACCGGGGAAGTGGCCGACCGGATCTACGAGAAGCTGGAGGCGTTCGCCAATTTCGGCTTCCCGGAAAGTCATTCGCTGTCTTTCGCCTCGCTGGTGTTCTACTCGTCCTGGTTCAAGCTGCATCACCCGGCGGCGTTCTGTGCGGCGTTGCTGCGGGCACAGCCGATGGGTTTCTATTCCCCGCAGTCCCTGGTCGCCGACGCCCGCCGGCACGGGGTGGTTGTGCACGGGCCGTGTGTGAACGCCGGCCTTGCCCACGCGACGCTGGAGGACCACGGCCTGCAGGTCCGACTCGGGCTGGGCGAGGTGCGCCATATCGGCGCGGATTTGGCGCAACGCATCGTTGACGAACGCCGCGCCGGCGGCCCGTTCGCATCCCTGCTGGATCTGACCGGCCGGGTTCAGCTGTCGGTTCCACAGACCGAATCCCTGGCCACCGCCGGCGCGCTGGGCTGCTTCGGCGTCACCCGTCGGGAGGCTCTGTGGGCGGCTGGGGCCGCGGCCGCCGAACGCCCGGACCGACTGCCGGGGGTGGGCTCGTCCTCACACGTGCCCGCGCTGCCCGGCATGAGCGTGATGGAACTGGCCGCCGCCGACGTCTGGGCTACCGGGGTTTCCCCGGACAGTTACCCGACACAGTTCCTGCGCAAGGACCTCGACGCGATCGGCGTCATCCCGGCCGAGCGGTTGGCATCGGTGCCCGATGGCAGCAGGGTGCTGATTGCCGGAGCGGTCACCCATCGGCAGCGCCCCGCCACCGCCCGCGGCGTGACCTTCGTGAACATCGAGGACGAGACCGGCATGGTCAATGTGCTCTGCACACCGGGCGTGTGGGCGCGGTACCGGCGGGTGGCCCAGGGGGCGGCTGCGCTGCTGATCCGCGGCCAGGTGCAGAACACCAGCGGGGCGGTGACCGTGGTGGCCGACCGGATCGGACCGCTGAAGATGACGGTGCAGTCCCGCTCCCGTGACTTCCGCTAGCACGCCGACGTTCAGCCGTACTCTTCTGAGCATGACACTGAACCTCACCGCCGACGAAGTCCTGACCACTACCCGATCGGTGCGCAAGCGGTTGGATTTCGACCGGCCGGTGCCGCGTGAGGTTCTGATGGAATGCCTTGACATCGCTTTACAGGCGCCCACCGGCTCCAACTCCCAGGGCTGGCAGTGGCTATTCATCGAGGATCCCGCCAAGAAGAAGGCGCTGGCTGACATCTACCGCACCAATGCCACCCCCTACCTCGATCTGCCCAAGCCGGTCCGCGGCGATATCCGTGATGGGCAGATGGACGCGGTGATGAACTCCGCGAAGTACCTCAACGAGCACATGGAAAAGGCGCCGGTCATGATGATCCCCCTGCTGGAGGGCCGCCCGGATGACGCCCCGATCGGCATGCAGGCGTCCTACTGGGGGTCGATCCTGCCCGCGGTGTGGAGCTTCATGTTGGCGCTGCGGGAGCGCGGCCTCGGAACGGCGTGGACCACGCTGCACCTCATCGGTGACGGAGAAAAGCAGGCCGCCGATCTGCTGGGCGTACCGTTCGAGGACTACACCCAGGGTGGATTGTTTCCCATCGCCTACACCAAGGGCACCGACTTCAAGTTGGCCAAGCGACTTCCCGCCGAGCAGTTGACGCACTGGGACACTTGGTGATCGGGGCGCTCGCGTGATTCAGACCCCGCCCCGGAAGTCGTGTTGCCGCCACGCCTCGTAAGCGGCAACCGCGGCGGCGTTGGACAGATTCAAGGACCGCCGGCCCGCCAGCATGGGGATACGTACCTGCTCGGTGATCCGAGGATCAGCCAGCGTTGCTTGGTCCAGACCCGTCGGCTCCGGGCCGAAAAGCAGGACATCGCCTGGCAGGTAATGGATTTCGGCGAAGGATCGTGTTGCGTGGGCGGTGAACGCGAACACCCGCGCTCCGGCCAGCGCGGCCCACGCCTGCTGCAGGCTCTTGTGCACCGTGACCGACGCCAGATCGTGGTAATCCAGCCCGGCGCGACGGAGTTTCGGCTCGGAGAGGTCGAATCCCAACGGCTCCACCAGGTGCAGTTCGCAGCCGGTCGCCGCTACCATGCGGATCGCGTTGCCGGTGTTCGGAGCGATCCGGGGCGAGAAGAATAGGATTTTGAACACGCATTCCTCCCGCTTCTCTCGCCGGTGAAGGCAACGATGAACATCTATCTGGATGTCGACGGTGCCCTACTCAACCATGACGGCACCCTCGCCAACCACGCAGACGAGTTCCTGGCTGCGATGGTGCACAGCGGCCACCCGGTTCACTGGCTGACCACGCGGTGTCGCGACGGCGACTCATCAGCAGTCGTCGCTGTTCTGGGCAGACTCGTGCAGCCGCCCACGGTGGAACTCCTGACCTCAATCAAGCCCACGTCCTGGGCGACAAGCTCAGCGAGCCTGACCAGTTGGGCACACTCCGGATGTTCGGGAAATGGTGATGTTTGGGGAGAAGAACATGATTCTGACCATCAGTGCGCTGATCCGAAGGCCTTCTCGTCGACCTTCTGGCGTTCCAACGAGATACGTGACAGCACTGGAATCTTGCGTGCCTCTGCTTCGAAAATCCCCTTGAGGATTGCCCTATTGGCCTCGAACTGCCACGCGGGCCTGTCCACACCGTAGATCTGCCGCTGTTCGGCACTCATCAGGCCGGCGACGGCAATACCGAGCAGGTGCGGCAGATAGGTGTCCGGCTTCCAAGCGACAGATGCCGGGAGAGCCATCTCTTTGAACCAGACGGTGTCGCTGCCGACCGCGAGCAGTGGAGTCATGCCTTCGATGTAGGTGTAGAGGTCTTGCTCGGTTGTGGGCACGTCATCGACAATGCATCCCGTCAGCCGCGCTGCAATCAGCTGTTCGTTCAGGTACGACACCTTGTCGGCTGTGCTGAGGGCGGGACCGAATGAGTCGGCCACTCGAAGCACCATCCACTGGATGGTGTTGTGCACCCATAGCAAAAGATCGGGCTCATCGGCGTGATACGTGCGGCCCGTTACCGGGTCAGTAGCGGTCACCCGATGATGGATCTTCGCGAGGACCTCAGCCGCGCGGTGTGCCGCATCTGTATCACCATAGGTCAGGGTGCGACCGTAAAGGGCGGTGAGTTCAGCGCGAGAAGCGGGATTCGTTCGAAAGGCAGACGCCTGATCGATCATGTGCATCACCATCGGATGCAGCATCTGCAGTGTCGCCGCCGCGTGTGCCGCCAGTCCCATCTGGGGCAAGGCCGAGATACGCCAGGTAACACTGTCAGGACCGAACAGGCCGTCATCGGCAGTATGACCAGAGAACTTGATGCGACTTGGTCTACGGGTTGCCGGGGTGGTTGTCATCCGGAGATCCTTCCATTTTTGCCCGGCACAGGTACGGGATCCTGAGCAGTTGGAACACTGGAGCTGTGCGGTGGATCGCCGATTCCCGGCGAATGGAACATGATGCGAAACACGTTGTGCGTCAGTCTTGACGAGTATGTAGTCCAGGTTCGCCCGCACGGTCGGCCACTCGGCGGCGATGATGCTGTAGACGCAGGTGTCCCGCAGTGCGCCCGGCGCGTCCGGATGCAGGTTGATCTGATGGCTGCGCAGCACACCGTCAAGTTTGGCCCCCAGACGCTCGATTGCGCGGCGGCTTGGGTTCGCTGGGCGCTGCGCCGGATCCAGGTGGATCCGATCTCCAGACGGCGGTTGGCTGCGTCGACGTTCATATAGGTGGTCATGCCCACCGGAGTGCCGCTGACCCGATCGATCAGCGCGAAGGGGCACATGGCGCCGCGGACTTGCTCGGCTTCGCGGAGCCCTGTCACTCGTCTTCGCTGAAGACGGCATCGCGCTTACGCCGCACCGCCGGGAGGACCGCGACGACCAGCGCGACTAGGGCGAGGGACAGCAACACAGCCGAGATCGGCCGCGTCACGAACACGCTCAGGTCGCCCCGGGAGATGATCAACGCGCGCCGCAGGTTCTCCTCCAGCAACGGGGCGAGCACGAAGCCGAACAGCAGTGGCACGGCCTCGCATCCCCAGCGGATGAGAAAGTAGCCGAGCACGCCGATGATCGCGATCACATAAACGTCCCAGGGGTTCAGACCGAGGGAGAAGCAGCCGATCGTGGCGAAGGCGATGATCGCCGGGAACAGCACTTCAGAGGGCACCGAAATCAGCCGTACCCAGAGGCTGATGAGCGGGAGGTTCAGCAGCACCAGCAGCAGGTTGCCCACCCAGAACGACGCGATGAGGCCCCAGAACAGCTCCGGCTCGTCGTTGATGACATTGGGTCCGGGCGTGATCCCCTGAATGATGAACGCGCCAACGAGCAGCGCCATCACCGGGTGCGCCGGCAGGCCCAACGTGAGCAGTGGGATAAAGGAGGTCTGCGCCGCGGCATTGTTCGCGGACTCGGGCGAGGCAACCCCCTCGATGGCGCCGCGTCCGAACTTCTCTGGGTGCTTCGACACCCGCTTTTCCACCGAGTACGACGTGAACGCCGCCAGAATGTGCCCGCCGCCGGGCAGCACGCCGAGCGCGGAGCCAATCGCGGTGCCACGGAGCACCGGCATCCGAATCCGGCGGAAGTCGTCGCGGCTGAGCCATAGCCCCTTCACCTTCGTGCTCACCACGCTCTGGGTCTGACGGTGTTCCAGTTTGCGGATGATCTCGGCTAGGCCGAACAGGCCGACCGCGATCGAGACGAAGTCGAGGCCCTGGTAGAGCTCCCGGATGCCAAACGTGAACCGAGGAACTCCAGTGGAGAAGAGGTCCTGGCCGACGGTGCCGAGCAGCAGGCCCAGCACGATCATCGCCAGCGCCTTCGCCGTCGAGCCGCTGGCGAG
>CAXNJA010000124.1:0-7543 GCA_964202555.1 Mycobacterium sp.
GTCGGTCGCCGGCTGGACTTCAACCACGTGCGATCCACTGTCGACCTGGCCACGCCCTGGTTCATCGGTGCCGCGATGGGCCTGGACGTCCTGGGCACCTTCTCGGTGGGCCAGCAGTCATTCATGGCCGGCGGGGTGCTGGTTCAGCCAGGCAGCGACCTGGACGGGATGCGGATCCAGGAAATCTCCACCCGGACTCGGGTGATCGCAGTGCAGCGCGACGGCGATCCGGCCGAACTGCACCCGCGCCGCGACCTCCAGTTCCGGGCCGGCGACACCGCCTACCTGGTGGGCCCCTACCACGAACTGCTCAGCACACTGCGCACCGGCCAGTGCGATCACCCGCGCAAAGCAGAACCGCCCGCCAGCCTCACCGAGGGGCTGGGACTCAGCGGCGGTCTGGGTTGAGGCCGACGACGGCGCACTCGTCACGCCGGCTCAGGAGGCGAACACCGTCACGAAGTTGTCCAGTGAAGTCTTGATGTCGCCGCGCAGAGCCGCCGCCACCACCATCCCGATCGGCCCGAACAGGGCAGGGCCGCCGAGGTGAATGTCCATGGTGACGACTGAGGCGGGTCCGTCCCCAACACCGGCAGCGACTCGGGTGTTGGGGCGGACCTTGCCGATCAGCTTGATTTTGACGCCGCCGGAACCGACACCATCGAGCGTCATCGCCTCAGGCGGTTTGAAGCCGACGATGGTCCACTTGATCCGGTTGGGCATGCCTTTGACCTCGACAATGGACTCCACGACGGCGCCCTTGTCGAGGTTCTCCGGCAGCTTGGATCGCCAGACCCGGTGAATGGTGAGCCATTCTTTGTACCGGGAAAGGTCGGATGCGTGTTGCCACGCCTCCTGTGGGGATAGCGGAACGTCTACGGAGACCGAGACCTTCGCCATCAGGTATTACTGGCCGTCGACCTTGTCGGCGACGTCGGCGGCGGCATCCTTGACGGTGTCCGCGGCACCAGCGGCGGCATCCTTGGCGCTGTCGGCGGCCTCGGTGACCTTGTCGACAGCGGTCTGAGCGGCGCCCTGCACCTTGTCGATGGTCTCCGAGAATCGGCCGGAGGTCTTGTCGTCGATGAAGTCGCCGGCTTTGTCGATGGCGCCCTCGATCTTGTCGACGTTGTCGGTGACGACCTCTTTGGCCTTACCGGCCAGATCCGCGGCGGTTTCCTTCGCCTTGTCAAAGAGAGACACGTGGTGTTCCTTTCCTGGTGAGCGACGCCGCGCGCCGCCCGATTGTCGGATGACGCTGAGCGCCAAGTTCCGGAGCTTAGTCGGTGGTCCGCCACAGGCGGCGGGGCTCCCCCAGAATGCGGCCCTGGATCCACCAGGACGCCTCGATCAACACCGCGGCCGTCACACCGATGAGGACCGCTCTGGTGGTGACCGCGGAGTTCGACGGATCCAGCATGAATTTCTCCCGGGCTATCGGCAGGGCGAAGATCACCAGGTAGCCCACCGCGGAGGAGGCGACCAGCGCTATCCGCCACCACTGGTAGGGCCGCGCCACCACGGCCAGCACCCAGATGGCCCCGATCAGCAGGGTGATCAACGCCGCCGTGGAGGCCTGGGTCTGCTGCACCGTGCTGCCGTCGCGACCCGGGTAGGCCAGCAGGTAGGAGACGAACGTCGAGATCCCGACCACTGCGCCGGCGGGCAGTGCGGCGGTCATGACGCGCCGGACGAAACCGGAGCGGGCGCGCTCGTTGTTGGGTGCCAGCGACAGGACGAACGCCGGAATCCCGATGGTGAACCACGCGGCGATCGTGACGTGGATGGGCTGGAACGGGTAGAGCAGCGGATCGGTGTGCAGCACGTGCGACGCCAGGCTGGCCACTCCGACCAGCAGGGCCAGCAGCACCGAGTACACCGTTTTGGTCAGGAACAGGTTGGAGACCCGTTCGATGTTGCCGATCACCCGGCGGCCTTCGCTGACCACGTAGGGCAGGGTCGCGAACTTGTTGTCCAGCAACACGATCTGGGCTACCGCCCGGGAGGCCGGGCTGCCCGAGCCCATCGCCACGCCGATATCGGCGTCTTTGAGGGCCAGCACGTCGTTGACACCGTCGCCGGTCATGGCGACGGTGTGGTCGCGGGACTGCAGGGCGTGCACCATGGCCCGCTTCTGATCCGGGCGGACCCGACCGAAGGTGGTATAGGCGTTCATGGTGTCGGCGAGCGCGTCGGGTTCGGTGGGAAGTTCCCGGGCGTCCATGGCTTGGCCGTGCAGCCCCAGCGAGCCGGCCACCGCACCTACCGACACCGCATTGTCCCCGGAGATGACCTTGACCGAGACATGCTGGGAGGCAAAGTAATCCAGGGTCTCGCGGGCGTCGGGCCGGACCCGCTGCTCGAGGACCACCAGGGCGACCGGGGTCACCCGGCCGGGGGCGTCGGCGCTGTCGACGCTGCGGTCGGAGGATCCCAGCAGCAGCACGCGCAGGCCTTGCGCGCCGATCTCCTCGGCCTCGGCGGCCGCCGGGGATCCGGGTTCCAGCAGCACGTCGGGGGCACCGATCACCCAGTTGCCGCGGTCAGCCCCCCGGTCGGCAAAGGAGGCGCCACTCCACTTGGTGGCGGATTTGAACGGCGCCGTCGCGGTGGCGGTCCAACCGGGTGCCTGCGGGTAGGCCTCGGCGATGGCCTGCATGCTGGCGTTGGGGCGGGAATCATCGGATGCCAGCGCGGCCAGCACCGTGCCGATCTGCTCGGCGCTGACCTCTCCGGCCTCTCCAGGTGCGCCGGCGAGCGCCCTGGCTTCGGCGAACCGCATCCCGTTCTCGGTGAGGGTGCCGGTCTTGTCGGCGCACACCACGTCGACCCGGGCCAGGCCCTCGATGGCGGGGAGTTCCTGCACCAGACACTGCCGGCGGCCCAACCGGACCACCCCGACCGCGAACGCGATCGAGGTCATCAGCACCAGACCTTCGGGGACCATGGGCACCAACGCACCCACCATCCGCAGCACCGACTCCCGCCAACCGACTCCGGTCAGGAACAGCTGGGTGTAGATGGTGAGCAGCCCCGCCGGGATGAGCAGGTAGGTGATGAACTGCAGGATCTTGTTGATTCCGTTGCGCAGTTCGGACTTCACCAGGGTGAACTTGCTGGCCTCTTCGGCCAGCCGGGCCGCGTAGGCCTCCCGGCCGACTTTGGTGGCGCGGTAGGCGCCGGTGCCGGCCACCACGAAGCTGCCCGACAGCACCTGATCGCCTTCCCCCTTGGCGATCGGGTCGGCCTCGCCGGTGAGCAGCGACTCGTCGATTTCCAGGGTGGCCGCTTCCAGCAGTTCGCCGTCGACGACGATCTGGTCGCCGGGGCCCAGTTCGATGACGTCGTCGATCACGACTTCGTTGGGCAGCATTTCGGCGGTGCCGGACTGACGGCGCACCTTCGGTTTGGCCTGCCCGACGATGGCAAGGTTGTCCAGGGTCTTCTTGGCCCGCAGTTCCTGGATGATGCCGATCGCGCTGTTGGCGACGATCAACAGTCCGAACAAGCCGTTGATCAGCGATCCGGTGGCCAGCACGATTACCAGCAGCACCCCGAGGATGGCGTTGATGCGGGTGAAGACGTTCGCGCGCACGATCTCGCCAACGCTGCGCGAGGCGCGACTGGGAACGTCGTTGGTTTTACCGTCGGCGATCCGGGCGGCGACCTCGGCGTCGGAGAGGCCGGTGGTGATACTGACGGTCATCGGGCTGCGCTCATCGTGTAAAGGTTCCCATCCTGTCCTGATCGAAGTACTCCAGCGTCAGCCGGTCGCCGTTGAAAACCGCCTTCGAAACGCTTCCGGGCGGGGCGTTTTCGCTCGTCACATCGAAAACGAAGTCATCGCCGTCCCAGTGCTTCAGCCGATAGACCTCCGGGCGCGGCCCCAGTGACACGGTCAGCGTGCCGCCGGAGACGCTTACCGTCGCCGGACCCCAGTAGTCATTGGCGTAGCTGCCGACGAAGGACGGCAGCGGCCGCGGCGGTGCCGGATCTGCGGGTGGCTGTTTGCCGACCATTTCACCGAACGGCCGGTCCATGCCGGCGAACGCCCCGGCGTAGAGCCTGCGCCAGTCCTCGCGCACCTCGCCGAACTGAACCAGGTCGGTGAATTCAGCGGTGATCGTCTCGGCCACCCCGGCCGGCGTGGCGTTGGTCAGAGCGACGATCGCGACGTCCGCTGCGGGAATCATGACGAAATTGGTGCCCGCGCCGAGTGCGAAGGCACCGGAGTGGCTGTACTGCATCCGCGCGGCAGCCGAGGTGCTGATGTTGAACCCGTACCCGTAGAAACCTGACCGCATGGCGGGGTCGCCCGGCGGGCTGGAGACCATCTGCGGCGTCAGCGCGGCCAGCAGTGCGGAGGAATCCACGACCCGGTCACCGTTGTAGCTACCGCCGGCCAGCACCATGGCCAGCCAGTGCGTCAGGTCGTTGACCGAGGCACTGACTCCCCCGGCCGGCGACTGGGCATCGGCGTTGCGGGTGTAGCGCGGTTGGTAGCTGCCATCGACCTGGACGTGCCCGACAGCCTTGTTGGGGCGGTCCTGGTAGTCGGCAAAGCGGGAACTGGTCGACGCCATGCCCAACGGGCGGTAGAGCACCTGCTCGCTGAGGTCCTCCCACGACTTGCCGGCGGTTGCGGCGATCGCCTCCGCGGCGGTGGTGACCCCGAAGTTGGTGTAGGCGTAAGAGGTTCGGAACGGGGCCAGCGGTAGCCAGCGCAGCCTTTCCAGAACCGCACGGCGGTCGTAACCGAGGTCCTCGAGGATGTCGCCGCCATGGTCGGGCAGCCCGGAGCGGTGCGCGAACAGATCGGCAACGGTGAGCATGCTGGTCACCGCCGGGTCGGATAGGGCGAACCATGGCAAGTGGGCCTCGATCGGGGTGTCCCACCCGCTGACAGCGCGGGCTCCGACCTGGTGGGCGACCGCGGTGGCGGCGATCGGCTTGGACAGTGAAGCGAGTTGGAAAACCGTGTCGGGGTCGACCTTCTCGCCGGTTCGGGTGTCTCGGACACCGAAACCCTTGGCATACACGGTCTTCCCGCCGTGCACCACGGCGACGGCCATCCCGGGTATCCCGGAGTCGGTCATCAACTCCGCTGCGATGCGGTCCAGTTGAGCGACGGCGTTGTCGACGGCGTTGTCCGGCAACGGCATAGCAGCAACGGCTTGCGGTGGCTCGTCGGATGGACCCGGTCCTGGAGCGGGCCCGGTTGTGGTACCGGTGCAGGCCGTCAACGACATGACCAAGGCGCCGACCCACCCGACCACTTCGGCGCGACGGGCCGCCGCCACCCGGGTCAAATCCGCCACCACGGCTCGACCGGAGCGCTTCCGGCGGGCACCACCCGCCCACCCGGGCGCGGTACCGCGATGTCGACATCATCGGCGGTTGCCGCCACCATCAGCCGGTCGGCGGGCTCGGCCCAAGGGTGCGGGGCCAGCCGGAAGGTGCACCAGTGGATCGGCAGCAGCACACCGCCACCGGCGGTGTTGAGGTCGCGGTGGGCCCGCACCGCCTCCTCGGGGTTCATGTGGATGTCCGGCCAGTTCTTGTTGTAGGCCCCGATCGGCAGCACTGTCAGGTCGAACGGCCCGTGCTGGGCGCCGATGTCGGCGAAACTGGCCGTGTAGCCGGTGTCGCCGCCGAAGTAGGCGCGGTGCTTGGGTCCGGTGAACACCCACGACGACCAGAGCGTGTTGTTGCGCGACAGGAATCGCCCCGAATAATGCCGGGCGGGAGTGCAGGTGAGGGTCAGGTCGTCGATGGTGTGGGACGAGCCCCAGTCCAGTTCGACGATCCGGGCTGCCGGGATGCCCCATTCCCTCAAATGCGCGCCTACCCCCAACGGTGTCACGAACACCGCCCGCTGAGTTCGCGCCAACTGACGGATGCTGAACATATCGAGATGATCGTGGTGATCATGGCTGATCACCACCGCGTCCAGCGCCGGTAACGCCTCCATCGGCAGCGGTGGCGGGTGCAGCCGGCGGGGACCGATCGACCGCGACGGAGAGCACCGCTCGCTCCACACCGGATCGGTGAGCAGCCGGAAACCGTCAATCTCCACCAGCGCGGTGGCGTGCCCGAGCCAGGTCGCCGCCAGCGGCGCGGCTTTCGCGCGGGAGGCCGGCTCGGCCATCGGGATGCCCGCCGTGGGCAGGCTCGCACTGCGGTTGGCGAGGACCTCGAAGAGAAGCATCCGATTCTCTTCGGCATCCAATTTGATCGGTGACGAAGGCTCCAGATTGTGAAACACCCCGCCGCGGTAGTTCGGCGACCCCTCGGCTGCGGCTTGGATGGCCGCCGGACTGGCACCCAGCGCCGCCGGAGCGTCGCGTAGAGCCTGCAGCACCCAACCGCCGGCGGCCAGCGAAGCGCTGCCGAGGGCGAAACGCAGCGCGGCCTTGCCGCCGGGCAGGATCGTGGTCAGGTCGGGCAGGCCGGGCATTGCCTCAGGCTCCCCGGAACTGGGCGGCGCGCTTCTCCAGCCGGGCCATCTGCGCCTCGATCACGTCGTTGCTGGCCCAGGCCCGGTCAAAGAGATCCCTGTGCTCGGGGCTCTGATCCTCATAGGCCCCGTCGTCGTTGAGAACCCGCTTGGAATGCCGCAGCGACAGCGGCGCGAGGGCAGCGATCTCGGCGGCCCAGGCCTGAGCATCGGCCAGGTCACCGATCCGGTTGGCCATCCCGGTCATCAGTGCGGTCTGGGCGTCCAGCTTCTCGGCTGCCAGCAACATGCCGCGCGCCCGGCCGTGGCCGGCCAGTGAGGACAGCCTGCGGATACTCCAGTTGTCCAGTGCCAGGCCGTATCTGGCGATTGGGAACTGGAAGTAGGCGTCCGCCGCGACAACCCGAAGGTCGCAGATCATGGCCAGCTGTACGCCGGCACCGATGGCCGCGCCGTTGATGGCCCCGATGACCGGAACAGGGACGGCGTCGATCGCCTTGTTGAGCGCGATCGCCTTTTCCGGGAAGTCGGCTGCGAACACGTCGCCGGAGAGATCGGCGCCGGCACAGAAAACCGTGCCCGCCCCGGTCAGCACGATGGCCCGCGCCTTGTCGGCGGCGGCCTTTTCCACCGCCTCCCGCAACGCGTCCGCGAGTTCAGTGTTCAGCGCATTACGCCGCTGTGGTCGCTGCAACTCGATCGTCGTCACATCGCCGACGCGTTCGACACCAATCATGGGATCCAAGCCTACTGGCCGGCCGGTGGCGCCTATCGTCCGGCGAATTTCAGCGCGTAGACGAGAATGAACAGGTTCAACAGCAACATGGCAAGGGCCTGGAGGGCCTCGGCCAGTGAGTCCCCGGACCGGAAGCGCACGGCCATGCCCAGCGCCATGAGCAGTACCAAACCGCCCGCAGCGGCCACAGTCAGGCCCGGCACGAAATACCCGAGGATGAGGCCGATCGCCCCGAGCACCTCGACCGCCCCGGTCAGCCGCCGGAATCTGGCCAGCCCGTAGCGGTTGAACTCCTCGACCATGGCGTCACTGAGCAACACCCGCAAGCCGTAGGTGAGAAACGCCAGGAT
>CAXNJA010000125.1:0-7243 GCA_964202555.1 Mycobacterium sp.
GACCAGACGGCGATTCTCAACTGCAGCGTCGGCGGCCGGGTCTGGCGGGCGGTGTGCCTGTCGCAGTACGTCAACGGCGGATACGGGTACGGGTACTCGTTCATCGGCCCATGAAACCCGCTGCCGGGCTCAGCGCTTGTCGAACAGCCGCACCGGCGAGACCAACGGCAGGGTCGAGCGTGGTGCGGATGCCGGGCGGTGCGGCAACCACCGCGGGGATGGCATTGATGATGCGTGCGGCGGCACCCGCGATGGCGGCGTGGTTGTGGTCGCCGTGGCTGCTGGTCGGGCAGATGTCGACGGTGTAGGACGGTTCACCGGTGATCTGCACACGGTAGGAGCCGTTCTCGATGAGTTCGGCCAGTGCCAGCCGGCCGACATTTCCGGTTCCGATGTTTACGACGCGAATGGCCATCCGTCTCTCCTATGCCACCGCGGCGCCGAGCGCAAGAGGTCGCAAGAGGTTCAGCCACAGGCCTGCCGCGAGCGTGCGTACCGGTCACGGCCAGAGCGGCGTGTCGGCGTTCCGACACGCACGCTCGCGGCGGGCGGGGGCAGGTGCTGCCGGTACCCTGACGACCCATGGGACGCGTAGCCGACAAAGTGGCATTGATCAGCGGCGGGGCCCGCGGTATGGGGGCCGCCGACGCCCGGATGCTGGTGGCCGAGGGTGCCAAGGTGGTGATCGGCGACATTCTCGACGATGAGGGCGGAAAACTCGCCGAAGAGTTGGGGGAGGCCGCCCGCTACGTCCACCTCGACGTCACCAGCGCCGAGGATTGGAAGGCGGCGGTCGACACCGCGGTAGACGCCTTTGGCAAGCTCAACGTTCTGGTGAACAACGCCGGCATCGTGCAGGCGGCTCCCCTCAAGACCGCCGACCTCACCCGGTGGCAGAAGGTGCTCGACGTCAACCTGACCGGCCCGATGCGCGGCATCCAGGCCGTGATCGAGCCGATGATCGCCGCCGGTGCAGGGTCCATCATCAACGTCTCATCCATCGAAGGAATGCGCGGTGCGGTGTGGGCGCACAGTTACGTCGCCTCGAAGTGGGGACTGCGCGGATTGACCAAATCGGCGGCCCTGGAACTGGCCCCGGAGAACATCCGGGTGAACTCCATCCACCCGGGGTTCATCCGTACCCCGATGACAAAGCACTTGCCGGACAACATCGTTCAGGCGCCGATGGGGCGGCCGGGAACTCCCGACGAAGTCGCCACCTTTGTGGTGTTCCTGGCCAGCGACGAGTCGTCGTTCTCCACCGGTTCGGAGTACGTCGTCGACGGTGGCCTGATCGCCGACGTGCCACACCGAGCACTGTGATCTCAGCGGCGTCGTCGGCCCCGCAGTGCGACCGCACTGAACGCAGCGCCCAACGCCGCCTTGCCTAATGTCGGCAGGTGCGCCAACGCGTCGGCCGTCCCCCGCTGACCGGGCACGCTGATCCGCAGCACCGGCCACCGTTCGCGGGCAGCCAGTGCCGCCAGTCCCGGACGTGGGTTGACCGGGCGCGGGTGCCCGACCAGTTTCATCAGTGCGGCATCCTCGTCACCGTCGGCGTAGAAGTAGCTCTGCCGCACCTCCACCCCGTTCGCGGCGGAAAAGCGTTGCACTGCAGCGGCTTTCTGCGGACCCCACACGATCGGCCTGGCGATCCTGCCGGTGAGCAGTCCCTCGCTGTCGAGCTCGAAGGTGTTGCACAGCACGTGTGGGATACCCAATGCCCGGGCCACAGGTGCGGCGTGAATCGTCAACGCCGAGGAACTGAGCACCAGGGTGTGTCCGCGCTCGCGGTGCGCCTCGACGATCTGGCGCATCAGCGGATACACCTTGTGCACCACCTGCTCGGCGAACAGCCGTTCGCCGATCTCATCGAGTTCCTCGAGGGATTCCCCCCGCAGGTATTCGGTGGCCCGCACCAGGAGGCGCTCGAACTGCATGCGGCCCAGCTTGTAACGCAGGGAGGCCTCCACCACCCCGAACACCTCGCCGGGGCGGGCCTGCCCGCGGCGGATCCGGTCGCCGGCGTGGGCGACTGCGGTGAAGCCGTCCACCAACGTCCCGTCGCAGTCGAAGAACGCCCCGACTGTGGGGCCGGACGGACTCGCTGCGATCTGCGTCAGCGGATCCGGGGCCGTATTCATCGGGTCGACCGCCGTGCCGCCTGGGTCTTGCGGCCCGCCTCCAACTCCTCCTCGTAGGCGCCTTCGTCGCGGCCCAGCGTGATGGTGGCGGCGGCCATCGCGGCCAGTGCCATCCCGAGGACGACGGCAGTCGGCGGACTGACCGTGAGGTGCTCACCGAGGATCACCTGCCCCAGCAGGACGGCGACGATCGGCTCCAGAACCAGCATGGCGGGCACCGAGGCCCGCAGCGAGCCGGCGTGGAACGCCGACTGTTGCAGCAGCGTCGCGGCCACCCCGACCAGCAAGAGCAGATAGGCGACCGGTGAGACCAGCAGTCGTGCGGCATGGCCCTGGGTCACGGTGTTCATCACGATCTTGGTCAGCACCGCCAGCACGCCGAAGAGAACCCCCACCGCGGTGGCCAGTAGCAGCGCCCGCCGCCAACCCGAGAGCCGGATCGCCAGCGGGAGGGTGCAGACCGCGGCGACCAACGCCACGGCGGCCACGATCACCGCGGGTCCCTCGGACCCCTCGTAGTCGCCAGGCGCGGTGCGCGCCAGCGCGACGAACACCGCCAGCGCCACCGTCAACACCAGCGCCCAGACCCACTCCACCCGCGTCACGCTGCGCCCGGCCAGTCGGGCGCTCAGCGGCAGCGCGAAGAGCAACGCTGACACCAGCAGGGGAGCGACGAGCGTCAGCGAACCGAAAGCCAGCGCGACCGCCTGGAATGCATAGCCGGTGACCGCCGCGCCGGTCCCTGCCCACCACAGCGGCCGACGCAGCAGCGTCATCAGCATCACCGTGCTGACGCCCTGATCCTCGGGCACATCCATGGTGGCCCGCTGGCGCACCACGATCCCGATGGCGATGAACACCGCGCTGACAAGTGCCGCGGCCACCACCAGGGTGCGCTCCAGCAAGGGGGTTCCTTCCGCGTCGTGTTGCCCCACCGAATGTAGGCCACCCACGACTGCAGGTGGGGGTCCCCGGGCCAGGCGTGTTTATCTGAACCCTGTCGCAGGTAGGGCTCCGGCTGCAAACCCGGGCGCTGCGGGAAGTTCTTGTCATCACCTTCCCGCCCTGGAGTGATTACGCTTAGTCCATGACCGACCAAGACCGCACCGTCACCCGCCGCGCAATCGCCGACGCCTTGCTCGTTGCGTTGGAACGCCGGCACGAGTTGGTCGACGCGATCGTCGACTCCACCGACCGGGCGGCGGCGATCGACGCCGTCACCGAACTGCTGGGCACTCCGCGGGTCGGCAGCGAGGCACTGATGGGCATGCGCCTGGATCAGTTCACTAAGGAGTCGCGCCGGCACATCGCGGCCGAACTCGACGACCTCAATAGCCAGTTGAGCTTCACCGCGACCGAACGGCCGGCCAGCACTGACGACACCCTGCGGCTGCGGCCGTTCTCCGACGGCATTGACGTTGACATCTTCGCGGTGCGGACCCACGAGGTGGGTGCGGCCGGTGACGGCTCCGGCTCCCCGGCGGGGAGTCTCGAGGACGAAATCCGTTCGGCTCGAGAGCGTTTGCGGGCTGAGGAGGCGGCATGGTTCATCGCCGTCGATGGCGACGAGAAGGTGGGCATGGTGTTCGGCGAGCTCTCTGGGGGAGAGGTCAATGTGCGGATCTGGATTCATCCGGAACACCGCAAGAAGGGCTACGGTACCGCGGCGTTGCGCAGATCACGTTCGGAACTGGCGGCCTGTTTCCCGGCCGTCCCACTGGTGGTGCGCGCCCCCGGCGCCGCCGGCTGGGGTGTCTGACACCGACAGGCCGACGGCGTTCCGGTTCCCGGCGGCCAGGGCGGGGACCTCGCATGCCCGGCTGCGCAACGCGGTGTTGCGACTGGCCGGCCCTGACCTGTTCCCCTCCGATGACGTCGGCGCCGCATTCAAGGCCGGATTGAGCGCGGGCGACCCGATCGCGGAGCGCTTCGTCGCCGAGACCTATCACGGCGAACTCGGTGCGCGCCGGGCCCGCGAACTTGTCGAACGGGCCCTGCGCGAGGGCCTCGACAGCGTTCCCGACGCCCCTGAATCGCTTCGCGCGCTCATCGAGGACTTCGAGCGGTTGCCCGACTGGGTCGATCCCGACATGGTCGAGGAGGGCGCCGCGGTCTGGCGGCGATGGGCCTACGCATTGGGTGCGGTTGGTAACGCCGGAACGATGGACACCTACACCGAAAGCTGGCTGGCGCTGCCGCTTTCGCTGTCCGGGGGCTACGCCGGGGACCGGGCGCTGCACCGCTACATGGAAACCACGCGGTGGTGGCTGGAGGTCAGTCAACCCGGCGCGGTGTTACATCCCGGTTCGGTGGCCCGCGCCATTTCCCTGCATGTGCGGATCATGCATGTCAGCGTGCGCGCGCGGGTCAAGCAGCACCCGGAGTGGGACGGTGAGCGGCTGGGCCTGCCGATCAGCCAGTCTGCGATGCTGCTCACCCTGCTTGGCGGGAGCGTTGCCCCGGCGCTGGGGCTGACCGCGCTCGGTTTCCTCACCTCACCGCGGGAGGTACGGGCGGTGCTGCATTTCAACCGGTATTGCGGCCACCTGGTCGGCGTAAGGTGCGACGGCTACTTCCCCGAGACAGTGATGGACGCCTGGCGGATTCTGTTCATGGCTGACTCGGCGCGCAGCTATGACTCGGCGGCGATCGGAAGCGAACTGGTCGAATCCTTCGTTCCGGCATTCGCCCCCAAGCCCGGCGACCGAGGCGTCGAACGGTTGCGGGCCGGGTATCACTACCGCCTGCAAGCCGGCTATTCGGGCCTGTTCATGCTCCCGTGGAACCGCCGCCGCTACGACCTGCCCTCGCCGGGACTGGGGATGGCGCTGCTCCTGGCGCGGGCCCCGTTTGTCGCCGGTGTCGAGGTGGCCAGGCGGATTGTGCCCGGCGTGGATGAGCGCTGGCAGCGGTTCGGACTCAGCCGCTGGCAGCGCTGGTACCGGTGGCAATCCGGCGGGCGGACCGCGGAGTTCGCCGCAGCGACTCCGCTGCGCCGGTAGCAGCCGGCCGCGGGATCCGCCGTAGTCTCGTAGTCGATGAGCGCACGCGCAGGAATCGTGGTCACCGGAACCGAAGTGCTGACCGGCCGGGTGACCGACCGCAATGGTCCATGGGTGGCCGATCGGCTGCTGGAACTGGGCGTGGAATTGGCGCACA
Organism: Mycobacterium sp.; assembly: GCA_964202555.1. GTDB lineage: Bacteria > Actinomycetota > Actinomycetes > Mycobacteriales > Mycobacteriaceae > Mycobacterium. Next base: position 5,304 of record CAXNJA010000125.1, read on the forward strand.
TCACCATCTGCGGCGACCGTCCGGCCGACATCGAGGCACAGTTGCGGTTCCTGCGATCGGAGAACGTGGACCTCATCGTGACCACCGGCGGACTGGGACCCACCGCCGACGATATGACGGTGAGCACGGTGGCCCGCTTCTGCGGCCGAGAACTCATCGTCGATGAGGCGATGGAGGCCAAGATCGCCGCAATCGTCGCCCGCTGGATGGCCCGCTTCCCGGACATGGACGTCGAGGCGGTGCGGGCCGCCAACCGCAAGCAGGCCATGGTCCCCGACGGGGCGGCGGTACTCGACCCGGTCGGCACCGCGCCGGGGGTCGTGGTCGCCGGCACTCCGACGGTGATCGTGCTTCCCGGCCCGCCGAAGGAGTTGCAGGGCATGTGGACGGCGGCGTTGGCGACCGAGGAGGTGCAGCAGGCAATCGCCGGCCGCACCGCTTATCGGCAGGACACCGTCCGGATGTTCGGGGTGGCGGAGTCGGGGCTGGCCGAGACATTGCGGACCGCCGAGCAGACCCTTCCCGGCTTCCCCGGCCTGGAGATCACCACCTGCCTGCGCCGCGGTGAACTCGAGATGGTCACCCGCTACGAACCCGAAAGTGAAGCCGCCTACCGGGCGCTGATGGATCTGGTGCGGGAGCGGCACGGCGCAGCGATCTTCTCCGAGGACGGCTCGACCGTCGATGAGCAGGTGGCCGGACTGCTGGCGGGCCGGCAGATAGCCACCGCTGAATCGTGCACGGCCGGGATGCTCGCCGCCCGGCTCACCGACCGCGCGGGGTCCTCGGGCTACGTTGCCGGCGGGGTGGTGGCCTACGCCAACGAGGCCAAGGTCGGATTGCTCGGCGTGGATGCCGCACTGATCGCTGAGTGCGGAGCGGTGTCCGCCGAGGTTGCCGAGGCGATGGCCGTCGGCGCCTTGGACCGGTTCGGCGCGGACACCGCGGTTGCCATCACCGGCATCGCCGGGCCCGGCGGAGGCACCGAGGACAAGCCGGTTGGAACAGTGTGGTTCTGCGTCCAGGTTGCCGGCGGGCCGACGGTGACGCGGTGTGTGCGCGTGCCGGGGGAGCGGGCCGACGTCAGGGAGAGGTCCACCACCGTCGCCATGCATCTGCTGCGCGGGGCCCTGCTCGGCGTCGCAGACTGATTAGGGCGCCAGCGGCGAAGGCGGTCCAGGCTTGGCGTGCGCGGCGTCGCGGCGGCGGGCCGCCATTCCGGCCAGCGCCTCGAACACAACTCGGTGGGCGGCATTGACGGTCAGATCGGCGTGGTCGTAGGCCGGGGACACCTCGACCACATCGACCCCGACCACGTCGTGCTCGTGGCACAGTTGGCGGACCATCCGCAGCAGGTCCGCGCTGGTGATACCGCCCGGTTCAGGGGTGCCGGTGCCCGGCGCGTGCGCCGGATCGAGAACGTCGATATCCACTGATACGTAAAGCTTTTCAGCTTTGGCCAGCGCCTCGCCGACCGCGCGGCGCATCACTTCCTTGAAGCCGAGATCCCAGATCTGCTGCATGGTGTGCCAGGTCATGCCTTGCTGCTGCATCCACTCGAAGGTGTCCTGCGGCGGCCAGTAGCCGCGTAGGCCAACCTGGACGAAGTGCGTGCCGGGCACAGCGCCGGACTCGATCAGGCGGCGCATCGGGGTGCCGTGGCTGGCCAAGTTGCCCTCGATGATGTCGGCGGTGTCGGCGTGCGCGTCGAAGTGCACGATCCCGACGTTTCCGTAGCCGTGCACGTCGGCCACAGCGGTGGCGGCCGGCCAGGTGATGGAGTGATCACCACCGAGGATCACCGGCACGATCCCCCGCGAGGCGATGGCGTGTACCCGTTGGTGAATGTTGGCGTGGGACTGCTCGGTCAGGCCGTGCGGGCAGTAGGCGTCGCCGAAGTCGACGACCTCCAGCCAATCGAAGATCTCCAGCCCGAGGTC
>CAXNJA010000126.1:0-7163 GCA_964202555.1 Mycobacterium sp.
CACCTCGACGACACCCTGTGGGCCCAGGGCAACACGAACATGTCCTCGGGTTGCCTGAACCTCAACCTCGACAACGCCAAGTTCTACTTCGATCAGGCGCAACCCGGTGACATCGTCGAGGTCCTCTACACCGGCGGCCCGCCTGTGACCCTGGGCCAGGGTGGTGACTGGTCGATTCCGTATAGCGACTGGGTGAAGGGCAGTGCGCTCTCGCCGCGTAACGCGCCCCCGTCGCCGGGGCCCGAAGCCCTCACCGCGCCCGCACCCTAGGGGACTTCCCGGTTCGCTCCGGCGGACGCATTGCGCTGCACATCCGGCAGACAAGTGGCACGATGCCCAGATCGTTGACCGGAGGCGACATGGACTTCATTTACCTTCAGGAGACGCTGATCGATCCGATCAGCAAGGTGCTCTACACCTACGTGCTGGTGTACTTGCTGGTCGCGGCGGGCATCTACTTCACCGTCAGGACGCGGTTCGTTCAGTTCCGCTACTTCCGGCGGATGGTCGGCCAACTCTTCAACTCCCGCATCGGTGACGGCGGTATCTCGTCGTTTCAAGCGTTCTGCGTCGGTCTGGCCTCCCGGGTCGGAACCGGCAACATCGCCGGCGTGGCGATCGCGCTGACCGTCGGCGGGCCCGGGGCGATTTTCTGGATGTGGGTGGTCGCGCTGATCGGCATGGCCACCGCCCTGATCGAGGCGACGCTGGCCCAGATCTTCAAAGTCCGTGCCGGCGACGGCACCTTCCGCGGCGGTCCGGCCTACTACATCCAGCGCGGCTTAGGGTCTCGGGCCGGCGGGATGGTCTTCGCGGTGCTACTGGTGTTCACCTTCGGGTTCGCCTTCAACATGGTGCAGGCCAACGCCATCGCCGACGTCCTCAACACCACCCACCACATCGAGCAGCACTACACCACCATCGGCCTGGTGCTGCTGGCCGCGCCAGTGCTCTTCGGCGGTGTGCGCCGCGTCGCCAAGGTCGCCGAAGTCGTGCTGCCCCTGATGGCCGCGGCCTACGTGCTGCTCGCCTTCGTGATCATCGCACTGAACTTCACCCGCATCCCCGGCGTGTTCACCCAGATCATCGGCGGGGCTTTCGGTATCCAGGAGATGGCGGGCGGCTTCGCCGGCGGAATCGCGGCCGCCATGCTCAACGGCGTCAAACGCGGCCTGTTCTCCAACGAGGCCGGCATGGGCAGCGCCCCCAACGTCGCCGCGACCGCGACGGTCTCCCACCCGGTCAAGCAGGGTCTGATCCAGTCGCTCGGGGTCTTCGTCGACACCATGATCGTCTGCACCGCAACGGCTTTCATCATCCTGGTGTCCGGGCCCGCGGTCTACGACCCGAGCTCCCCCACCAAGATGGCCGGGGCATCGCTGACCCAGGCGGCGGTCTCGGCCAGCCTCGGTTCCTGGACGACCTGGCTGATGACCTTCCTGGTGTTCGTGTTCGCCTTCTCCTCGGTGCTGGGCAACTACGTCTACGCCGAAGTGAACCTGTTCTTCCTCGGGGCCAAGAAGCAGGCCATCACGGTGTTCCGGGTGCTGGTGCTGATCGCCATCGGGATCGGGGCGCTGGCCAGGCTGGACGCGGTGTGGGGCCTTGCCGACGTGTCGATGGGCTTGATGGCGATCGTCAACCTGATCGCGATCATCCTGCTCGGCAAGTGGGCGTTCGCCGCCCTGCGTGACTACCACCTTCAGAGTGAAGCCGGTGAGGACCCGGTGTTCATCGCCGAGGAGGCGAGGCTGCCCGGTCACCTCGACGGCGACATCTGGACCCGGTCCGAAGCGCACTCGCTCAGATAGCGTGACGGGTGTGGACTTCCTTCGCACCCCAGACTCGCGTTTCGACAACCTTCAGGGCTACCAGTTCGAGCCGCATTATCTGGACGTCACCGCACCGGGTGCGCCGCCGCTGCGGATGCACTACCTCGACGAGGGGCCGCGCGGGGGCTCGCCGGTGCTGTTGCTGCACGGGGAGCCGACATGGAGTTACCTCTACCGCACCATGATTGGCCCGCTGGCCGCCGCCGGCCACCGGGTGCTCGCACCGGATCTGATCGGCTTCGGCCGCTCCGACAAGCCCACTCAGTTGGCGGACTACACCTATCAGCGCCACGTCGACTGGGTCACGTCGTGGGTCACCGCCCTGGATCTTCGGGATATCACCGTGGTGGTGCAGGACTGGGGCTCGCTGATCGGACTGCGGATCGCCGCCGAACACCCGGACCGGTTCGCAAAGTTGTTCATCGCCAATGGGTTTCTGCCGACCGCGGAGTCGCCGACGCCCAAAGCATTCTCCATCTGGCGCGGCTTCGCCAAGTACTCCCCGGTGCTGCCCGCCGGGCGCATCGTCGATGTCGGAACGGTTCGCCGACTGTCCAGTGCCGTTCGCGCCGGCTACGACGCCCCCTACCCGGACCGGCGGTACCAAGCCGGGGCGCGGGCTTTCCCGCAACTGGTCCCCACTTCAGCGGACAACCCCGCCATCCCTGCCAACCGGGCGGCCTGGGCGGCGCTGGGCCGCTGGGACAAACCGGTGCTGTGCGTGTTCGGCACACGCGACCCGATCCTGGGCAAGGCCGACCGCGCGCTCATCAGCCACATCCCCGGCGCGGCCGGGCAACCGCACGCCCGCATCAACGCCGGCCACTTCATCCAGGAGGACGCCGGGCCGGAACTGGCCCGCCGGCTCCTGGACTGGGAGGCCGCGCTCTAGCGTGCGGTGGCGGCCTTGCGGGTGTCGATGAACGACTTGACGCACAGCGCCACGAAGATCAGGCACAGCACGGCGAACACCGCCTGCACCCCGACCGCGGTAGCGCGCTGGACCGGCTCCCCGGACAGCAGCGCCGGCACCTTCGTGAAACTTCTGGCGGTGCCCAGGAATCCGAGCAGACCGACCAGCGCGGCGATGTGACCGCCGAGCTTGAGGTTGGTCCGCGACAGGAAACCGGCACCGGCCAGCAGCAACCCGAAGAACGCCGGGATGAGTGCTGTCACCGATGCGGCGCCGGAGAGCAGGTAGGGGGCGGCACCCAGCACGACGAAGATGGCCGAGAAAATGAAGATGACGCGGGGCATGTTCATGGTGCGCAGACTACCGTCCGGCGTCAGCGGCCTTGAATTCCAGCGCGGGATTACGCCCCGAACTCGGTGTGAATGTTGTCGATGCCATGCCGGATGGCGTCCAGAGTCTCCTGGCGGGCGCGCATCTTGCAGGCGTGGTGTGCGCGGGCATCGAGGGTGGTGGCGAAGACCTGGGCGGCCTCACAGGCGCGCTCCAGCACCAAATCCGGCATGACCAACTCATCCACCCAGCCGCCGGCCAGCGCGGTGTCATTGAGGAAGGTCTTGGCCAGCCCGACCGCCTGCTGGTAGGCCGAGCGGGTCAGCCGCAACTTCATCACCTCAAGGGCGGGGTAGGGCAGCACCATCCCGATCGCCACCTCGTTGGCCTGAAAGTTGTAGCTCGGCGCGGCGATCCGGTGGTCGGTGCTGCACGCCAGGAACGACCCCATCGCGATCGCATGCCCGGTGCAGGCCGCCACGACCGGCTTGCGGAATGACAACAGCCGGTGCGACAACTCGAAACCGGCCTGCAGCATCTCGATCGAGGCCTGCACGTCCCCGGAGCGGAATACCTTCAGGTCGAAGCCCCCGCTGAACACCCGCTGGTTTCCGGCGATCACCACCGCGCCGGCGTCGTCGCTTTCGGCTCGGTCCAAGGCGGCGTTGATCTCGCCCAGCATGGCCGGGCCCAGCGCATTGACCTTGCCGTCATCCATGGAGATCACGGCGATCGCCTCGTCGCGGCGGTAACTCACGCTCATCGGTGCTCCTTGTCTCGTGTCCGAAAGACGTTACTCAGCCGCCCATCAGGGATCGCCACTGCTCCAGGTTGGACACCCGGTAGACGTAGTTGCTGTGCTTGACCTCCGAGAGGCTTGCGCTGGGCTCCACCGAGTACCAGTGGCCCGGGAACACCGTCGGGTCACCGGAGAGGTTGGCCAGTTGCTGCAGGCTGCGGAACATCTCGTCGACGTCGCCGCCCGGGAAGTCGGTGCGCCCGCAGCCGTCCAGGAACAGGGTGTCCCCGGCGACCAACCGGCCGTCGAGCAGGAAGCACTGGCTGCCCGGGGTGTGGCCGGGGGTGTGCAGCAACTCGATCTCGATGTCGCCGACGTTGACCTTGTCGCCGTGTTGATGGGTGGTGAGATCACTCATCGGGATGCCGGTGACTCGGGAAACCCATTGCGCCTCATGGGTGTTGACGTGAACCGGCACGCTGACCCGCTCCAGCAACTCGGCCAGGCCCTTGAGTTCGAAGCCCATCATCGACCCGCCGATGTGGTCGGGGTGATGGTGGGTGACCAGCACCCCGGACAGCGCCATGCCGTCGGACTCTAAGGCGTCAAGGAGGTCACCGGCGGCGTATGCGGGGTCCACGACCACCGCGTCGCCGGTCTCCCGGTCGCCGATCAGGTAGGCGAAGTTGCGCATCTGCTGGGCGATCGGGTCGCCGGCGGCGAAGTCACGCCCGGACAGCAGTTGGCGGAAGTACAGACGGTCCGATGCCATAGGCCAACCCTATGCCGGTGGCCGCGGTCTGGGCACGGCTACCATGGCCAGACTCGAGGAGGAGATGTGGTGCAGGTTTCGGTGCGCCCGTTGTTGGCATCTGGGATGGTCGCCGTCGGCGTCGGTTCCGTCGTGGCGCCGGCACCGGAGGCGGCGCCAATGGCGGTGCCCACGGTTCAGATCCACGCTGTCCAACTCGCCGGGATCGGTCAGAACATCTACAACGCCATCACCCCGGTGGTGCAGTACGTCGTCGGCGGCGTGTCGTACCTGGTCAATTTCACGCCCCTGATCGGCGGTCCGATCGCGGCTCAGATCAACATCAATTACTTCCAGGGCATCCAACCGGCGGTCGCGGCGACTGTCGATTACGGCGCTGCACTGGTGCACGCCCCGCTGGATTTCGTGCCGATCACCGGTGCGTATGTCGATGACATGGTCGACATCGGTTATGACCTGGTGTCCGCGGAGTTACGGTTCTTCGGCTTCCAGGAACTGCCGCCACGTCCGGCCGCCGCTACACCGCGGCTCATCGCCTCGGCCGCCGCCCAAACCGCCCCCGCTGCCGCGGGCGATGCGGCGCCTGGCGAACAGTCGGAACTCGCGCTCACCGAAGAGCCCGCACTCGTCGCGCCGGACCGACGGCCCAGCCGTACCCGCGGTCAAGCCCGGACCGACGCCGCCGCCGAGACCGCGCCCGACGCGACGTTCGAGGCAACGACGGCCGGGGAAAGCCGGCGGGGGTCGGCCGCCAAGCCCGCCCGGCCGGTTCGCGGTTCGGCGAGATCGGTAACCGGCGCGTCGGACTAGGACACCCGTCGGCAGAACTCCACGATCGGCGCAACCAGTTCGGCAATCTGGGCACCCACCCGGTCGAACACCTCCGGGTCCTGCCCGATCGGATCGGGGACGTCGGGGGCCTGATCGGCGCGCAGTCGCGGGCGCAGCGACGCTAGTTCGGCGAACTCCGCGGGATCGAACTGAGTGATCAGTTCGGCGGCTTCAGTGAGGGTGAAGGTCCGGCGGAGCTGTCGCGGGGCGAGTTCGAGAACCGCGTCGCGGTGTTCCCTGGTCATGGCCAGCACCAGATCGGCATCGGCGGCAATCTTCGCGGTGAGTTGCCGGGCCGCGAAGTCGGCGGGGTCCCCACCCAAATCAGCGAGAACGCGGGCTGCCTCCGGGTGCACCGGATGGGCGATCACGGCGCGGGTGCCGGCGCTGGAAGCCCGGAACTCGGTGATCGGATCATGCGCGTTCAGAGCCGCGGCAACCCGCTCGCCGGTCGGGGAGCGACAGATGTTGCCGGTACAGACGAACAGGAGGTGCACGTGCCGCTCCTCGAAGCTGGGGTTGACCGGGCCGGTGCAGCCGATCGGCTGTCGCAATTGTTCACTGCCGCGCCCCGCGGCGATCGCAGGCCCCGTAGTTTGGCCGCCCCCTGCGCCACGCTGTAGCCTTCTATCGGCCCGCGGCGCGGGTGTGGCCCCCTTAGCTCAGTCGGTAGAGCGTTTCCATGGTAAGGAAAAGGTCAACGGTTCGATTCCGTTAGGGGGCTCGGCGAACGCTCGTCGGACTTTCGTGATCGGGGTCAGACTGGCGTTCCTACCGCGGCGGTGTAGCTCAGCTGGTTAGAGCGCACGACTCATAATCGTGAGGTCGGGGGATCGAGCCCCCCCACCGCTACGCAAACGAACGATGAAAGAGAGCAGTTGACGTGGCCTCCAGTACTGATGTGCGGCCCAAGATCACCTTGGCCTGCGAAGTGTGCAAGAACCGCAACTACATCACCAAGAAGAACCGCCGCAACGATCCCGACCGGCTCGAGATCAAGAAGTTCTGCCCGAACTGCGGCAAGCATCAGGCGCACAAAGAGTCTCGCTGACCTTGGCGCTTTCCCAGAAACTCGTCGGGACGCACTACCGATATCCCGGCTACTACCTGGTCGAGCGGGAGAAGGTTCGCGAGTACGCCCACGCGGTCCAGACCAGCGCCCCCGCGCATCTGAGCGACGAGGCCGCGGCCGATCTCGGTTACCGGGGTGTGGTAGGACCGTTGACGTTCATCTCGGTGTTCAGCTACACCGCCCAACTGGCGATGTTCGAGTCGGCCGGCATCGGGATCACCGACAAACAGATCGTTCAGGTGGATCAGGTGCTGAAATTCCACAAACCGGTCGTCGCAGGTGACAAGCTTCACTGCGACGTGTACCTCCATGAGATCCGGCAGGCGCACGGCACCGACATCATCGTGACCAAGAACGTCGTCACCAATTCCGACGGTGACATAGTCCAGGAGAACTACACGACGCTCGCCGGGCGGAGTGACGAGAGTGGAGAGAGTGGCTTCGACGATGGCACTGCGTGAGTTCAGTTCGATCAAGGTCGGCGACGATTTACCGGAACGAACCATCACCCTGACCCGAGCTGACCTGGTCAACTACGCCGGGGTGTCCGGAGACCTCAACCCCATCCACTGGGACGACGAAATCGCCAAGCAGGTGGGCCTGGACACCGCGATCGCACACGGCATGCTCACCATGGGACTGGGCGGCGGTTACGTCACGGAATGGGTGGGTGA
>CAXNJA010000127.1:0-7135 GCA_964202555.1 Mycobacterium sp.
CTCTGCGTTCATCGCCCGGGCCGCATTGGGCTCTTCTCTGCGTTCATCGCCCGGGCCGCATTGGGCTCTTCTCTGCGTTCATCGCCCGGGCCGCATTGGGCTCTTCTCTGCGTTCATCGCCCGGAGTTGAGGAACCCGCTGTCGAGGGCCTTGTCCCGGTTGGCCAGGTGCTCCTGGTAGTCGCTGGTGAACAGCGTGGTGCCCTGGGCGTCGATGGTGACGAAGTACAGCCAGTCACCGGCCTCCGGACGTTCAGCCGCAGCCAGCGCCTCCGCCCCCGGCGAGCAGATCGGGGTGGCGGGCAGGCCGGGCATCGCGTAGGTGTTCCACGCGGTTACCTTGGCGCGGTCCTCGTCGGTGGTCGCCACTTCCTGGCGGTCCAGCGGGTAATTGACGGTGGAGTCGAACTCCAGCCGGTCGTAATCGCTGGCCAGCCGGTTGTAGATGACGCGCGCCACCTTGGCGAAGTCCACCGGCTGGGCCTCTTTCTGCACCAGCGAACCCACGATGAGCACTTCGTAGGGCGAGATGTTCAACGTCTGGGCGGCATCGAGGATGCCACCCTTGACGTAGAGATCGGCGCTGTCGCCGACGAGCTTCGCCAGGATCTCCTTGGGCGACGACGACGGATTGATGTTCCAGGTGCCCGGCGCGATCAGCCCCTCCAGGCGGCGATGGCTCTGGCCTTGCGTGCCGGCCCCCTTGACCGCCCATTCAGGCACGCTCAAAGACTCCAGCGTCCCCTCCTCGGAGGCCGCCCTCAGATCCGCCGCGGACACACATTTCTCGGTCCCGTTGAGTTCCACGCAACTGGCATCGGCGATCAGCGTGAAGATGCCCGGATTGACTGCGCCCGAACTGACCGCGGTGATGTCGTCGAGTTGTTTACCCTCCGGGATGACGAGCTTGCCCACCCGCGATTTCGGGTCGGTCAGTTTCTGCACGGCGGTCGCCGCCGGAATCTGGGTGCGCAGCCTGTAGTACCCGGGCTGAATGGCCGCCAACTCAGCGTTGCCTGAGGCCGCGGAGATGAACATCCCGACATCGGCGATGACATCCTTGTTCACCAGGTCCTGGGCGATGACCGATCCGGAATCACCCGGCTTGACCTCGATGATGACGTCCTCTTTACCCGCCCCGGTGTAATCGGAGGGTAGTTCCGGGCCGCCGGAAAGCTTGGGGCCCAGCAGCCAGATCGCCAGAGCCGCGGCGAGCGCCAATCCGATCAGGACCGCGATGCGGCCGTTGCGTCGGATACCGCGTTTGTCCTCGGCAGTGCCCTGACTTCGAACGCCGACGGCTTCCGGCGCGGCACGACGGGGCGTCACGTCTTCGGGGTTCAGGTCGTCGGGCATCTCACTCTTTCAGCGCTCTAGCCGCGGCGCGGCGTTGATTGTTGTCGGGGCCACATTGCGGCGTTGGTCGAGCCAGCCCTGCAGGATTGCCACAGCGGCAGCCTGGTCGATTTTGCCTTTTTGATCTTTCGCGCGGACACCCGCCTCCCGCAAAGATCGGGCCGCACCAACGGTGGTAAGCCGCTCATCGGCGAACCGGACCGGCACCGGACTGATCCGTCCGGCCAGTTCCTCGGCAAGCGCCACCGCGTCCCGGGCGGAGCTTCCCGCCCGGTCTGCCAGGGTGCGCGGCAGCCCCACCACCACCTCGACGACATCGTTGTCAGCCACCAGTGCGGCCAGTCGGCGCAGATGCCCGCCGTTACGGTCGCGACGAACGGTCTCCAACGGGGTAGCGAGAATGCCGTCCGGGTCGCTCAGGGCCACCCCGATGCGGACCGTACCGACGTCAACGCCGAACCGTCGGCCCCGCCCGGGGTCGTCGGTCCCCGGCCGGTCGGGAAGGCGGTCAGTCATCATCAACTCCGGGCCAACTCCGCCCGCACTGCGGCCAGTCCGGCACTGATCCCGGACGGGTCCGTACCGGAGCCCTGCGCCAGGTCGGCCTTGCCGCCGCCGCGGCCGCCGACTGCGGCTGCCAGCACGCCCACCAGGTCGCTGGCCCGAACACCGGCATCCTGGGCTGCGTCGTTGGCGGCGACCACGAACGGAACTGACGGGCCGTCGCCGCCGGGTACCTCGGCGACCAGAACCACCACCCCGGGGTCCGAGCCGAGACGGCCGCGGATGTCGCCGACCAGGGAGCGCAGATCCCCAGCAGTCATCCCGGCTGGCATTTGCTGGGCCACAAGACGGACCTTACCCACCGATTCCGCTGTGGTTGCGGCATTACCTGCGGACGCGCGTGCCGCCGCCAGGCGCGCCCGTTCGAGTTCCTTCTCCGCCGCCTTGAGCCGGTCGACGAGGGTCGCGACCCGAGCCGGGACCTCCTCGGAGGGCACTTTCAGCGAGGACGCCAGCCCCGCCATCAAGGCACGCTCCTTGGCCAGGTGGCGGAAGGAGTCCAGACCCACGTAGGCCTCCACCCTGCGCACCCCCGAACCCACCGACGACTCACCGAGGATGGTGACCGGGCCGATCTGGGCGGAGTTGCGGACGTGGGTGCCGCCGCAGAGCTCCAACGAGAACGGGCCGCCGATCTCCACCAGACGCACCTTGTCCGGGTACTGCTCGCCGAACAGCGCCATCGCCCCCATCGCCTTGGCTTTGTCCAGTTCGGTGACGAAGGTGTTCACCTGGTGGTCGGCCTGTACCGCCTCGTTGGTGATCTCCTCGATCTGGGTGCGCTGGGTGTCGGTGAGAGCGCCCTGCCAGTTGAAGTCGAATCGCAGGTAACCCGGACGGTTCAGCGAGCCAGCCTGTACGGCGTTGGGCCCCAACACCTGCCGCAGCGCCGCGTGCACCATGTGGGTGCCGGAGTGGCCCTGTGTGGCGCCGTGACGCCAGCCCTGATCCACCGACGCCACGACGGTGTCGCCCTCGACGAACTCACCCGACTCGATGTTGACCCGGTGCACCCACAGCGTCTTGCCGATCTTCTGCACATCGGTGACGGCGGCTTTTGCCGACTCGCCGGAGCCGGTGCCGGTGATCGTCCCGGCGTCGGCGATCTGGCCGCCGGACTCGGCGTAGAGCGGGGTGCGGTCGAGCACGATCTCGACCCGTTCCGGCGCTACGGATTCGGAGTGCACCCGGGCGTGGTGGGCCACCACCGGGACGCGTTTGCCGTCGACGAAGATCCCCAGGATTCGGGCCGGTGAGCTGAGTTCGGTGAAACCGGTGAATTCGGTGGGGCCGGCGTCAACCAGTTCGCGGAACGCCGACAGGTCGGCGTGGGCGTGCTTGCGGGCGGCCGCGTCGGCCTTGGCCCGGCGGCGCTGTTCGGCCATCAGCTCGCGGAAGCCGAGTTCGTCGACCGTCAGTCCCGCCTCAGCAGCCATTTCGAGGGTGAGTTCGATCGGGAATCCGTAGGTGTCGTGCAGCGTGAAGGCCTCAGATCCGCCCAGCACGGTCTTGCCGGCCGACCGGGTGGTGGCGGCGGCGTCCTCGAAGAGCTTGGATCCGGAGGCCAAGGTCCGATTGAACGCGGTCTCCTCGGCGATGGCGATGCGGTTGATCCGGTCGAAATCGGCCGCCAGCTCCGGATAGGACGCGGCCATCGCGTCGCGCACGGTCTCCATGAGTTGCCCGACAATTGGGCGCTCGATACCGAGAAGCTTTGCCGCACGGATGATTCGGCGCAAAAGCCGCCGCAGAACGTAGCCGCGGCCCTCGTTGGAGGGGGTTACACCGTCGCCGATGATGATGGCCGCGGTGCGGGAGTGGTCGGCGATGACCCGGTAGCGGACGTCGTCGTCGTGGTTGCCCTGGCCGTAGCCGCGAGGCGCGTACCGGGCGACCGTGTCGATCACCGGCCGCATCAGGTCGGTCTCGTAGACGTTGTCCACCCCCTGCAGCAGGCAGGCGATGCGCTCCACTCCCATACCGGTGTCGATGTTCTGACGCGGCAGCGGGCCGAGGATCTCGAAGTCGTCCTTGCTGGTGCCCTCGCCGCGCTCGTTCTGCATGAACACGAGGTTCCAGATTTCGATGTAGCGGTCCTCGTTGGCTTCCGGGCCGCCCTCGATGCCGTAGTCGGGGCCGCGGTCGTAGTAGATCTCCGAGCAGGGCCCGCACGGCCCTGGAATGCCCATCGACCAGTAGTTGTCGGCCATGCCGCGGCGCTGGATCCGCTCGGGTGGCAGACCCGCCACCTCCTGCCACAGCTGTACGGCTTCATCGTCGTCGTAAAAGACTGTCGCCCACAGTTTTTCCGGGTCGAATCCGTATCCGCCCTCGGTGACCGGCTTGGTCAGCAGGGTCCACGCCAGTTCGATGGCACGGCGCTTGAAGTAGTCGCCGAAGGAGAAGTTGCCCGCCATCTGGAAGAAGGTGTTGTGCCGGGTGGTGATACCCACCTCGTCGATGTCGGGCGTTCGGATGCACTTCTGGATGCTCACGGCCGTGCCATACGGGGCGGTGCGCTGGCCGAGGAAGAAGGGAACGAATTGCACCATTCCGGCATTGACGAACAGCAGATTGGGATCTTCGAGGACCACCGATGCACTGGGCACCTCGGTGTGGCCTGCATCGACGAAGTGATCCAGGAACCGCTTCCTGATCTCGTGGGTCTGCACGGGTGGGCTTGTCCTCGTAGTTTGGGCGTGGTGTGTCGGGAGGCCCGCAAGACGCCAGCATCGACCGTATTACATTACCGGTGGGTTTCGCCCCGGTCCGCCAGCCGTCCATGCTTCGAGGAGGCGATGCAGGCCTTCCCCGGGATGGTCTGACTCATCGCTTGCGCCGGATGATCGCCCGCAGCTTCGCCAGCCTGCCGGCGATCTCCCGTTCAGCGCCGTGCGAGGTCGGCCGGTAGTAGTCGGTGCCTCGCACCTCGTCAGGTGGATATTGTTGGGGCACAACGCCGTCGGGGTCCTCATGGGGATACCGGTATCCCTGCGCGTGGCCGAGTCGGGCAGCGCCCGAGTAGTGGCCGTCACGCAGATGGGCGGGTACCTGACCGGCCTTTCCGGCGCGGATATCGCCGATTGCTGCACTCAGGGCGGTGGTGACGGCATTGGACTTCGGCGCGGTGGCCAGGTGCACGGTGGCGTGGGCCAGGGTCAGTTGCGCCTCCGGCATCCCGATCAGCGCGACGGTCTGGGCGGCGGCGACCGCCATCGGCAGCGCGGTGGGGTCGGCCATTCCGATGTCCTCGCTGGCCAGGATCATCAGCCGGCGGGCCACGAACCTGGGGTCCTCCCCCGCCGCCAGCATCCGCGCCAGGTAGTGCAGAGCCGCGTCGACGTCGGAGCCACGGATCGACTTGATGAAGGCGCTGACGACGTCGTAGTGCTGGTCTCCATCGCGGTCGTAGCGCACCGCGGCGCGATCCAGAGACTGCTCGACGATCCCGGTCGTCACCTCGCCGCCAGTCTCGGCCGCGACCTCCAGCGCAGTCAGTGCCCTGCGGGCGTCGCCTGCGGAGAGTGCGGCGATGAGTTCAACGGCGTCGTCGGTGATGCCCACCGAGCCGTTCAGCCCGCGCGGGTCGGTGACGGCGCGGCGGACCACAGTGCGGATGTCCTCGGTGGTCAGCGGCTGCAACTGCAGGATCAGCGAGCGGGAAAGCAGTGGCGCGACCACGGAGAACGACGGATTCTCGGTGGTCGCCGCGACCAGCAGCACCACTCGGTTTTCCACCGCGGCCAGCAGCGCATCCTGCTGGGTCTTGGAGAACCGGTGTACCTCGTCGATGAACAGCACAGTCTGTTGGCCCTGAGTCGCAGCACGGCGCGCGGTGTCGATGACCGCTCGCACCTCTTTGACGCCGGCGCTCAGTGCCGACAGCGCCTCGAATCGGCGCCCGGTGGCCTGCGAGACCAGGGAGGCCAGCGTGGTCTTGCCGGTTCCCGGCGGCCCGTAGAGGATCACCGAGGCCGCCCCGGAGCCTTCGACCAGGCGGCGCAGCGGGGAACCCGGAGCGAGCAGGTGAGTCTGACCGACGACGTCATCGAGGGACGCCGGGCGCATCCGGACCGCCAACGGCGCCGGGCCGGCCGCCGGAGCGGAGTCGCCCTCGGTAGGCAGGTCGAAAAGGCTGTCGGGCATTGCTCAGACTTACCAGGCTTATCAGCGCGACCCTGAATTCACTCCCGGGGCCGGTTCCAGCTCTGCGCTCAAACCGGACAGGCCATAGGTTCCGCAACTCATCCATTTGCTTGCCGGCCGCCCCCTGCGCGACGCCTTCGGGGTCGAGCAGCCCTTCGGCCGCACCCCTAACCCCCAAGCGATCGGCGTGCCGGGTCTCCCCGGGGGGCGCCTGCTGGAGTTCTCCAACACAGGCAAAACCCTTACAGACACGTTGATTTGACGAGACGGTAACCGCCGGGACTTGCTGCGGACACCCGTTTGCGCCTGACGGTCCGATCTCTCAACCAGAACTTTTGCGGAAAGCTTGCGAGGCAAACAACTGTGTGACTAGTTTAATGGCCCTAACCGGAATACAAGACGACCTGGCTGCCTCGATCGGTTTGCGGGCTCTCCTGGTGCGGGTATCGCACATCGGAGTCTCGGCAACCGGAAAGGTGTCTGGCTGCCCGCGCGCCCGAGGAGGGGCCCGTGACGCCGCCTTGCTGGGAAGTCACGCGAATAGGGAGCACCTGTGGCTGACAAGACCCCCAACCAACCACTCAACATTGTCGACAACGTCGTCGACAGGGCGTACACCGTCCAGAGACTTGTTGAGAGGCCCGTCGAGAAGATCGTCGATAAGCCCGTGACGCTGGAGCGGACGATAGAGCGCCTGGTGGTCGACACCGTGGACAAGATCGTCGACAAGCCGGCGCAGGTGTCCCGGATGGTTGAGCGGCCGATCGTCACAGTGGTCGACGAGGTCGTCGACAAGCCGGTGAAGGTCTCCCGGATGATCGAGCGGCCGATCGTCACGGTGGTCGACACCGTCGTCGACAAGCCGGTCAAGGTCTCCCGCACCCTCGAGCGCCCGGTCGTCACGGTGGTCGACACCGTCGTCGACAAGCCGGTCAAGGTCTCCCGCACCCTCGAGCGCCCGGTCGTCACCGTCGAGGACACCGTCGTCGACAAGCCGGTCAAGGTCGCCCGCACCCTCGAGCGCCCGGTCGTCACCGTCGAGGACACCGTCGTCGACAAGCCGGTCAAGG
>CAXNJA010000128.1:0-7105 GCA_964202555.1 Mycobacterium sp.
CTCATCCCACTGCTTTTCGGGTGGCTCGGTTGGGGTGCGGTCAAACCCACGGCCGCTGTCGGTCTTCCGGGTGTCACCACCACTGCGCCTGCAGCGTCGCTTCCGGCACTGAACCTCGCCCCGCTGTCGATTGTGCGTAACGGCAAGGACTTCACCCTCACCGGCGACCTGCCCGACCTGTCCGTCAAGGACAAACTGCTCAGTGAACTCAAGGCGACACTCGGGCCGGGGGTCAACTTGATCGACAAGC
Source organism: Mycobacterium sp. (assembly GCA_964202555.1). Classification (GTDB taxonomy): domain Bacteria; phylum Actinomycetota; class Actinomycetes; order Mycobacteriales; family Mycobacteriaceae; genus Mycobacterium. The sequence goes on from CAXNJA010000128.1 coordinate 251, forward strand.
TGGCAGTCAAGGCCGGCGTCAACGCACCCGACCTCTCCGGCGTCAGCCCAGTGTTCAAGGCCGCCAACGACATTGCCGATTTCAACTTCAATCTGGTCGGTGAAACCCTCACCCTGGCCGGAACCGCGCCGTCGGATGAGGTCAAAGCCGGAGTCGAGACAGCCGCCAAGGCCGCCTGGCCAAATGTCCGGGTCGTCAACAACATCCGGGTCAAGGCCGTAGCCACCGCCGCCGGGTCCTGCGACAACCTGCAGGCCGACATCACCACGGCGCTGCGCTCCCCGATCGCCTACCAGACTGAAGGGTCCGGCTTGGCCGCCGCGAGCAAGGCCGAGTTGAGTGCGGTCGCCGCTGCAATCAAGGCCTGCCCGGACGCCAAGGTCACCGTGACCGGCCATACCGACAACACCGGCGACGACGAGATCAACGTCCCGTTGAGCAAGAACCGGGCGGAAGCGGTCGCCGACTATCTGGTGTCCCAGGGCGTGCCGGCCGGATCGGTCAGCGCCGATGGCGCCGGGTCATCCCAGCCGGTCACCAGTAACGCCACCGCAGACGGGCGTGCTCAGAACCGTCGCACCGAGATCACCGTCAACTAGGGGAGTAGCGCAATGGGATTCCTGGCGCAGTGGTTCTGGCACCTGCTGGCCTTCCTGGCTGGATCGGGGGTGGCCTGGGTGATCACCGTCCTGACCATTCACCGGACCGGCCAAGCGCAGGCCCTCGCCGACCTGCCCGCCGGATCACGCGAGATTGGACCACGATGATGCCTGACCTCAATTGGTGGTTGATGGCGCTGGCTTTCCTGCTGGGTTTGCTGCTGACGTTTGCCATGATGATCCGGCGGGTCACCCGTGAGGTCCCGACCGGTCTTGCTCCCGCGGCGGCTGATTCCTTCATCGAAGAGATCCCGGCGTCCGAGACCGGGACCGAGACCGGGACCGGGGCCGGGACCGAGGCCGAGGCCGAGAAGCACCGGCGCAGTTAGTCCGGCGGAGGCAGACGCAGCACCAGACGCGCGCCCCCCAGTGGGCTGTCCTCCAACATCGCTGTGCCGCCGTGAATGTCGGCCTGCTGGGCTACCAGCGCCAAACCCAATCCGGATCCCGAGCGCGAGGCCGTCGACCCGCGCGCGAACCGGCCGAAGACCGACCGTCGTTCGCTTTCGGGCACCCCGGTTCCGTTGTCATCCACGGCGATCTCCACGCCGTCGCGTGAGGTGATCGCCGACAATTGCACCTGCGTGGCACCGCCGTGCTTGACGGCATTGGCGATCGCGTTGTCCACGGCCAGCCGCAACCCGGCCGGCAGGCCGATGATGATGCACGTCGGCGACGGCATCAGCGATACCTCAAGTTCCGGGTAGACCCGCACCGCATCGTGGGCGGCCCGGTCCAGCAACTCGGTGATGTCGACCGGTACCTGGTCGGCGGAGGTGGACAACTCTCCCTGGGCCAGCCGCTCGAGAGCCCCCAGCGTTGCCTCGATCCGGCTCTGGGTGCGGATGACGTCGCCGATCACCTCTTCGCGCTGCTCGGCGGGCAGGTCCAGGGTGGAGAGCACCTCCAGGTTGGTCCGCATCGCGGTCAGCGGTGTGCGTAACTCGTGGGCTGACACCGCGGCGAAGTCCCGGGCCGAGTCCAGGGCGGCTTTGGTGCGGTCCTGCTCGGTCCAGATCCGCTCCAGCAGGCCCTTGAGCGCCTCACCGATCTCGACCGCTTCGGTGGCACCGCTGACGTCGACGTCCGGTGCGACGTCGCCGGCGTCGATCGCCCGGGTCTGCTCGGCCAGCCGGCGCAACGGTCGGACCGCGAAGGCCGCCAGCAGCCAGCCCAGAACTGCCGCGGCGCCGATGGCGGAGGCGCAGATGATCAGCACCCGCCGGTGCAGATTGTTGGTGTCGGCGATGGTGTCGTCGTAGGTGGCGCCCACCTGCAGCGTGGTGGGCGGCTCCGGATAGGGGATCGCCACGTTGCGCACTCGGTAGCGCACCCCGTCCACAACAATGGTGGCGTAGTCGGAATTCACCACCGGCAGAACCACATCGGAGTTCGAGCGCACCTCGGCACCACGATGGACCGTGATCACCACGTCTCGAACGTTGGGCGACGGCGGAATCTGCTCCAGACCGCGGGGCACGAACGGCACCGCGAAACCGGCCGCCTCGTCGAGTCGGCGGTCGAGCCGTTCCAGGCGGTCGTTGGTGATACCGATCCAGACGATGGTGCCCACGATCGTCACCACGATCGCCGCGCCGATCCCCGTCGCGAACGCCACCCTGGTCCGCAGCGACGGAGTTCGCCGCACGATCCGCGACAACATCAGTGGGCCGCGGTGCCCGCGTGTGCGGCACGCGGGAACAGCTCAGCGCGCCCGAGGCGGATCATTGCGTCCGCAGGACGAAACCGACTCCGCGTACGGTGTGCAGCAGCCGCGGCGCCCCACCCGCCTCGAGTTTGCGACGCAGGTACCCGATGAACACATCCACCACGTTGGTGTCGGCGGCGAAGTCGTAGCCCCACACCAGTTCCAGCAGTTGCGCCCGGCTCAGCACGGCGGTCTTGTGCTCGGCCAACACCGCCAGCAGGTCGAATTCGCGCTTTGTCAGGTCCACGTCGACGCCGTTGACCCGAGCACGGCGACCCGGAATGTCGACCTCCAGCGGTCCCATCTGGATGGTCTCCGAGGAGAAGGTGGCAGTGGCGCCCCGGCGGCGCAACAACGCTTTGACCCGGGCCACCAGTTCGGCCAGCACGAACGGTTTGACCAGGTAGTCGTCGGCACCCGCCTCCAGGCCGGCCACCCGGTCGTCGACCGAACTGCGGGCCGAGAGCACACAGACCGGAACGTCGTTGTCCATGGCGCGCAGGGCGGTCACCACGCTGACCCCGTCGAGCACCGGCATGTTGATGTCCAGCACGATCGCGTCCGGCCGGGTCTCGGTGGCGCGGCGCAGAGCCTCGGCGCCGTCGACGGCGGTGGACACCTCGAAACCCGACAGTCGAAGCCCCCGTTCCAGCGACGCCAGCACGTCGGGGTCGTCGTCGACGACGAGCACGCGGGGGGAAGCCCCGGAGGCCCCCGAAGCCCCCGAAGCCATAGCGCTGTCCATCACCCCATAGTGCCGGACGGACGGGTATCCGGAGGGTAGGCGTGGCCGTACCCCGGTTCACCGCTGCCACTACGTTGGCCGTAGCAGACTTCAGGAGGTGTTCGGTGGTGGACGTGGTTCCCGCGGTATCCATCGCCGCCCGCCCGGCCCGTACGCGCGGAGTCTCCGATCTGCTGCGTCTACTGCCCTATCTCAAGCCTTACCGGGTGCGGTGGATCGCGATGATCGTCGTCGCCGTCGTCAGCCTGGTCGCCACCGTGGCGATTCCGTTGATGACGAAGGCGGTGATCGACGGGCCGGTCCGCAACCGCGATCCGCATGGACTGTGGGTGCTGGGCTCGGTAGCGATCGCCGTCGGTGTGGCCGAGGCCGTGTTGTGGTTCATTCGCCGCTGGCTGGTGGCACGCGCCACCATGGGCGTGGAAGCCGACATCCGCAAGGACCTCTACGGTCGGCTGCAGATTCTGCCGATGTCCTTTCACGGGCGCTGGCAGTCCGGTCAGCTGCTGTCACGAATCATGAACGACCTCAACACGGTTCGCCGCCTGCTGTCGTTCGGGTTGATATTCCTGTTCCTCAACATCCTGCAGATCGCCGTGGTCACAATCATTCTGCTGGCCATGTACTGGCCACTGGGGGCGGTGGTGTTGGTCTCGGTGATACCGGTGACCCTCACCATGTTGCGTTTCGAGCGCAGGTTCACCCAACTCTCCCGCGCCGCCCAGGATCAGGCCGGCCACGTCGCAACTCACGTCGAGGAGGCGGCCCTGGGGGTGCGGGCGGTAAAGTCGTTCGGGCGTGAGGATTACGTATTCGACCGGTTCGACCAGCAGGCCAAAACGCTGCACGACACCCAGGTCCGCAAAGTCGCGGTATCGGCCCGGTTCTGGACGCTGCTGGAGGTGATTCCCAACCTCACCTTGATCATCGTGCTGGGACTGGGCGCTTACGCCGCGGGCCGCGGTCTGGTCACGCTGGGAACTCTGGTGGCCTTCATCACCATGATGTTGTCGTTGGTGTGGCCGATCGCCTCGCTCGGTTTCCTGCTGTCGATGACCCAGGAGGCCATGACCGCCGCCAACCGGATCGCCGAGATCTTCGATGCACCAACCGAAATCACCGACGGTCCCCGCCGGGAACCGCCCCGCGGTGGCCGGTTGGAATTCGATGACGTCGGCTTCCGGTTCCCGCCGGCTGAGGAGTCGGACAAGTCGGACAATCCGGACAAGTCGGTTCGTTCCGACGACGGCAGCTGGGTGCTGCGCCACGTCACCGCCACCGTCGAAGCGGGGGAGACGCTGGCACTGGTCGGTGCTACCGGCTCGGGTAAGTCGGTGCTGGCTGCGCTGCTGCCGCGGCTCTTCGACGTCACCGAGGGCGCCATTCGGATCGACGGCGTCGACATCCGGGAACTGACGCTTCCGGCGCTGCGAGGCACGGTCGCGGTGGCTTTCGAAGACCCGACGCTGTTCTCGATGTCAGTGGCCGAGAACCTGATGCTGGGCCGGCCGCCGGAGAACCCGGCCAGCCCCGCCGAAGTTGACCGAGCCATCGAGATCGCCGCCGCGCAGTTCGTCTACGATCTGCCGTTCGGTTTGCAGACCCGCATCGGCGAGCAGGGTATGAGCCTGTCCGGCGGCCAGCGTCAGCGGCTTGCGCTGGCCCGGGCGATCCTGGCCGAGCCGAAGGTGCTGGTGCTCGACGACACGCTTTCGGCGCTGGACGTGCACACCGAAGCCGTCGTCACCAGGGAGCTGCGGGAGGCGCTGGCCGGGGTCACTGCCGTCGTCGTCGCCCACCGCGCCTCCACCGTGCAGCTCGCCGACCGGGTCGCGCTGCTTGACAGCGTGCAGACCGAGGACGGCATGGTCCACTCGATCACCCATATCGGCACCCACGCCGAATTGCTGGCCGAGGTTCCCCGCTACCGCTACCTGTTGGCCGCCGATGACGACCTCGACGACGGTTCCCAGCCGCACCCGTGCTGGGAGGAGGACTCCGCCCGGCGGCGCCTGCAAGACGCCTACGAGGAGGCCGTCGAGGGACACCAGGCGGCTCTGAGATCCACCGCGGCGTCCGAGGGCGACGTCCGGTGAGCGACGCGGCGTCGGCGGCCGAGGAGTCCTGGCGCGGCCGGCTCGACGAACGCACCGAGGACCTGCCGATCGACGAGGCGGTCCCGCGGGCACGGGAGGCCAGGGCTCTGCTGGCCGAATTGCTGCTGCCCTACCGGTCGATACTGCTGGTGCTGGCCGCGGTGGTGGTCATCGAAAATGTTGCGCGCCTAGCGATTCCGCTTATGGTCAAGCGCGGTATCGACCGGGGGATACCGCCGCTGCTGGCCGGCGGTTCGATGCAGGAACTGCTTGTGGTCGTGGCCGCGCTGTGCGGGTTGGTGACGGTGCAGGCGATCAGCCGGATGACCTTTCTGCGGACCTCGGGGCGGTTAGGCCAGCAGGTGCTGCTGGAACTGCGCCGGCGGTTGTTCCGGCATTTCGGCCGCCTGGATATCGCCTTCCATGATCGCTACACCTCCGGGCGGGTGGTGAGCCGATCGACCAACGACGTCGAAGCCATCCAGGACATGCTGGAGACCGGGTTCGACTCTCTGGTGACCGCGGTGTTCACCCTGGCCGGCACCGCAATCCTGTTGGTGTTCCTCGATGTTCGGCTTGGATTGCTCTGCCTGGTGGCGTTCCCGGTCTTGGTCTTTCTGGTGCGGTGGTTCGCCACCGAGTCGGCCAAGACCTACCGCAAGGTCCGGGAAAGTGCGGCGTTGGTGATCGTCCAGTTCGTCGAGACGATGACCGGTATCAAAGCCGTCCAGGCCTACCGCCGCGAACCCCGCAACGCCGAGATCTTCAGCGAGGTCGCCGACGACTACCGCGACATCAACGAGCACACCTTCCGGCTGCTGGCCATCTTCATGCCCGCGGTCAAACTCGTCGGCAACCTGACCACCGGGATGGTGCTGCTCTACGGCGGCTACCGGGTCATGAACGACCAGATGACCGTCGGAACCCTGACCGCCTTCCTGCTCTACCTGCGGATGTTCTTCGAACCGATGCAGGAGATTTCGCAGTTTTTCAACACCTTCCAGTCGGCGTCGTCGGCGCTGGAGAAGATCGCCGGCGTTCTGGCCACGTCGCCGCGGATCGCCGACCCGGCCGATCCGGTCCGGCTGGACACGGTGCGCGGCGAGGTCGCTCTGCGCGACGTGACCTTCGGCTACCTGCCTGATCATCCGGTGCTGACCGGGATGAACCTGACCGTGCCAGCCGGCCAGACCGTCGCACTGGTCGGCACCACCGGCGCCGGCAAGACCACCATCGCCAAATTGATCGCGCGCTTCTATGACCCCGATTGCGGTTCGGTCAGCCTCGACGGTGTCGACCTGCGTGCGCTGCCCCAAGCCGAACTGCGCCGCCACGTGGTCATGGTCACCCAGGAGAACTTCCTGTTTTCCGGCACGATCGCCGACAACATCCGGTTCGGGCGGCCGCAGGCCAGCGACGCGCAGGTGCGGGCCGCCGCCACAGCTGTCGGCGCCGACGAGTTCATCACCGCACTGCCCGATGGCTACGACACCGACGTCGCCAAGCGCGGCGGCCGGCTGTCGGCCGGGCAGCGTCAACTCGTCGCGTTCGCCCGGGCCTTCCTCGCCGAACCCGCCGTGCTGATCCTCGACGAGGCCACCTCATCGCTGGACATCCCCAGCGAACGTCTGGTGCAACGGGCGCTTC
>CAXNJA010000129.1:0-7004 GCA_964202555.1 Mycobacterium sp.
GCTCACCCCGCCGTCGACGTCGACGATCCGGGTGGCGGCGTCGATGGAGTGGATGCGGTTCAGCGCGGTCATGTCGATGACCAGACCGCCGCCGTTCTGGGCGTTGTCGCCGTAGGAGCGGCCCAGCCCGCGGGCGATCACGCCGCGGCTGTGGCCGTCGGCCGCCTGGTCGGCGGCGCGGACGACGGCGGCGACGATCTCCTCCGGATCCGGGGTCGTCAGGACCTCGGCGACACTGGGCGCGGTGCGGCCCCAGCCGGTCAGCCGCTGGTTGGTGGTCGTTGCGGGCATCGTGACGAGGGTACCGGCTATGCCCGCCGGGACTTATCCCCAGTCGCTACGCTCCTGCCCTCCGGATTTTTCCCCGGGTCGCTACGCTCCTGCCCTCCGGAAGATCCACACGCGCTGGACGACGAAGTTGATCACCGTCGCGGTGCCCTGAGCCACCACGAACGCCACCGGCAGCGCCCAGTCCTGGTAGTCCAGGATCCGCAGGCACAGGTGGTTCAACCCGACCTGCACCGCGAAGGTCAGCCCGTAGAGCACCATCACCTTGACGAACCGTGACCTGCTCGGCGCGGCGCTGAAGGTCCAGCGGCGATTGATCAGATAAGCGGTCAGGGTTCCGGCGATGAAGCCGATGGCCTTGGCCAGGTCCACCTGGAGGCCGACCACTTTGTAGAGCAGGAAGTAGAGGCCGAAGTCGACGATCGCCGAAAAGCCGCCGGTGAGCACGAACCGGATCAGCTGAGTTTTCAGACTCAGGTGGGCGGGGTGGTCGATCTCGGCCATCGCGGGGAAGCTTACGGGCACCATAGGGATGTGGAGGACTTGCTGGCGGCGTGGAACCAACTCATCGCCCGCCACACCGCCGACCCCGGCGCGACCGGGGCCGGGCAGCGGTTGCTCGACGCGTGGGCCGACCCGCGCCGCACCTATCACTGCGTGGCGCACCTGCGCGACGTCCTCACCCGTGTCGAGGAACTCGCAGTCTATGCCGACGACGCCGATGCGGTGCGACTGGCCGCCTGGTACCACGACGCGGTGTACGCCGGCCGGCCCGACGACGAGGAACGCAGCGCCCAGTACGCCGAACAGGAACTGGCCGCACTCGGGGTGGCGCCGCAGATGGTCGACGAGGTGGCCCGACTGGTGCGGATGACCGTCACCCACGATCCGGCGCGTGGTGATCGCAACGGCGAGGTGCTCTCCGACGCCGACCTGTCCGCGCTCGCGGTTCCCGCAGAGGACTACCGACGCAATACCGCGGTCATCCGCGCCGAGTACGCCCACATCCCCGACGAGGTGTTTCGCAAGGGCCGCGTTCAGGTCCTGGTCGCACTGTTGGCAAGCCCAGCGCTGTTCCGGACCGACCATGGCTATCAGGAATGGGAGGACGCCGCCCGGGCGAATATGCGCGCCGAATTGGCCGACCTGAGCGGCGGTTGAGGGCCTTTTGCCCTTGCGCTGCGCCCGCCTCGCAGAGACGATGTGCCCCATGGCGAGTGACCCGATAACTGTTCTGGATGACCATGAGGCGTGGAACCTGTTGTCCAGTGTGGCTTTAGGTCGGCTGGTGACCTACTTCGGTGGCCAGTTGGAGATCTTCCCGGTGAACTTCGTTGCCCAAAAAGGCACCGTGCTGTTCCGCACCGCCGAGGGCACCAAGCTGTTCACCACCGTGATGAACGACAAAGTTCTCTTCGAAGCCGACGACCACACCGTCGCTGAGGGCTGGAGCGTGGTGATCCGCGGCACCGCAAAGATGCTCAGCAGCGCCGAGGATATCCGTGAGGCCGACCAGGCCGGGCTGATGCCGTGGGTGGCGACGGAGAAACTGCGCTTTGTGCGCGTCACGCCGACCGAGATCAGCGCGCGACGGTTCCGATTCGGGGCCGCACCCGATCAGGGGCATGTTCCCGGGTAGAAACCTGTTGCGCAACGGAAAACGCCCGGGTCCCTGGATGAGGGAGGACCCGGGCGTTCGCCGTTAACGCTTGCGACTAGCTGGCGCCCCGCCGGTCGCTGCCGGGCCGGGGTGGCTGCCTCGTCAGGCTCCGCGACGGAAGCCTCGACCGCCTCAACGGCTGCCTCGACCTCGGCGCCGGCGGGGGTGGACTCCTCCGCCTGGACGTCGGGCAGGGGTGCCGCTCCGGATGGTTCACGGCCTGGGTGTAGCTACACCCAGTACGGCACCCGGGCCCGGTACTGACGCAGCGCCAACGCCGCCGCACACCACCCGGCGATGGTCAGGCCGATCACGACGAACCAGTGCCGCGGTTCCTGCTGGGCACCCAGCAACGGCGCGCGCAGGATGTCCAGGTAGTGCAGCAGTGGGTTGAGTTCGATGATCCGCCACCAGTTGCCCGCCCCCTGCCGTTCCAGGATGTCGGCGTTCCAGATGATCGGGGTCACGAAGAACAGCAACTGCACCAGTGAGGTCACCAGCGGGCCGATGTCGCGGTAGCGGGTGGCCAGGATTCCGAAGCAGAACGCCACCCACACGCAGTTGAGCATGATCAGCACCAGCGCCGGCAGTACCGACAGATCGGCCCACGACCAGGGTTTGGGGTAGATGATCGCGATGATCACGAAGATGACGATGTTGTGGGCGAACAGGATCATCTGCCGCCAGACCAGCCGGTAGACGTGCACGCTCAAGGGTGTCGGAAGTTGTTTGATGAGGCCCTCATTGGCGATGAACACCTCCGATCCTTCCAGGATCGCGGCGTTGATCATGTTCCAGATGATCAGGCCCACCGTCACGTACGGCAGGTGCTCGGAGACCTCCAGATTGAACAGCTTGGAGTACAGCAGGCCCATCGCCAGCGCAGTGGTTCCGGTGGCGATGGTGATCCAGAACGGACCCAGCACCGACCGGCGGTACTTCTGCTTGATGTCCTGCCAGCCCAGGTGCAGCCACAGTTCGCGCTTGCCGAACCCGTCGATCAGGTCACCCCAGGCCCGGGCGAAGGTCTTGGACTGGTTGGCCGCCTCGATGATGGTCACGGTCGGCTGAATCTCTCTCTTCGGCCCATGCGGCGCAACCGGATCCACTCCCGCAGACCGGCCGGGTCGCGGCGGGTCACCAGGAAGTACCACCCGAAACGCACCCACTCCTGGGGCAGCAGTCGGCGCAACCCGGGCTGGGACAACACATAGCCGCGGTTGCGGTAGGTGAAGAACCGCTTCACCGGGTCGTCGGGATACTGGGTGTGCATGCGCCCGCCCAGGATGGGCTTGAACTCGTCACTGCCGTAGGGGTGCAGGTACACGGTGTCCAGGCAGGTGCCGAACGGCAGACCGCTGCGCACCAGGCGGCGGTGCACATCCACTTCGTCGCCGCGGACGAACAGCCGGAGGTCCGGAACCCCTATCGCCTCAATGGTTTCCGCACGGAAAAGCGCACCGTTGAACAGCGATGCGATCCCGGGCAGCAGATCGCTGTCGGGGGAGTCTTTAGTGCGCAACTCATCGACCCGGCGCCGCCACACCAACCCGCGGCGCAGCGGGAAGGCCAACTCCTCAGGGCGGTCCAGGGCGCACACCATCGGTGACACCTCAGCCAGGTTGTGGTTGTCCGCGCAGGCCAGCAGGGTGCCCAGCACGTTGGCGTCCCGGGGTCGGCCGTCGTCGTCGGCCAGCCACACCCAGTCCGCGCCCAACGCCAGGGCATGCAGCATGCCGAGGGCGAATCCGCCTGCGCCGCCGAGGTTTCGGAGCGACCCAATGTAGGTGCTCGGCACCGGTTGCGCGGCGACCAGGTCGCGGATCTTGTCGTCCCCCCCGTTGTCTGCACAGTCGTTGTCGACGACGATGAGATGGTCGATCATCCGACTTTGGCCGGTCACCACCTTCAGCGAGGTGGCCAGTTCCTCGGGCCTGCGGTGGGTGACGACGACGGCGCACACCATCTCGGTCGCGGCTTCCGCCATGGCTCCCGTCACGTCGCCGACCAATCACCGGCATGTTCGCGCAACACGTCGCGGACGTGGCGGGCGGCGTCCTCGCCCTCGTAGGCGCGCACCACCTCTTCGATGCCGCCTTCGTGTCTGATGGTGCCATGGTCGATCCACATCGCGGTCTTGCATAGCCGGGCCAGAAATTCGTTGGAATGGCTTGCGAATACCAGGATTCCGGAGCGTTCCACCAACGCCTGCAAGCGGGTTTGCGCTTTCTTCAGAAATTCCGCGTCGACCGCGCCGATACCCTCATCGAGCAGCAGGATCTCCGGGTCGATGCTGGTCACCACGCCCATCGCCAGGCGCACCCGCATGCCGGTGGAATAGGTGCGTAGCGGCATCGACAAGTACTCGCCGAGTTCGGTGAATTCGGCGATCTCATCGACCTTGGCCAGCATCTGCTTGCGGGTCTGCCCGAGGAACAGTCCGCGGATGATGATGTTCTCGTACCCGGTGATCTCCGGGTCCATTCCGACGCCGAGGTCGAAAACCGGTGCGACGCGGCCCTTTACAGTGGTCCGCCCGCGGGTGGGCTCATAGATCCCGGACAGCAGCCGCAGCAGCGTCGACTTTCCGGCGCCGTTGTGGCCAACCAGGCCCACCCGGTCACCCATCTTGAGTGACAGGGTGATGTCCCGCAGCGCCTCGATGACCACGACGTTGTCGGTGTTTCGGCCGATCGTCCCGCCGGCCTTGCCGAGGAACGTCTTCTTCAACGACCGGGTCTTGGCGTCGAAGATGGGGAACTCGACCCATGCGTTGCGGGTCTCGATGTAGGGGTCAGGTGACATTGCAGCTAGAGGTACTGCCCGGTCCCGTGCCCGCCGTTCCCCCCGGCGGGGCCATCCATCCCAGGCATGCCGGGCGGCAGTGCTCCCTGGCGCATGTGCTCCAACTGCGCCCGGGCAGCCATCTGCTGAGCGAACAGCGCCGTCTGAATGCCGTGGAACAAACCCTCCAGCCAACCGACCAACTGGGCCTGGGCGATCCGCAACTCGGCGTCCGAGGGCACCGAGTCCTCGGAGAACGGCAAGGCCAACCGTTGCAGTTCCTCGCGCAGTTCCGGAGCCAGCCCATCCTCGAGTTCGCGGATGCTGGTGGCGTGCACCTCTCGCAGGCGGGTGCGACTGGCGTCATCCAGGGGCGCGGCCTTCACCTCTTCGAGCAACTGCTTGATCATCGTCCCGATCCGCATGACCTTGGCGGGTTGTTCGACCAGGTCGGTAACCGAGCGCTGACCCTCGCCGTCGCCGATCTGCTGACCGGTGATGATTTCGATGCTGTCGTCCTCGCTGATGTTCTCTGTCATGCCTGTGGCGTTCCCGTTCCCATCGCTAAGGGCATCCGGCGTGCCGGTCGATGCGGACGCCGCCGTTCGCCGCGGATCTTGGCCCACGACTTGGGTAGAGACACTAGCCCGTGCGGGGGGCCCAACCGGGGGACAACGGGCCCGCAACGCTGCGGTGCCCCCGGCTGGGCGGGAAATGGCGCGCCCAGCAACGGGACCACGGAGCCGAAGTTCACTGCCCTAGTATGGTGGCGCGGTACGGATCGCCGCAGGGTGGGTTCACACCGGGTGCTTCGGGACGCCGCAGCTCGCGGACGGTTCAAAGGTGGTGCGGTGGCTTACGACGTCGCCCGTGTGCGCGGGCTGCACCCCGACTTGGGTGACGGCTGGATGCGCTTCGACGCCACGGCGGGCATGGTGGTCCCCGAGACCGTCGCCAGCACCGTCTCGACCGCCTTCCGCGGCGCCTCGGCTAACACCGCGAGCCCGCATCCGGCGGCCCGTCGCAGCGCCGCGTTGCTCGACGCCGCCCGCCGCGCGGTGGCCGACCTGCTCAACGCCGACCCCGCCGGCGTCGTCCTCGGTGCCGACCGGGCCGTACTACTGGCCTCGCTCGCCGACGCCGCCTCCACTCGGGCGGGCCTGGGCAGCCATCTGGTGGTCAGCCGACTCGACGACGAGGCCAACATCGCGCCCTGGCTACGGACCGCCGACCGGTTCGGGGCCAAGGTGACGTGGGCCGAGATCGACATCGAGACCGGTGAGCTTCCGCTGTCTCAGTGGGGCGACCTGCTCTCCGCCGACACCCGACTGGTGGCGATCCCGTCGGCGTCGTCGACGCTGGGCACACTGGTCGACGTCGGCCCCGTCGCCGAGTTGGTGCACGCCCACGGCGGGTTGCTGGTCGTCGACCACTCCGCCGCCGCACCCTACCGGCTGATGGATATCACCGACGTCGAGGCCGATGTGGTGACGGTCAACGCCGCCGCCTGGGGCGGCCCGCCGATCGGGGCACTGGTGTTCCGCAATCCGAGCTTGATCGACACCTTCGGGTCGGTATCGGCTGACCCGTTCGCCAGTGGCGCGGCCCGCCTGGAGTTGGGGCTGCATCAGTACGGACTGCTGGCCGGTGTGGTCTCCAGCGTGGAGTACCTGGCCGGACTCGACGAGGACGCGCAGGGCACCAGACGCGAAAGACTCACGCAGTCAATGGGATCCGCGCAGATATATCTGGACGGGCTGTTCGACTACATGCTGTCCTCGCTGGCCTCCCTACCATTGGTGACGGTTATCGGTGATCCTCCGGCCCGGCTTCCGGTGGTGAGCATCGCGGTGATCGGGGTGCCCGCCGAGAAGGTGGTGCAGAGGCTGGCGGACAACGGGATCCTCGCCGTCGTCAACCCCACCTCGCGGGCGCTCGATGCGCTCGGCGTCGAGGAGATCGGCGGTGCGCTCACCCTGGGCTTGGCGCACTACTCCACGATGGCCGAGGTGGACCACCTGGTCCGTTCGCTGGCGTCGTTGGGCTAAGCCCGCACGGTCAGCAGCACCTTCCCGAACGTCTCGCCGGACTCCAGGGCGCGATGCGCCTGCGCCGCCGCTTCGATGGGGAAACGCGCACCGATGACCGGTCGTACCGCGCCGGACGCGATCATCGGCCACACCGACTCAACCACCGCGTCGACGATCGGGCCCTTGCCGCGCGGGCCGTCGACCGGGCGGCCGCGCAGTGCGGTGCCCAGCACGGTGAGGCG
>CAXNJA010000130.1:0-6949 GCA_964202555.1 Mycobacterium sp.
CCAGGTCGATGTCGTCGGCGACCTGTCCGGCCGGCCGGACACGCTGGCCCGGATCGTCCGCCGCTCCGATCGGCGAACGGTGTTGCGCCGCACCGCCGATGACACCGATCCGACCGAACGGGTGGTGGTGGCCAACGCCGACCAGATGATGGTGGTGGTCGCACTGGCCGACCCGCCGCCGCGGACCGGCCTGGTGGACCGGGCCCTGATCGCCGCCTTCACCGGCGGCCTACGACCGATTCTGTGCCTGACCAAGACCGATCTGGCCGCGGCGGCGCCGTTCGCCGCCCAGTTCGCCGACCTGGGTCTCACCGTCGTCGCCGCGGGTCGCGGGGAACCCCTCGAGCCGGTCCAGTCACTGCTGAACGGACGCATCACCGTGCTGCTCGGCCACTCCGGGGTCGGGAAATCAACACTGGTCAATCGGCTTGTGCCCCAGGCCGATCGGGCGATCGGGGCGGTGTCCGGGGTCGGCAAGGGCCGACACACCTCCACCCAGTCGGTGGCGCTGCCACTGCCCGGCGGCGGCTGGGTGATCGACACACCCGGCATCCGCTCGTTCGGGTTGGCCCACATCCAGCACAACGACGTGGTGCTGTCATTCTCAGACTTGGCCGAGGCGGTCGCCGACTGCCCGCGCGGCTGCGGCCATCGCGGGCCGCCAGCCGACCCCGAGTGTGCGCTGGACGGACTCGACGGGGCACCGGCCCGCCGGGTCGCCGCGGCCCGGCGGTTGCTGGCCACACTCGACGAGAGCACCGGCTACTAGAGCTACCAGAGCTACCAGGAACGTCAAGAAAAGGAGCACCGGATATGAGCACGATCGGCCCCAACACCGTCCCGATGATCACCCTCAACGACGGAAATCACCTCCCGCAGTTGGGCTTCGGGACCTACCAGGTACCGCCGGAGGAGACCGCCGCGACGGTCAGGACCGCAATTGAGTTGGGTTACCGGCACATCGACACCGCACAGATGTACGGCAACGAGAAGGGCGTCGGGCAGGGTATCCACGACGCCGGCCTGGACCGTGGGCAGGTCTTCATCACCAGCAAGCTCAACAACGGTTTCCACCGGCCCGACGACGCCCGGCGCACCTTCTCCGACACCCTGCGCGAACTCGGCACCGACTACGTCGACCTGTTCCTGATCCACTGGCCGCTGCCTACGCTCTATGACGGCGACTTCGTCTCCACCTGGAAGACGCTGGAGGAGTTCAAGGCCGACGGCCGGGCCCGCAGCATCGGGGTGTCCAACTTCGCGATCCACCACCTGCAGGAGTTGGCCCGGGAGACCGGCGTGACCCCGGCGGTCAACCAGATCGAGGTTCATCCCTACTTCGCCAACGACGAATTGCGGGCCTACGGCACCGAGCACGACATCGTCACCGAGGGCTGGTCGCCGATCGCCCGCGGCAAGGTGCTCGGCGACCCGGTGGTGCAGCGGATCGCCCGGGCCACCGGGGCGCACCCGGCGCAGGTGGTGCTGCGCTGGCACATCGAACGCGGCGACGTCGTCTTCCCCAAATCGATGCAGCGCCAGCGGATGCAGGAGAACTTCGAGATCTTCGACTTCGAGATCAACGACGAGGAGATCGAGGCGCTGACCGCGCTGGACAAGGGCAAGGCCGGCCGGATGGGCCCCGACCCCGACACCTTCAACTACATCCCGGCCTGACTCTGCGGGCGCAACGCCGCTCTCAGTCGATCTGGATGCTCTTTCGGCGCTGCAGGAAGGCCGTGCGACGGGCACGGGCGTCCGCGCGGGCGTCGGCCAAGGCCGTCTTCAGGCCCCGGGAGCGGGTCACCATGCCCTCGAACATCCGCTCGCTGCGGGTCTCGGGGGCGTCGTCGGCGGTGGCGCGCAGGAACCGGTCCGGCAGGGACAGTTTGGCGATGGTGCGCCAGGTTTTGGCGTACTGCACCGGCATCGGACCGCTGGTGTAGGGCAGGTCGTACTTCTCGCAGAGTGCGCGCACCCGAACCGAGATCTCAGCCAGCCGCCGGCTGGGCAGGTCCGGGTAGAGGTGGTGCTCGATCTGGTAGGCCAGGTTGCCGGTCATGAAGCCCAGCACCGGGCCGGCGTCGATATTGGCACTGCCCAGCATCTGGCGCAGATACCACTGGCCCTGCTGCTCGCCGGCCATGTCGGTGGTGGTGAACTTCTCCGCCCCATCCGGGAAGTGGCCGCAGAAGATCACCGCGTTGGCCCAGATGTTGCGGATCACGTTGGCCGCCAGGTTGGCCTTGACGGTGGAGGCGAAACCGGCGACCGGCGAGAGCGCGGTCAGCGCCGGGTAGGCGAGGTAGTCCTTGGTGATCTGGCGGGCCGCCTTGGTGGACAGTTCCCGCAGCCGCACCAGGGTGGCCGCCCTGGTCTCAGGGTTGCGGACCTGCCGAAGTTCCAAGTGCTGCAACGCGATTCCCCACTCGAAGCCGACGGCGAGCAGGCCATTGATGAACAGGTTGAGGGTGTTGCGGGGCTTCCAGGCCTCGTCGCGGGTGACCCGCAGGACGCCGTAGCCGACGTCGTCGTCCATGCCGAGGATGTTGGTGTACTTGTGGTGGGAGACGTTGTGGGTGATCCGCCAGTGCTTGGACGCGCCCACCATGTCCCACTCCCAGGTCGAGGAGTGGATCTCCGGATCGTTCATCCAGTCCCACTGACCGTGCAGGACGTTGTGGGCGATCTCCATGTTCTCGATGATTTTGGCCAGCGCCAGGCTGGCGGTCCCGGCACACCAGGCCACCCGCTTGGACCCCAACGCCAGCAGCAACCGGCCGGCCACCTCGAGGGCGCGTTGGGCGGCGATGGTGCGCATGATGTAGCGGGCGTCACGCTCCCCCAGCGACTCCTCGACGTCGGTGCGGATGGAGTCCAGTTCACCTGCCAGCGCCTCGATGTCGGCGTCGGTCAGGTGCGCGAATGCCTCAACGTCGCTGATCGCCATCAGATATCCACCACGCAGTCTCCGCTGGGTGCGGTCACGCAGGTCTGCACCCTGGTGCCCGGCTCATGTTCGGTGCCGGTGCGCAGGTCCCGCGCCCGGCCGTCTACCAAGCTCACCACGCAGGTGTGGCAGATACCAATCCGGCAGCCGAACGGCAGTTGAACTCCCGCCCGCTCCCCGGCCTCCAGCACCGACGTCGCCGCGTCGACGGACCGGGTGGCGCCACTGCGCGCGAAGGTGACGGTGCCACCGGCGCCAGCCGGCGCGACCCGTGCGGCGGCGAAGCGTTCCAGGTGCAGTCGATCCACCACACCCTCTGCCGCCCATACCTTTTCGGCCTCGGCCAGCATCCCTTCCGGCCCGCACACCCACGTCTGCCGGTCGCGCCAGTCGCAGACCTGCTGCGCCAGCCGGGTCAGATCGAGTCGTCCGTCGCTGCGGGTGGCGCGCACGGTCAGCCGGTAACCGGGATGGTCGCGCTGCAGGTCGGCCAGTTCGGCGGCGAACATCGCATCGGCGGCGGTGGGCGCGCTGTGCAAATGCACGACATCAGCCCCCTCGGCGCCCAGTTGACCGCGCCGGGCCATGGTCCGAAGCATCGACATCACCGGGGTGATGCCCGACCCGGCGGTGAGGAACAGCACCGAGGCGGGCGCGGGGTCTGACATCACGAAGTTGCCCTGCGGGGCGGCCAGTCGCACCACCGTTCCCGGCCGAACGCCGTTGACCAGATGGCTGGACAGAAACCCCTCCGGCATGGCCTTGACGGTGATGCTCAGAGTGCGCGCCGGGCCCCAGGACCCGTTCATCTGTCGGGCCGGGGAGGTCAACGAGTAGGACCGCCACCGCCAGCGGCCGTCGACGAGCAGACCGATCCCGATGTACTGGCCGGGCTGATGGCTGAAGCCGAAGCCCCAACCCGGTTTGATCACCAGGGTCGCGGAGTCTCGGGTTTCGGGCCGAACCTCCACGACGCGCCCGCGCAGTTCACGTGCCGACCACAACGGGTTGAGCAGTTTGAGGTAATCGTCGGCCAGCAGCGGGGTGGTCACCGGACTGACCAGGCCCCGCACCGCGGCGGACAGCCTGGACCCGGTCTGGGTGATCACCCGACCCACGGTACCGTCACCGCCGCCGCCTCAAAGCAAGTCGAGCAGGAACGGCACCTCCTGGGTGGCGTACCAGGCCAGCGCGTGGTCTTGGGCGTCACCCACGGTCAGCTCCGCGTCCTCGTCCCCGAAGTCGGCTTCGTCGATGACCGCCATCGCCGCCCGCACCGCCGGTTCAGCGTCGGCGTTGTCGACATAGACCGCCACCACCTGGTCCATCGTCAGCCGGCCGCTGACCCGCACCACGGCGTCGTCGAGGTCGGGCCGCAGAGTCACCTTGTCGTCGGGGGCGTCGGCGACCACCACGGCCCGCCGCGGCGGCAGGCCACCGTCGGGGTCCGCCGAGAGCAACCGCAGCGAGGCCAGTGCGGCCTCACCGGTGGCGACCTCGGCAAGTTCCTCGTCGTCGCCCTCGGCGTAGGACTCCCGCAAGGCAGGCGTGACGGCGAAGGCGGTCCCGGCACGGGCCTGCAGAAAGCCGTCGGCGACGAATTCCTGCAGCATCGGCAGTGTCGCCGGGATGTAGACCCGCATGCACGCAGACTAGCGCCGCGGCGCCGCTCAGCCCGGTAAGCCCGGTCAGCCCTCTTTGTCGCCCAGCAGCGACGTCGCGAAGTCGGGCACGAAATTGCTCAAGTCCCGTGGCGGGCGGCGGTAGTTGCCGATCTGCGGACGCTCGGGGATGACCACCTTCTCCAACTCCACCTCCTCGTAGGGGATGGTGGACAGCAGATGGCTGATCATGTTCAGCCGGGCGTGCTTCTTGATATGGGACTCGACCTCGAACCACGGACTGTTCGGGGTGTCGGTGTGGATCATCATGTCGTCCTTGGCCCGCGAGTAGTCCTCCCAGCGGTAGATGGATTCCATGTCCATCGGGCTGAGCTTCCAGCGGCGCAGCGGGTCGCTGAGCCGGGACTTGAACCGGCGAAGCTGCTCGCCCTCGGAGACCGAGAACCAGTACTTGCGCAACATGATTCCGTCGTCGATGAGCATCTGCTCGAACAGCGGGCACTGCCGCAGGAACAGCGTCTCCTCGTGCGGAGTGCAAAAACCCATCACCCGTTCGACGCCGGCCCGGTTGTACCAGGACCGGTCGAAGAGCACGATCTCACCCTTGGTGGGCAGGTGTGAGATGTAGCGCTGGAAGTACCACTCCCCCTTCTCCCGATCACCGGGGGCAGGCAGCGCGGCGATCCGTACGGAGCGGGGGCTGAGGTATTCGGTGATCCGTTTGATGGTGCCGCCCTTGCCGGCGGCGTCCCGGCCCTCGAACAGGATGACGATTCGCGCACCGGTGGCGCGCACCCACTCCTGGACCTTGACCAGCTCAGTCTGTAGACGGAAAAGCTCGGCCTCGTACACGCTGTTGGACACTTTGGCGACGCCGTTCTTGGCGCCGTTCTTGGTGTCCTTCTTGGTGTCCGCAGTCGACTTTTTGGACTTGTCTTTCCCCATCGGCGAATGGTACGACGGGCTGCTACTGAGCGGACTCGATTAGTTCATCCAACGCTTCGGCCAGCAGTTCGGGTAAGACGTCGACGTCACTCATGGCGTCGCGGTCGGCGTTGATGCCGTAGTACACCATCCCGTTGTAGGACGTCACCCCGATTGCCAGCACCTGGTCGTGCAGCAACGGCGGCACCGCGTAGGTTTCCAGAAGCTTGGCTCCGGCGACATACATCTGGGCTTGCGGCCCAGGCACATTGGTGATCAGCAGGTTGAACTGGCGCGGCGGGAAGCGGGTCGCCACCCGGGTGCCCATCGCGTGAAGGGTGGGCGGCGGAAAGCCCGACAGCGTGACGATGGTGCGTGCCTCCACCAGACTGGCCAGCGCCGAATGCGACTCGGTGGCATGGGCGATCTGCGACAGCCGCACCACCGCATTGCCCTCGCCGACCGGAAGGTCGATCAAAAACGGCGCCACCTCACTGATCGCCTGGCCGGGCCCCGACGAAGCCATGTCGGCGTCGGGGTAGACCGACGTCGGTGCCATCGCGCGCACCGCCATACCGGCCGGCACCGGCTCCCCCCGGGACAGCAGCCAGTTGCGCAGCGCACCGGCGATGACCGCCAGCACGACGTCGTTGACGTCGCAGTCATACCGGGCGCGGAGCCGGCGGAATTCGGCCAGTGGTGCGGAGGCGACGGTGAAGCGGCGATGCCGCGACACCGTGGTGTTCAGCGGACTGGCCGGTGCGTTGCGGCGGGTCACCCGGCGGGCCAGGTCGGCGGCACGGCGGCCCAACTGCGCCCGTTCGCCTGCGTCGGTCAGCACGTCGGCGACCGTCGAGCGCAGCGCAGAGAGTTCCTGACCCGGCCGGGCCAGCCAGTCTGTCACCGCGTCCACGATCAGCCGGCTGCCCGACGGTTCCCGGGCGGGGAGCCAGATGTCCTCGCCGACGTCGGCGGGGTGGCGGGAGCGATCGGCGACGACGTGCCCGATCTCGAGGGCCGTCATCCCGTTGACCAAGGCCTGATGGGATTTGATGAAGAGCGCCAGCCGGTTTCCCTCCAAGCCTTCGATGAGGTACATCTCCCACAGCGGGCGGCTTCGATCCAGCGGCCGGCCGGCCAGCCGGGACACCAGTTCATGAAGCTGCGCGTCGCTGCCCGGTGACGGCAGCGCTGAGCGCCGAATGTGATAGGCGATGTCGAAGTCGGGGTCGTCGATCCAGACGGGGCGCGCAATGTCCAGCGTCACCTCCCGGACCTTCTGCCGGTACCGCGGAATCTGCGGCAACCGGCGCTCCACGGTGTGCAGCAGGCTGTCGTAGCTCAACCCGCCACGGGGCCGGCGCAGGATCGACAGCGACCCCACGTACACCGGGGTCGTGGAATTCTCCCGCTGATAGAACGCCGCGTCCGACGTGGACAGCCGGCTCACCAT
>CAXNJA010000131.1:0-6826 GCA_964202555.1 Mycobacterium sp.
TCGGGGGTGAAGTTGCTGACCCCGATCGAACGGGTGTCGCCGACCTCCTTGGACTTCATGATCCCGCCCCAGGCGTCGATGTACTTGCCGTTCTGCTCGGCCGGCCAGTGGATCAGGTACAGATCGACATAATCCAGGCCCAGCCGGGACAAGCTCGCCTTGCACGCGTCCTGTGAAGACTGGAAGCCCTGATCGGCGGTCGACAGCTTGGTGGTGACGTACAACTGCTCACGCGGGACGCCCGCGGCGGCGATGGCGCGGCCCACCGCCTCCTCGTTGTCGCCGGAGGAGATATCGATCAGCCGGTAGCCAGCCGCCAGGGCCGCCGCCACCGCGGCCTCGGTGTCGGCGGGGGGAAGATCGGACACGCTCAGACCCAGCACCGGGATGGCGTGGTCGTCGTTAAGCGTGACGGTGGGGATGGCGGCCGCCGGTGTCATGTACCTGCCCTGTGCCTCGATGATCCTGGATCGGGATGGATCGGATCGGATTGGGGAGACGATAGTACCGAGTGGCACGTGGACTGGACGCACACCGCCGTTCGGGTCAAACCGCTGTTACGGGGCCGCTATCGGGGCGCGGATTGCGACGCTGCGACGGGCGTAGGCTGCGGCCATGACAACCGTCAAGGAACGGGCGCTGGCTGTCGGCAATCGGGTGGGCGTGAAAGTGATACCGCGGCTGCCGGACACCGCCAAGAGGCTGCTCTCCGGCGGCCGGGCAATCACCATCGACGGCAACACGCTGGATCCGTCGCTGCAGATGTTGCTCGCCGCGCAACGGGCCGTCGGCATCGAGGGTCTGGTGGTCGACGAGGATCCCGTCAAAACCCGGGTCAGCAACACCGCACTGACCAAAACCCTCGATGACCCCAACGTGCGGGTGGCCGAGGTCAGGTCGGTGTCGATCCCCGGCCCGACCGGGGTCATTCCGGCGCGGCACTACCGGCCCCCGGCCGGCGGAGCGGCGGCGCCCCTGCTGGTCTTCTACCACGGCGGCGGCTGGGTGTTCGGTGACCTCGACAGCCACGATTCGGCGTGCCGGCTGATCTGCCGCGACGCCGGCATCCACGTCTTAGCCGTCGATTACCGCCTGGCCCCCGAACACCTCGCCCCCGCCGCCGTCGACGACGCCTACGCGGCCTACCGCTGGGCCCGCGAACGGGCCGTCGACCTGGGGGCGGACCCCCGGCGGGTCGCGGTGGGCGGCGACAGCGCCGGCGGCAATCTGGCCGCGGTGGTCACCAGGCTGGTCCGTGACGCCGGAGACCCGTTGCCCGCCTTGCAATGGCTGATCTACCCGGTGACCGACCTGCGTGGAATGACCCGGTCCCGGTCACTGCTGGGGGAGGGATTCCTGCTCACCAAGCACGACATCGACTGGTTTCAGGACATCTACGTCGAGGGGTCCGGTCTGGACTTTTCCGACCCGCTGGTCTCCCCGTTGCTGGCCGAAGATCTGTCCGGGCTGTCCCCGGCACTGGTGGTCACCGCAGGCTTCGACCCCCTGCGGGACGAGGGTGATCAGTACGCCGACCGGTTACGCCAGGCCGGTGTCGCCGTCGACCACCGGCAGATGTCGTCGATGATCCACGCGTTCCTCAATCTCAACGTGCTGGGCGGCGGTGTGGCGCGGGCCAACGCCGAGATCATCTCCGCTCTTCGGGCGCACCTGGCCCGCATCTGAAAACCCCGGGCCGACGCCGGTACTCTGAAGGGGCCTAAACGACCGACAGCGAGGATCAGCCGACTGTGGCCACCAACAAGAAAAACACGCCCCGCTATGACCTGAAGGCTCAGGACCGCAAGCGTGACCTGGCCATCAAAGTGGGACTGACCAGCCTGGTGGTGCTCTTCGCCGTCGGGCTGGTGCTCTACATCGTGATGGGTAGCGACAAGAAGAGCGGCGACGCGCAAGCGGTGCGGATCGCCTCTAGCTCGCTGGTCAAAAAGGAAGGAACCGACGAGCCCAAGGCGGTTCTGGCCATCTACGAGGACTTCCAGTGCCCGCACTGCCGCGACTTCGAGAAGACCTTCGGCCCCACCATCGCCAAGATGGTCGACAGCGGCGCTGTCGCGGTCGACTACTACATGCTGTCGATCCTGAACCGCAGCAACGCCGGCTACTCCTCGCGCGCAGCCAACGCTGCCTACTGCGTCGCCGATGAGGACAAGGACGCCTTCAAGCGATTCCATTCCGCGCTGTTCGCCCAGCAGCCTCAGGAAGGCACCGGTTCCGGACCCGACAAAGCGGCGTTGATCGAGACCGCCCGGCAGGCCGGCGTGACCGGCGGTGTGCCGGACTGCATCAACAAGGGCTCTTACGAGAAGATGACCAAGGGTCTGGCCGCCTCCACCAAGGTGAGTTCCACCCCGACCATCCGGCTCAACGGCCAGGACATCAACCCGGCCACCCCCGACGAGTTGCTGGCCAAGGTCCGCGCCGTCGTCGGGCCGATGCCCGCGCTGATGCCGACACCGGCACCCACGTCGCCGGTTCCGGCGACGGCCCCGTGACCGTGACTGCGTCGACCCCGGTCGACACCCCGCCGGCCGAGGTTGCCGGGCCGACAGGTGTGTCGGTGGGTCGGGCCGCCGCCTGGTGGATCCTGCTGTCCGGCGTCATCGGGCTGATCGCCTCCTCGACGCTGTTGGTCGAGAAGATCGCGATGCTCAAGGATCCCGCGTTCGTGCCGAGTTGCAGCATCAACCCGGTGCTGGCGTGCGGGTCGGTGATCGGCACCCCGCAGGCTTCGGTCTTCGGTCCGCCCAACCCGCTGTTCGGCATCATCGCCTTCACGCTGGTCATCGTGACCGGTGTGCTGGCGCTGGCAAAGGTGGCACTGCCGCGTTGGTACTGGGTGGGTCTGACGATCGGGACCGGTTTCGGCTTGGTTTTCGTGCACTGGCTGGCCTACCAGAGTCTCTACCGAATCGGCGCGCTGTGCCCGTACTGCATGGTGGTCTGGTCGGTGACCGTACCGCTGTTCGCGGTGGCGGCGGCGATCGCGTTTCGTCCGGTGCTGGAGTCCAACCCGGTGGCCAACGCCGTCTATCAGTGGCGCTGGCCGCTGGTGGTGCTGTGGTTCACCGGGCTGCTGCTGCTGATCCTGGTCCGGTTCTGGGACTACTGGTCCACGCTGATCTGACGCGTGGACCGCTCGGTCTAGGTCGATGACCCGCATCGTCGCCGGCGCCGCCGGCGGTCGGCGCCTCACGGTTCCCTCAAGTGCCAGGCCGACCACCGACCGGGTCCGCGAAGCGCTGTTCAACGTTCTGGCAGCCCGGCGGGACTTCGCCGGCATGCACGTCCTGGACCTTTATGCGGGCTCCGGCGCGCTGGGCCTGGAGGCGCTGTCCCGCGGCGCTGCGGCGGTGCTGTTCGTCGAGAACGACCGGCGAGCCGCCGACGTCATCGCCCGCAACATCGCCACCGTCGGACTTGCCGGGGCCACCGTCCGTCGCGGCCCGGTCAGTGCGGTCCTCGCCGCCGGGGCGCCCCGCCCGGTCGACCTGGTGCTCGCCGACCCGCCCTACGATTCGCCCGCCGCGCAGATCGACGACGTGCTGGCCGCCCTGGACGGCCACGGCTGGGTCGGCACCGGAAGCGTCGTGGTGGCGGAGCGACCCGTCTTCGCGCCGGAGTTGACCTGGCCGCCCGGTTGGACGGCGTGGCCGGTGCGCCGCTACGGCGACACCCGCCTGGAGGTCGCCGAGGTCGGCTGAGGCACCGATGCGGCTGCTAGCGTCACTGGGCATGAGCGGCGCGGTCTGTCCGGGATCCTTCGACCCGGTGACTCTGGGGCACATCGACGTCTTCGAACGCGCCGCCGCGCAATTCGATGAGCTGATCGTCGCGGTCCTGGTCAATCCCAACAAAGCCGGGATGTTCACCGCCCAGGAGCGGATCGCGATGATCGAGGAGGCCTGCGCGCACCTGCCGAACCTGAGGGTGGAAGCCGGTCAGGGGTTGGTGGTCGATTTCGTCAAGGCACGTGGATTCACCGCCATCGTCAAGGGTCTGCGCACCGGCACCGATTTCGAGTACGAACTGCAGATGGCACAGATGAACAAGCACATCGCCGGGGTGGACACCTTCTTCGTGGCCACCACACCTGAGTTCTCGTTCGTGTCCTCCTCGCTGGCCAAGGAGGTCGCTGCCCTGGGCGGGGACGTGTCACAGCTGCTTCCCGATCCGGTCAACCGCCGGTTACAGGCCAAGCTCGCCGCCAAATAGCGATCAGTTCGCGACACACCGCGCCACCAGCACAGTCACAGCTGTCACACCAGGCACACTGGTCACTACCAATGCGCAGCATGAAGGGTGGCACCGTGTACCGAGTTTTTGAAGCACTGGACGAACTGGGCGCGATCGTTGAGGAAGCCCGCGGCGTGCCGATGACGGCCGGTTGCGTGGTCCCGCGTGGCGACGTGCTGGAACTCATCGATGACGTCAAGGACGCAATTCCCGGCGAACTCGACGACGCCCAAGATGTCTTGGATGCCCGCGACACCATGCTGCGGGAAGCTCAGGAGCACGCCGAGTCCACCGTCTCCAACGCCAACGCTGAAGCCGATTCACTGCTCAGCCATTCCCGCGCCGAGGCTGACCGGCTGCTGGCCGACGCCAAATCCCAGGCCGACCGGATGGTGGCCGAGGCCCGTCAGCACAGCGAGAGCATGGTGACCGAGGCCCGCGAGGAGGCGGCTCGGCTGGCCGCGGCGGCCAAGCGCGACTACGAAGCGGCCACCACCCGGGCCAAGGCCGAGGCCGACCGACTGGTGGAGAACGGCAACATCTCCTACGAGAACGCCGTGCAGGAAGGCATCAAGGAGCAGCAGCGGCTGGTGTCGGCGACCGAGGTGGTCCAGTCGGCCAACTCCGAGTCCACCCGCCTCATCGACTCCGCTCACGCCGAGTCCGACCGGCTTCGCGGTGAATGCGACATCTACGTCGACAACAAGCTGGCGCAGTTCGAGGAGTACCTCAATGGCACCCTGCGCTCGGTGAGCCGCGGCCGCCACCAGTTGCGCACCGCTGCCGGCACGCACGACTACGTGCAGCACTAGTCGCCTCGAGGATGCCGCCGGACCCGGCCAACCGGTAGCCGGTCCGGGTCCGGGTCGGCCGCGGGGCGGCACCGTAGGATCGCCGTCATGGCATCCCGGAGTCACGGTTCGGTGCACGCTGGACGGCACCCCGATCCGCGCTCGCCGCTGGTATTCGATGTCTCCCGCCTCGGCCGGCGCCCCGGCGCCATGCAAGAGGTCCGACGGACCGTACCCAGCCCTGCGCGAATCGGTTTGGACCTGATCGCCATTGAGCCCGGTGAGCCCCTGGATCTCGACCTTCGCCTGGAGTCGGTATCTGAAGGTGTGCTGGTCACCGGCACGGTGCACGGCCCCACCCGGGGCGAGTGCTCGCGCTGCCTGGAGCCGGTCACCGGTGACATTGAGATCGCGCTGACCGAGCTGTTCGCCTATCCGGACAGCCTCACCGAGTCCACCACCGAGTCCGACGAGGTGGGCCGAGTCGTCGATCACACCGTCGACCTGGCGCAGCCGATCATCGACGCCGTCGGCCTGGCGCTGCCGTTCGCCCCGGCGTGCCAGGAAGGCTGCCCTGGACTGTGCCCGACGTGCGGAGTCCGACTGGCCGCCGCGGAACCGGGCCACCAGCACGACCAAATCGACCCGCGCTGGGCCAAACTGACCCAACTGCTGCCCCCGGCGCAGGAGCAGTGATGACCCGCCGGCACCTGCTCGACGCGCTGGGCGCCGACCTGCCCGACGACCTGCTGACCTTGGCGCTGACTCATCGCAGCTACGCCTACGAGCACGGCGGGCTGCCGACCAACGAGCGGCTGGAACTTCTCGGCGACGCGGTGCTGGGCCTGGTGATCGTGGAGGAACTGTTCCGCCGTCATCCGGATAACTCCGAGGGAGACCTGGCCAAACTTCGCAACAGCATCGTCAACAGCCAGGCCCTGGCCGGAGTCGCCCGCAGCCTGAGCGACGACGGACTCGGTGAACATGTGCTGCTGGGCCGCGGCGAGATCAACACCGGGGGACATGGCAAGGCCAGCATCCTGGCCGACACCCTGGAGTCCCTGCTGGGCGCGGTGTACCTGCAACACGGACTGGAGGGCGCCCGCGGAGTGATCCTGCGACTTTTCGACGAATTGCTCGACACCGCACCGACGCTCGGCGCTGCGCTGGAGTGGAAATCGAGCCTGCAGGAGTTGACCGCATCCCGCGGGCTGGGCGTTCCCCGCTACGACGTCACCTCCGAAGGCCCCGACCACGACCGCCGATTCGCCGCCGTCGTCTACGTCAACGGAGAGGCCTGCGGAAGTGGGCTCGGCCGGTCGAAGAAGGCCGCCGAGACCGATGCCGCCGCGCAGGCCTGGACGGCACTCGACGCCGAATCGGAATCCGAGCCGGCCGACGAGCCGGCCGACGACCCGGCCGACGACCCGGCCGCCGTCGCCGCCGAACTGGATGCCTGAACTTCCCGAGGTCGAGGTGGTGCGACGCGGCCTGCAGGCCCACGTCGCGGGAAAGGCCATCACTGCGGTCCGGGTGCACCATCCCCGGGCCGTGCGCCGACATGAAGCGGGGGCGGCGGATCTGACCGCACGACTGCTCGGCGCCCGGATCGCCGGGACCGATCGGCGGGGCAAGTACCTGTGGCTGGTCCTCGACGACGATGAAAACGCCTTGGTGGTGCATCTGGGAATGAGCGGCCAGATGCTGCTCGGGGACATCCCCAATGCCAACCATCTGCGCATCGACACCGTTCTCGACGACGGCACCGCGCTGAGCTT
>CAXNJA010000132.1:0-6730 GCA_964202555.1 Mycobacterium sp.
CGGGTGCTGATCGACGAGAAGATCGGTGAGGTCGTCGGGTTCTGGAAGCAGGTCGCCACCGATGCCGATGGAAACAGCAAGGAGATCTACGGCATCGGCGGCAGTTGGTTCCGACTCAACGCCGGGCCGAATGGGGAGGCGCTCATCGAGTGGCAGCGCGACTTCTTCGACTTCGGCCACGTCCAAAAGCTGTATCTGCAGTTGATGCAGGACGGCAAACTTTCGAGCGGCATGCAGGAGCGGATCCAGCGCAGCCTGGCCGGGGAGAAACTGCCCGGCTACTACCCGCTGGGACAGGCGCCGGTACCCATCTGGTGACCTGACACCCGTCAGGTCATAGGATTGCTTTTACGTGATCGAGAACACGTTCTAGGTCGACCACCAGGGATTCATCGAAGTCAGGCGGAGGTTTGCAGTGAAGACAAAAGGCGCGCTCATCCGGGAGTTCAACCAGCCGTGGTCGATCGAGGAGATCGAGATCGGCGACCCGCAAAAAGGCGAGGTCAAGGTCCAGATGGAAGCATCCGGCATGTGCCACTCCGACCACCATCTGGTGACCGGTGGCATCCCAATGCTGGGTTTTCCCGTCCTGGGCGGTCATGAGGGTGCGGGCATCGTCATCGAGGTCGGCGAGGGCGTGGAAGGCGTGGCCGTCGGAGACCACGTGGTGATGTCGTTCATCCCGTCCTGTGGCAAATGCCCCTCGTGTCAGGCCGGTCTGCGCAACCTCTGCGACCTCGGGGCCGGTCTGCTCGGCGGCGTCGCCATCGCCGACGGCACCCACCGGATCCACACCGCCGACGGCAAACCGGTGTTCCCGATGACCCTGCTCGGTACCTTCTCCCCGTACATGGTGGTGCACGAATCTTCGGTGGTACCAATCGATAAGTCGATCCCGTTCGAGGTGGCCTGCCTGGTCGGCTGCGGCGTCACGACGGGTTGGGGCTCAGCGACGCACACCGCTCAGATCACGCCGGGCGAAGACGTCGCCATCGCCGGCGTCGGCGGCGTCGGCATGGCCGCCCTGCAGGGCGCGGTCGTCTCCGGCGCGCGCCATATCTTCGTCATCGAACCGGTGGAGTGGAAGCGCGACGCCGCACTGAAGTTCGGCGCCACTCACGTCTACGAGGACTTCAACACGGCGTTGATGGGCATCGCTGAGGTAACCCAGGGCCTGATGGCGAAGAAGGTCATCGTGACCGTCGGCGAGTTGGACGGCGCCGACGTCGAAAACTACATGATGATCACCTCCAAGGCCGGCACCTGCGTGATGACTGCGATCGGCAGCATGGTCGACACCAACGTGACGCTGAACCTGGCGATGCTCACGCTGATGCAGAAGACCATCAAGGGAACCATTTTCGGCGGCGGCAACCCGTACTTCGACATCCCGCAGCTGCTGTCGATGTACAAGATCGGCAGGCTCAACCTCGACGACATGATCACCCGGCAGTACAAGCTGGAGCAGATCAACGACGGGTACAAGGACATGCTGGAGGGCCGCAACATTCGCGGCGTCATCCGCTACACCGAGGCCGACCGGTAGGTCGGCTACATGCCTGAGCAGACCGTCCATCTGACGCCCGCCATGGCCGCCTCGCAGGCGTCCTGGCGGTGCGTGCAGTCCCACGACCGTGCGGGCTGGCTGGCGCTGATGGCACCCGACGTCGTCATCGAGGACCCGATCGGCACGACGGTCACCAACCCCGACGGTCTCGGCGTACGCGGCAAGGACGCCGTCGCCGCCTTCTATGACACCAACATCGGCCCTAACAAGCTGGCGGTGACGTGCGAGGAGACCTTCCCGTCGAGTTCCCCCAACGAGGTGGCCCACATCCTGGTGCTGCGCAGCGAGTTCGACGGCGGGTTCACCAGTACGGTGCGCGGGGTGTTCTGCTACCGCGTCGACGACGATGGCCTGATCACCAACATGCGCGGCTACTGGAACCTGGAAGGCATGCAGTTCGGTCAGCGTGACTGACCTCTGGGCCGCCGAGCACGGCTTAGGCTTGGTCGCATGGCGTCGATCTTCACCAGGATCATCAACCGTGAACTGCCGGGCAGGTTTGTCTACGAAGACGATCTGGGCGAGGAAGGGGTCGTCGCCTTCCTGACCATCGAGCCGATGACACCGGGCCACACCCTGGTGGTGCCCCGCGCCGAGGTGGACAACTGGCAGGACGTCGATTCCGCCGTGTTTCACCGGGTAATGGACGTGTCCCAGCGGATCGGTCGGGCAGTCTGCTCGGCGTTCGGCGCCGAACGCGCCGGAATGATCATCGCCGGACTGGAGGTGCCGCACCTGCACGTGCACGTATTCCCCGCCTACAACCTCACCGACTTCGGGTTCGCCAACGTCGACCGGAATCCTGCACCGGAGGCACTCGACAGCGCACAGGCCAAGATCAAGGCCGCGTTAGCCGAGTTGGATTAGGCCGCCCGGCGGCCGGGGAACGGCCCTGATCCGCGCGGCGCGCCTACACTTGGGCCATGGATTTCGCCAAGTTGCTGGTAGACATCGCGATCACCCCCGCCCGGGTGAGTCTGGAGGCGGCTGACGCGGGCATTGAGGTCGCCGGAGCGGCGATCAACATGGCGAAACGAAGTCTCGGCGACGCCACCGTTCCCTCCCCCGGCGAGTCGGTCGCCCACCTGCTGGGTATCGACGAAACCATCGAACGGGCCAACCGCTTCGCGTCGTTGCTCGACGACGACACCCCGCTGGGTCGAGCGTTGGCCCCCGATGGCGCGGTCGACCGCCTGCTGCGGCCAGGCGGATTGGTCGACAAGCTTCTGGCTCCGGACGGGTTACTTGACCGGATGACCGCAGAGGGCAGCGCAGTGGACCGTGCCCTGGCGCCGGACGGGCTGGTGGACCGGCTGCTCGGCGAGGACGGGGTGCTCGAACGGATCCTGGCCGAGGACGGAGTGGCCGACCGGCTGCTCTCCGAGGGCGGCCTGGTGGACAAACTCACCGCCAAGAACGGACCGCTGGAGCAGTTGGCCATCGTGACCGACTCCCTCAACCGGCTGGCGCCCGGGATGGAGGAACTGGGCCCCACCATCGAGACCCTGCGCGAGGCGGTGGTGGCGATGACCCTGGTGGTCAACCCGCTGAGCACCATCGCCGAACGCATCCCGATGCCGGGCCGGGGCCGCTGGCCGCTGAGCATCTTCGGAACCGAGGACGACGAGCGCGAGCACAACAACCGCGCGGACTGAAACCGATAAGGTGTCGGTGGCCGGTCCCACCCGGGAACCGGCAGGCCTCCTTAGCTCAGTGGTAGAGCACTCGCCTTGTAAGCGAAAGGTCGTCGGTTCAACCCCGACAGGAGGCTCCGACTACCAGCGCAAACACCCCGATACGGGGTAGCTGGATAGGCCGGAAAGTGCCTGAGCGACTACTTTCCGACTACTTTCCCCGACTACTTTCCCCGCCCATGAACTCCTCCAGGGCGGTCCGGGCGTCCGGGCCGGTCATACGCCTCTCACTGGCGACGATGCCTAGACAGCGCCTCGGGCCGGGGGAGCACGGCAAGATCACCGTGACCCCGTTTGGGGAAGGACTTCTTTGAGGCCCGTACGTATGTCCGGGACAGCGACGGGGGGCGGCGGAAAGTTCGTCGCACCGGCCGATCGGAAGAAGATGCCCGCCGGGAACCACAGCGCCACTTAAAGATCCGTACCGCCCCGATCACCGGCCAGCTGGTCACCGACAAGACCACGCTGGCGGAACTGTTCGACGCATGGATCGCGGCCAAGATCGCCGAGGGCGACATAGCGCCGCAGACCGAGCACGGATACCGGACGGTGTGGCAGGTCCACGCCCAGGAGCAGATCGGCCCGCTGCGGATCCGGGAGTTCCCCACCATACGGGTGCGGGAGGTGCCCCAGGGCCCCCAGTCTCCCGCCCCTCATGGACGCAGGCGGCCCTATAGAGCAGCGCCCGCTTCCACAGGCTTCAGTGGAACTGAGTTCTGTGTGTGAGACCCGTCTGTGGACCTGAGAGGCGGGAAGCGGGGCACGCCACGGGCACCTCCCCCAGGCCCTATTGGCTGTCGGCACTGAGGCGGGCGTGGACGGCGCGTGGTGCGCGCCGACGAACTCTCGCTTAAGGCTGCCCGTTCCGGGCTTAGAAGATCCTGGCGGGCCTGAGCTATCGTGAGTTATGCGAATTCTGATAGCGGCGCTGTTCGCAGTGGTTCCCGTCCTGTTCGCGCCGCACGCTGCCGCGGGGATTTTCCAGCCTTACTGTTCGGGCGATCAAACCCCGTTGGACACCAACTGCCAACAGCCCGCTTATCAGGTGGCCCTCGACGAACTCGGGCTGACCCCGGGACAGCCGCCGTTAATCGGCGGCTGACGGCCTCTACCTCGTGAGTCGCGATAACGCTGACTGTTTGACCGGCCGCTCGGTCTGAGCGACTACTTTCGGACTACAAACGATTGCGACACGCCGTGAATCGCAGTGGACGAACGGGACCCGGAATCAGTGGAACCGCAACTACCCCAACGGTTTACGCATACCGTCCCGGACTGTCGCAGACGTGTGATTACTCCGAAAGGTCGTCGGTTCAATCCCGACAGGGGGCTCCACGAAAATCTATTGCCTAGTCTTCCCGAGTCATTTGTTCACCGCGGATTCCGTGGGGTGTAGCCCCGCTTGATCGCTCTGCTTGGCTTCTACCCATTCGCGCAGCAGATATCCAGCAACGGCACCCAGGATCGCGAAAGGCGCAACCGCAGCCCCACTGCCCCCCACCAGGATCGCGCCAAGGATCGCCGAGGTGGCCGGCATTCGCGTCATGCCGGCTGCCGCGGCTCCGATACCCGCGGCCACCAACGGTGTTGCGGGTACGCCGGTGAACACCAGGGCCGCAGCAACTCCCACCGCCACACCAAGATAGGTGGCCGGAAAGATCGGCCCACCCCGCATACCCCCGGAGAGTGCAGCCGTATAGACAACCGCCTTCACCAGCAGGATGACGCTCACTGCAAGCAGGGACGTCTCCCCGACGAGGTCGGCCATCCCGGACAAGCCACTGAACAAGATCAATGACGGGCTGATGTCACACGCTCGGGCGGCGAGGAATCCTGCGAACGTCACCGCAGCGGCCGCGAGCACGGCGAGGTCGCGCGCCCGCTCTGCCCAGTGGTCGGCACGCACGGCGACCTGCCGGACGATGAGGGCGACGATGCCCGCAACCACCGCCACCAGCATCCCGGCTCCTAGGTGCCCAAGGCCGATCGTGTCGTACGTGGGCAAGCCCGGCACCGCAAGGCTGTGCGTACCCAGGCCGGCGAAACCCAGGACCCCGACCTGCACCGCATAGCCGCTGCCCAGGGCAACCAGCACTGCTGTGATCATGCGCGCCGGAAACATGCCCATGGCGCAGAACTCCAGCATCATGAATGCGGTAATGAAGGGATTGCCTAACACCGCGCCAATCGCCGCGGCACCACCCAATAGACGTCCTGCCGAGACCTCCTGCTCGCCACGACCGCGCATGACCAGAGCACCGAGCACCGACCCGACCACGATCAGCGGCGCCTCTGGCCCCAGGGCGAAACCGAAGACCAGGGTGCCCAACGCAGCCAACAGAACAGACGGCATGTGGGCCACCTGGGTATCGAAATGAAACCCTGTCAGCGGCCCGGGGCCGGTCGCACCCGGCATGCGCCGAGCCAGCAGCACAACGCCGGCGCCAACGACCAGCACAATCGCAACCCACCACCAGGGCAGCCCACCCAGGCCGAGCGCACGTGGCAGATCGGTGTACAGCCACTGTTGACCAAGGGCCACCACCTCGATGAAGGCCGAGGCGGCCACCGACGCCACCACGCCCAACAGCACCGCCAGCGCCAGGAGTCGACCCATGTCCGAAACCTACTTGTGCCGTCGAGGCAAACTCACGTGAATCGAACGAAAGACCCTGCAGCGGGGATCAACCGGCACAACGCCGACCGCACTGCGACAGGCTCCCCGGAACACCGCTCAACTAGCCGCCGCAGTCAGCGGAACCGCGATGGTGGCCAGCAGGGCACGGTGGTCAGAACCGTCGACGGTCACCGTCTTGATCGACTTCGCCGCAGCGTTGCGGGTCAGGATGTGGTCGATGGTGATCAGTGGCGGGATGTCGGCGTTCGCGCGGAAAGTCGGCGCGTAGCCCGCGCCGAGTTGTTCAACGGCGTCGCGGTAGCCGTTGGTCAGCAGTTCACGGAACTGGCGCATATCGGGAGTGCTGTTGTAGTCACCGCCGATGATCACCGCGGCCGGGCCGGCTTCGCGCGCGAAGTTGTCCAACTGCGCGTTGGCGCCTGCCATTCCGTTGCTCCAGGCGTCGACGGTGTCAGTGTCGCCGGAGACCGGAGACTGGATGTGCACGCTGGCAACCAGCGGTTTCAACTCCACACCGGGAACCTCGATACGCGCCCCGGGCATGGAGACGCTGCGGCGCCGCGGCGCGGTCACCTCGGTGAGCGGATAGCGACTCCACAGGCCGATGCCGCCCGGGCCAGGCGCTGGAATCAACTGGGAGTACGGAAACGTCTCTGCCAGCCCGGCGGCGTTGAAGCGCTCGACCGCTTCCGGGGTCAATTCCGCCACGGTGATGACGTCGGCGTTCTCCTTCGCGAGCTTCACGAAACCGGTGGGTTCGACTCGGCCATAGCGCAGGTTGGACGACAGCACCCGAAGCTCAGCGACCGGCCCGGCAAGGTTCTTGGGATT
>CAXNJA010000133.1:0-6708 GCA_964202555.1 Mycobacterium sp.
GCCGAGTCGGTCGCGATCGGCACCACGGTGCTCGTCTCGGCTCCGCTGCACGAAAAGCTCAACGCGCACTTCGATTCCGCGACCCTTGATCGGCTGATCGCGACGAACTGGATCCGCACCATCGCGTGGACTGTGCGGGCCGGGTTGGCGATCGCGATGTTGGTGGCCGTGCTGCGCTAGTCCGTCAAGATCGACTTGACGCCACCATCGTTTGTCAGGTAGACCTTGACGGATGCCGAACGCCTCAGGTTCCCAGGTGCAATCCATCGCCCTGAACGCCTTCCACGAAGACCGCCCCGGCCCGCGCTGGCGTCAGCTTTACGACGCCACCTGGCCGGCCTACCGGTCGTGGTATCTGCGGCCCGGAACGGGCAGGCGCCCAATGGTTTCCGAGGCCGAGGAGGCCCTACTGCGGCATATGCCCGAACTGCATCCGACCTGGGAAGGCCTGGTGTCGATGACCGGCCGGGATGCGACCACGGCGTCGATGCTGACGGGGTGGAACATGCCGGCCTTCGCCCCGGCCTGCTCACAGGTCGTGATCAACACCGGACGAAGGGCGCTGATCCGCAACTACGACTACCACCCCGAGCTGTTCGAGCAGGTGGTGATGTCGACCCGGTTCTCCGAGCGCCAGGTGATCGGAACCAGCGACTGCCTCTGGGGCCTGCTGGACGGGATGAATTCCGACGGACTGGCCATCTCGCTGACGTTCGGCGGCGCCAGGGGCAGCGCAGGTGGGTTCGGCATTCCCCTGGTGGTTCGCTACCTGCTGGAAGTCGCGGGGACCGTTGAGGATGCCGTGGCTGCGGTGTCGCGCATTCCGGTCGCCATGTCCTACAACCTGACGCTGACCGACCGCACCGGTGACTACCGAACCGTCTACCTGGCACCCGACGTGTTCGAGCAGCGAGACTGCCCGTTGGCGACCAATCACCGGTTCGACGCACCGGAGGATCCTGCACACGCCCGGAGATTTCGCAGTCTGGAGCGCCAGGCGCACCTGCGTGGCCTACTCGCCGAGCAGCTGCCCCCGGATCAGGTCGCTGAGGAATTTCTGCGCACACCGCTACGAAGCCCGCACTACGCCAATGGCTTTGGGACGCTCTACACCGCGGACTACCGGCCCGACAGCGGAGAAGTCCATTACCGGTGGCCCGGCACCACGTGGAGCCGACGTTTCA
This sequence comes from Mycobacterium sp., assembly GCA_964202555.1. Classification (GTDB taxonomy): domain Bacteria; phylum Actinomycetota; class Actinomycetes; order Mycobacteriales; family Mycobacteriaceae; genus Mycobacterium. The sequence continues at coordinate 1,185 of CAXNJA010000133.1, forward strand.
CATCGACCGACGCCGAAATCCGCCTGGACGTGCCGGCGGCCTGACGACCGTAAAATCTCACCCATGACCGATCGGCCCGACCCTGCGACCGAGCTGCCGTTGGACGGGTTGACTGAGGGCGAGCTGGCTGCCCTTATCTGTCGGATCACCGATGAACTGAGCGACCGCGGCACCCACGAAGGGTTCGCCGAGCTGCTGCGGATCGTCGCCTATGCCGGCCAACGGGTCGGTGACGCGGCGCGACTGGTCGCGGAGTCCAACTCGTGGAGCCACGTCGGCGAAATATCGGGCACCTCACGACAGGCCGCGTGGGAACGCTGGCGGATGCCCTGACCGTTAGATCCCGTCGAGGTGCCGCTCGGTGCACACCCGACTCAGTGCTCGGTGGAACTGCTCGATGTCGCCGGCGCACGCGTCGAGTTCGGCTGGGCCGAGCAGCGCCACCAGACCGCGATCGGTGCGAGCGACCACGAACGGCGGTGGTGAACCCACGGCGAGGACGTCGGCGGGAGCGTCATTGCGGTGATAGGTCCGGAACTCGACGTCGAGTTGATCCCGGCAGGCCCGCCAGTCGGCCCGCTCGGTGAACAGCCCGTGGGTGATGTCGCACAGCGCGCAGTGCGCCCGACCCAACCGGGCCCCGATCCAGTAGCGCGCCTCGCCGAGCAGGGTGCCGTCGGCGTCGTAGACACCGATGAGTTCGCGCACCGTGTCCGCCATCGCCTGAGGGTACCGGGATCGCCCTGCGCCATCAGCAGCTCGCGCGCGCCGGATACCTAGTAGTGGTAGCGCGCTTTGAGGATCTTGACTTCGGTGTCATCGGCCCGATACACGAGTCGATGTTCATCGTCGATGCGGCGCGACCAGTATCCGGACAGTTCACCTTTGAGCGGTTCGGGTTTCCCGATCCCCGCGAACGGGTCACGCTGAATTTCGCCGATCAGCCGGGTGATCCGCCGGGCCATCTTGCGATCGGAGGCCAACCAGAACGAGAAGTCATCCCAGCCATCAGGATCGAAGTGAATGCTTCTCAATCCTGCCCGCCGGCCATCTCACGGAGGTCGTCGAGCGACTTGGTCACGCTCGGCACTGCCGCGTGGCCAGCCCTGTCCCGGGCAACCGCCTCCATGAGCCGACGGGCGTTCTCGGGTGAGCGCAGCAGGTAGACCGTCTCTTGCCAGGAGTCGTAGTCCGCGGCTGACATGAGGACCGCCTCGCCAGCCTTCGAAGCGATGCGCACGGGTTCGTGGTCGTTGTTCACCTGCTCGATGAGGGGAAAGAGGCGCTGCCGCGCTTCACTGGCGCTGATTGCCATGACTTGGCCCTTCCGTCGACTCGTACGAGAATTCCGTACCACAATCGTACGGGAAAAAAGTACGGGCACGGGTTCGGGCGCCGGAAAAAAGCACATACCCCTACCGCCCACCTTCGAGCGACAACATTCAAAACCTCAGGGGGAATCACCTCAGCTGTAACACCAGCACCAGACCCGGCGACATCACGGTCGTATAACAAACGCGCATACCGCGCGTGATGAAGACCGGAGGCCGCAGTGGCACGTCTTGTTCGTCTTGCCAAGCTGGTCGCGCTGGCCTTCGCGGTCGCGGCGACCGTCGCCCTCGCCCCCGTTCGCCCGACCGAAGCCGCGCCGTCGCAGCCGCAGATAGTGGCCCTCACCGCTCCCGCCGTGGCGATCAAGTCCTCCGATGCCGCCCCCGCCGTCCACCGGATCCTGCCCACCGGCTCCGAGTCGAAGCCCGCCCCGACCCCGCGTGCCGGATCGAAGGCCGTGTGGGCGGCCTTGACCCGGCTCGGCTCCCCCTACGTGTGGGCCGCAGCGGGCCCGGATGCCTTCGACTGCTCCGGTCTGGTGGTGTGGGCGTTCGAACAAGCCGGGGTGACGCTGCCGCACTCCAGCCAGGCGCTGGCTGCCGGAGGGCAGCCGGTGCAGCTCAACCAGATCCGGCCCGGAGACGTGATCTCCTACTACTCCGAGGCCTCGCATGTGGGTATCTACGTGGGCGGCGGCAGGATCATTCACGCCTCGACCTACGGCGTGCCGGTGGCGGTCGTTCCGATGGACAACGCCCCGATCTACAACGTCCGCCGCTACATGTGACCGTCGGCCCTACTTCGGCGGCGGGTTGATCCCGAGTTGTCTCATACAGCTTGCGCGCGCCATCGCGACCAAGGTGGGTTGGGCGTTGTCGAATCCGGCCAGCGCCGGGGTTTCCTGCTTCATCGCGGTGATACTCGCCTCGATGCAGCGCTGCAGGCGCTGAGCATCGGAATCGCGCCACTGGGAGTAACCGATGAGGCCCGCAGCCACCAAGCCGGCCACCAGGTAGATCCAGAGGCGGGGATTTCTGAGCACACCCCAGTATCCCCCAGCCCGGTGTGCCTAGCTTCCGGTGACGACGTTGCCCGGCAGGGCGGTCGGCGCTGCGGGAGCTTTCACCCCCGGTTCATAAGACGGTCCCCAACTCGTCGTCGGTGCACCCTCTTTCGGCAATGACGCAGGAGTCTTCTGGCACCCCGACAGCATTGCTGCGCCAATCGCCAGTCCACCGATCACCACGCCCACACGCCGCATAACCACTGCGTTCACAATTTCCCTCCTCACGGACGATGTGGGTATACCCAAAACCGCGCCCGTTAATCACTTCGCATCCGGCCGCCGCGGGGGTGCCGGCCCCTCGAATCACAAGTCGCGGAACTGCTGAATCTGGCTCTTGATCTCCCGGTAGGCCTGGACTCGCGCCATCACCGCGTCCGCCGCCGAATCCGCCGGCGTGGAGTCCGGGGCGGCCTCGATCCCGTAGAGCATCGAACTCAACTTGGCGTGAAGCGCGGCGCGTTGCTCTGCAGTGCGGGCATCCACGCGTTCGGCGTGCAGTGATTCATCGACGAGTTTGGCTTCAGTTGCGCACTTCTCGATCAAATCCACCCGCTCCATGGCAGCGCCTTCAAGGTTGGCGGCGGTGGTTTTCGCCTCCTTGAGAATCCTCTGATCATCAGCGCAGCGATTGTCCAACACGGACAACTCATCGGCGACTTTGCGCAGGGCATGCACTTTGCGGAAGTTCTCGGTGATCCCATTGATGTCGGCGGTGAAGTCAACGTCACCAAGCCATCCCGCGCGGGCGGCTTCCGATGCAATCACACGCGTGACCGCCGCCTGTGCGGAGTCAACCCGCGCGGCGTTGGTGGCCCCCAGGGCATCGATGCGCTCCTGCTTGACCTTGCGCGCGTTTTCTTCCCGTTGCCGCTTGACCCTGGCCGCCTCAGCCGCCTCGTCCGCGCGCGCCTGCTTGTGCGCAGCCACTGTGCGCTCGTCGACAGCGATCACAATCTTGTAGACGATCCAGGTGATCACCGCGATTGCGGCGGCAATACCGAGTCCGATCCAGATCTGTTTGGGCACGACCGCGATCAAAATGAATACAGCAATCAGACCGCCGCCAATCGCGCTGCCCGAGTCGTTCTTCTTCGCCACCTGAACCGCCCCTTCTCCCCTCGCGACGATAGCGCCGGCGTCTGACAACAATTCTGCGGAGTGCCGCGGACTACGTCGCTGTGGGCGCGGCGATTTTGCGGTGCAGCAGATGCGCGCTGAACGCGGCCGCGGCGAACACCAGAAGCACCCACAACGGGGGGCGGGCCAGTTCCCAGACGAAGAGCGCAGCCCAGTCCGGGCAGCGCTGGGTGACGGCCAGAACACCGGCCGCGCACGCCAGCGCCACCGCAGGCACGTTGAGGTGCACCGGGGTCCAGGTGTTGACCGACAGCGCGATCACAACCCCGAGCGTGGCCCCGGTCGCCAGCGCCGGGGTGATCAGACCGCCGACGGCCCCGGCCCGCAGGAAGACCGCGGTCAGAAGCGGTTTGAGGATCAGGATCGCGCCGGCCGCGGCGATGCTGAGATCACGCTCGACGCTGACCAGCAGGACGCTGGAGCCGTTGCCGGGCAGTTCCGGCAGCCAGTGCGAGCACACCCCGACCAGCAGACCGGCCGACCCCAGCGCGGGGATCAGCAGCCAGGTGTTTCGCGGCCCGCGCTCGGCGGCGCGGGCCCGAGCCCGGGTCATCAGTGCGTTGAACGCCATCCCGACCCCGACAGTCAACGGCGCCAGCAGCACCGCGACCACGGTCAGTAGATAAGACAGCTGCGGATTCGGCCATTGCAGGGCCGGTCCATCACTGATGAACGGTGCAGCCACAACCACCGCGATGCCGGAGGTGAGCACCGCGGTGATCACGGCCCGAATATCCCAGGTGCGCAACACAATTCGCAGCGTGAACAACGCGCCTCCGATCGGCACGCCGAACACCGCGGCCAGCCCGGCTCCGGCGGCGCAGCCCAGCAGGATCTCCCGGTCCCGCGCCGTCAGCGCCCAGCGTGAGGTGCCCAGATCGCCGAGCGCGACGGCCAACTGCCGCGGCGCGTTCTCCCGGCCCAGCGACGCCCCGGCTCCCACCAGCAGGACCTGCAGGCCGGCGTCGGCGGCCAGCGCAGTCCGGGGCAGCGGCGCGGGCGCGGTGATCGCCTCATCGACGGTCGGGACCCGTGTCCGTCGCCGCAGCAGCCACCAGCCCAGGCCGGCCAGAGCCCCGCCGATCATCGGCCCGAACGCCTGCCTGATCGGGCTCGCGCCGGACACCCCGTCGAGCAGGCTGCCGTAGCTGTATTGATAGGTCAGGTGCTCGACGAATTCCAGGAACACCGCCGTCGCCGCCCCCGCGACGCCGGCAACCAGGCCGATCACCACGACCGCGCAACTGAATTCGACGGTGCGGCGGGTCATCCGGCTGAATCTAGACGAGCCAGGGGGCTCCAGGGGTGCACACCGAGAAGGAGTTCGGGCGCCGGCGTTCTAGGTTGGCTGCTTTAGGTAGACGATGCGGTCGGCCAACGGCTTTCGGACCGCTTCGCTCACTGCGGCAACCAATGCTGCAGATCCGGCAGGCTGGCGGGAGAACCGCGACGAGAGTGCAATCAGCAGTCCGTGGTGATGCCCGCCGGCGGTGCTGTGTTCGGCAGCAAGTCGAGTGAAATCGCCGACATTCTCCGTCACCAGAGCGTAGCCGCCGTCGAGCGCCGCACCGAACACGTCAGGGTCTGGGCTACCGGCCAAGCCGAGTTCGGCGACGGTGGTCGCCTCGATGCCTTCCTCGCGGAGCCCTGCCGCCACCCGGGTTGGATACATCTCGTCCAACAGCACCTTCACCGCGAATTGGCGGCGGCCGTCGCGTCGCGATGGAGGTCGATTCGCGCCTGAGTCTCCTCTGGGTAGGCAGCGAAGTAAGCCAGTGCGGCATCGACCTGGGCTCGGGTGATCGGCCGGTCTGAAATCAGATCGGCGGCCGCGTCCTCGACCGGCCCGAGATCGTGGACCCACATGACGATCTCCCACACGTCGGGGCCGCCGATCACTCCGGCCCGCCGACCGGTCGGTCCGTCACGAAAAGTGATCATCGGGTGCTCGTCGCGCCGCGCGCCTTCCTCGGCATAGCGGCGCAGCCG
>CAXNJA010000134.1:0-6700 GCA_964202555.1 Mycobacterium sp.
CGCCACTCCTTGTTGTAGGCCGCGGCTTCCCTCACCGGGTCCGTGGCCCCGATCATCGCGTGGTCGCGTCGGATGATGGATCGCATGGTGAGTGCGACCAGCACCACGGCAACGATGGCCGCGCAGAGGAGGAAAATGGGGTGGGTGGCGAAATACTCTGTCATGGTTCATCCCGATCTTTCTGGTGGCGGTGCCAACGCCTGCGGAACGGTCAAACAACCGCCGCTGTCTCAATGGTGTGCTTCGCGCTCGGCATTGAACAGGGAAAACTATGACGTAATTGTGACGGAGATCACTACAGCTCGGCAACCTCATGCTCGAGCAACTCGGCCAGCCGAGCCTTCGCTGCTGCCTTGCGGGTCGGCAGATGTTGCGAAGGAAACAAAGTGGTCACCGGCTCGTACTCCTTGAGGGTGCGCCGCGCGACCGTCAGCTTGTGAACCTCGGTCGGCCCGTCGGCGATGGCCAGCGACTGTGCGGCCACCATCATCTTGACGAACGGCATCTCGTCGGACACCCCGAGCGAGCCGTGTAATTGCATGGCCCGCTGCACCACGTCGTGCAGCACCGTGGGCATGGCGACCTTCACCGCGGCGATGTCGCGGCGCACCTTCTGGTAGTCGTGGTAGCGGTCGATCTTCCAGGCGGTGCGAAGCACCAGCAGCCGGAACTGCTCGATCTGAATCCAGCTGTCGGCGATCTTCTCCTGCGTCATCTGAAAGTCGCCGAGTGGTCCCTGCCGGGTCTGCCGCGACACCGCCCGCTCACACATCATGTCGAATGCCTTGCGCGCCAACGCGATTGTCCGCATGGCGTGGTGCACGCGGCCGCCGCCGAGACGGGTCTGGGCGATCGCGAATGCCTGGCCCTCGCCGCCGAGCACGTGATCGGCCGGCACCCGGACGTCGGTGTAGCGCACGTAACCGTGGGTTGCATGGGAGGAGGATGCCTCGCCCCCTCCTAAGCCGACCCCGACGTTGCGGAGGATCTCCACTCCGGGGGTGTCGGCGGGCACGATGAACAGTGACATCTTCTGATGCGTACGGGCCTCCGGGTTGGTGACCGCCATCACGATGTAGAACGAGGCGTAGCGGGCGTTGGAGGAAAACCATTTCTCGCCGTTGATCACCCAGTCGTCACCGTCGCGTTCGGCGCGCGTGATGAACAGGCCCGGATCCGAGCCGCCCTGCGGTTCGGTCATCGAATAACACGACGAGATCTCGCCGTCGAGCAGCGGCTGAAGATAGCGCTTCTTCTGCTCGTCGGTGCCGAACAGCGCGATGATTTCGGCGTTACCCGAATCCGGGGCCTGGGAACCGAAAACCGCCGGCGCCCAACGGGACCGGCCCACTATCTCGTTGAGTAGCGCCAGCTTCACCTGGCCGTAACCCTGCCCGCCGAGTTCCGGGCTGAGGTGGGCGGCCCACAGACCCTGGTCCTTGACGCGCTGCTGCAGCGGCCGCAGCACCCGCATCAGTTCGGGGTTCTTCTTCTCGTAGGGGTCCAGCGGCGCGAGGTCCAGCGGTTCGAGATCGGTGCGCATGAACTCCTCGACCCAGTCCAGCTTGCGCTGGTATTCGGGGTCGGTTTCAAAATCCCACATGCGTGCAGTCTCCTCGAGTCAGGGGACGATGACGGCCCGGCCCGTCACCGTCCCGTCACGCAGGTCGCGGTAGGCCCGGGCGGCGTCGTCGAGGGGATAGACGGTGCTTTCGGTGGACACCTGCCCGCTGGCGGCCAGCGCCAGCAGTTCCCGCAATTCCGGGCGGCTGCCCCAGTAGGTGGTGGCGATGCTGACCTCATACGGCTGGGAGAAGAAGCCCAGCGGGATCTCCCCGCCGCCGATGCCCACGATGGTGACGTCGGCCATGGTGCGGGCCACCGCCCGGGCCAGATCCATCGTCGGTGTGGCGCCGACGAAGTCCAGAACGACGTCGGCCCCCCGCCCGTCGGTGAGGTCCCGAATGGCCGCTGCAGCGGTGTCGCCGGCCAGCACCGCGTGGTGCGCGCCGACCTTGCGGGCCAGTTCGAGGGCTTCGGGTTTGAGGTCTACGGCGATCACCTGGGCGGCGGTGGTGGCCCGCGCGATCTGCACCCCGACGTGACCGAGGCCGCCGACGCCGACCATGACGCAGGTGGCATCCGGGGTGAGTTTCGGCCAGGACCGCCGGATCGCGTGATACGGCGTCAAGCCGGCGTCGGTCAGCGGTGCGGCTAGCACCGGGTCAAGGCCGTCGGGCAGCGGAACCAGGTGCCGCTGGTGGGGCACCAGCAGGTAGTCGGCCATGCCGCCGTCCAGGCCCAGACCGCCGCCGCCGAGCATCGACGGGCGTTCGCAATAGTTCTCCATGCCCACCATGCAGCGGGTGCACCGGCCGCAACCCCACGCGCCGTACACCGCGACCGCGTCTCCCTCGGACAGGCCCTCCACCCCGCTGCCGATCGCGTCGACCCAGCCGGCGGTCTCGTGGCCCAGCGTCATCGGCAGCTGCCACACCGCCGAGGCGTCGAGTTCGTAGAGCATGTGCAAATCGGAGTGACAGGCCCCGGCGCCGCCCACTTTGATCACCACTTCACCCGGTCCGGGAGTGGGGTCGGGCACCTCCATCAGTTCCGGTTCCCGTCCGAACCCCACCATCCGCAAAGCCCGCATGGCTTCTCCTCTCGCTACCTCGATTAGATCGGGTGCCGCTTCGATCGACTCGTGGGGGCAGGGTAAAGCGAATGGGGCATGCTGAGAGCCGTGTTGCTGCTCAGCCGCGTCACCGGTCAGCAGGTGCTGACACCGGACGGCCGGGCGGTCGGGCGGCTGGTGGACCTGACCGTGCGACTCGACGGCGGCGCCGCCGGGCAACTGGTCGCGCGGCTGATGGTGCGACTGCCCGGTGGTCGGACCGTGCTGCTGGATTGGGACTCGGTGCAGGAATTTCACCCCGATCGGGTGATTGTGGCTGCCGCCCCGGGGGTCGACGGCACCGCGGGCCTCGCCCTCGACGAGATCCTGCTCATGCGTGACGTGCTCGACACCCAGATCGTCGACGTCGTCGGTCAGCGGTTGGCCCGGGTCGCCGACGTGGTGCTGGCCCGCGCCCATGGCGGGCGCCTGGAACTGCTCGGCGTGGAAGTGGGCTTCAGCGGTGTGCTGCGCCGGCTCGGCTTTCGGCGGGTGCGCTCCCGGGAGGACATCGTGGCCTGGTCGGACCTGCACCTGACCTCTGAGCGGGGTCATTCGGTGCAACTGTCTACGCCGCGGGCCGCGGTGCACCGATTGGACGCCCGCGGACTGGCCGCGCTGGTCAGCCGAGTCGACACCGACGCAGCCACTGAGATCCTCGCCGTCAAGGCGCCGGGGGTGGCCGCCGATGCGGTGCGCGGCGTCGACCCCGAGGTAGGGGAGCGGGTGCTGCGCGCGATGCCCCAACCCCAGGCAGACCGGATCGTCGCCTCGATGCCGCCGGATCACGCCGGGCGGTGGCGGCATCGGTTGGCGCGTCGGCCGGCGTGGCGGGGCCGCCGATTCCTGCGCTCCGGGGTGTGGCCGCACCGCCGTCACCTGATCCGCCACCCGCGGCCATGACGCGGCTGCGAACCCGGTGGGCTGCGCTGCTGGTCGTCCTCGGGCCGGGGCTGCTGGCCGGCCTCTCCGACGACGACCCGGCCGGGATCACCACCTACTCGGTGCTCGGCGCCGACCACGGCTACCAGTTGCTGTGGGTACTGCTGCTGTCGACGGCGGCGCTCGTGGTGTTTCACAGCCTGGCCGCGCGGATGGGTGTGGTCACCGGGCAGGGGTTGATCGGCCTGGTGCGCCAGCGTTACGGGGTGCGGGTCGGCGGGGCGGTGCTGGCCGCACTGGTGGTGGCCAACATCGGCACGACGTGCGCCGAATTCGCCGGTATCGCAGCGGGTTTCGAGCTATTCGGGGTGAGCCGCTACATCAGCGTGCCGGTCGCCGCGATGGCGGTGTCGCTGCTGGTGCTGCGCGGCAGCTTCCACCGGGTGGAGCGGTTGCTGCTGCTGCTCTCCACGGTGTTCCTGGCCTATGTCGCCTCGGGGTTCATGGCCGGTCCGGACTGGGGGGCGGCGCTGCGCGGAACGGTGGTGCCGACCATGCCGTTGACCGGCGAGGCGATCGCGATCGTCACCGCGACGCTGGGAACCACGCTGGCGCCGTGGGGGCTGTCGTTCATGCAGTCCTATGCGGTGGACAAGAAACTGCGCACCGAGGATCTGCCGGCCGAACGGATCGACGTGGTCACCGGGGCGGTGCTCACCGGGGTGATCGGATTCTTCGTGGTGGTGGCCTGCGCGGCGACCCTGCACCGGGACGGCCGCAGCATCACCGACGCCGCCGACGCCGCGGTGGCGTTGGAGCCGTTGGCGGGCAGCGCAGCCGCGACGCTGTTCGCCGTCGGACTGATCGGGGCGTCGCTGTTGGCGGCGTCGATTCTGCCGCTGTCCACTGCCTACTCGGTGTGCGAATACGCCGGGGTGGAAGCCGCCCTCGATGATCCCTACCAGGAGGCCCGAACGTTCTACCTGACCTACGGCGTCATCACGATGATCGGGACGGTGTTGGTGCTGACACCGGACGCCCCGCTGGTGGCGATTCTGGTCGGCTCCCAGGTGCTTAACGCCGTGCTGCTGATCCCGTTGCTGATCGCGATGGTGGGGTTGGGACGCGACCGCGACCTGATGGGCGAATTCGCGACCGGGCGGGTGGGCACCGTGGTCTACGGCGTGACGACCGCCGCGGTGGTGATGTGCGTGCTGGCCCTCGGCGCCACGGTGCTGCTGGGTTAGCCTGGCGGCGATGCCAATTCAGGTCCGACCCGCCCACCACGCGGACATCCCGGCGCTGGCGCGAACGTTGGCCCGCGCCTTCGGCGACGACCCGGTGTTCTGCTGGCTGCAACCCGACCCCGCTAAGCGGACCGCGGCGTTGCCGTGGTTCTTCGGCGCGATGGCGAGGCACCACTTCCTGCCCGGCGGCGGGGTGGAGGTGGCGCTGTCCGGGGACGGTGTCGGTGCGGCGGCCATGTGGGACCCGCCGGGCCGGCCTGCGGAGCAGGCCCGGGAACTCATCGGTGTGCTGCCGGCGGTGATCCGCACGTTCCGCAGCCGGCTCCGGGTGGCGTGGGCGCTGAGCGAGGAGATGAAGGCCCACCATCCCGAGGAACCGCACTGGTATCTGGGGATGATCGGCAGCGATCCCTCGGTGCGGGGCGGCGGTTACGGGGCGGCGTTGATGCGCTCGGGTCTGGACCGCTGCGACGCCGAGGCTGCACCGGCGTACCTGGAGTCCAGCAATCCCGACAACATCGGCTACTACATGCGGTTCGGGTTCGAAGTCACCGGGGAGATCGCGATGCCCGGCGGCGGGCCGTCGTTGTGGCCGATGTGGCGCCGGCGTCGCCGGTAACGGCGGTCAGGGCGGTAACGGCGGTAACGGCGGACCCGGCCGTACCCCGACCACCGGCGGTACCTCCGGCCCGGCCAACGGCGACCCGGCACCTGCTGCCGGTGCCGCCGGAAACGGTGGCAACGGCGGAGCGGCGACCACCGGCACCGGCGGTGACGGCGGTAACGGTGGCACCGGCGGGAAGGGCGGTGTCGGCGGTAATGGTCGCGACGGCCAGGCGGCCGGCGTCGCCGGCGGTGCCGGTGGGCTCGGCGGCAGCGGCACCGCAGGCGGTGCCGGCGGTACCGGCGGCAACTCGGTCGGCGGCATCAACGGCAACGGCGGCAACGGCGGCACCGGTGGTGCGGCCGGGGCGGGCGGCAACGGCGGCAACGGCTTCGCCGGCGACGCCGGAACGCCGGACGGTGGGGCCGGTGGTACCGGCGGCAACGCCGGCAGTCAGGGCGCCGGTGGCTTCCGCGGTGCTCCGGGTACCGGCGGGAGCGGTGGCGCCCTCGGCCTGACCGGCGCCAACGGGTCCGGAGCCAACGGCGGTGCCGGCGGCGACGGTGCCAACGGCTCTCCCCTGGGTAGCGGTAGCGGTGCTGCGGGTACCGGCGGTGCCGGCGGCACCGGACCGGACGGCAACGGCACCACCGGTACGACCGGCACAGCCGGCAGCACCGGTGGAGCCGGCGGCAACGGCGGTACCGGCGGCAACGGTTCCGGCCCGCTAGGCGCAGCGGTCAGGGGAGTCGGCGGTAACGGTGGTAACGGCGGCAACGGCGCTTAACGGCACCGTCGTACGAGATCGGCCCCCTCCTTCGGGAGGGGGCCATCTCTTTGTTGTGGGGGTCTGGGCACCGCTGTCCCCCACCCGGCGCGGGCCTCGGGTCATAGCCCGAGTGTGATGACTTGCTGCTGACTTCAGTCGCCGCGGCCTTGGGGCGGGTGATCTTTTGCCGGTAGCCCCGCGCTACGACGATGACGGAAAATCTTGCCTGCCTGCGACGTGTCAAAGACGGTTCCGCACCCGCAGAAAAGAATTTGCTGGAATAGCCGCTTTCCGAAGATTTCTGGGAGTTTCTCAGGAATACTGCGGGCAGCCGCCGTCGCATTGCGTATGTCCAGTCCCGGGCTGCGTGTGCCAGCCACAGGGAGCACCATGTCCGCTGCAGATTCCTCTCAGTCCGCCGGTCGTCATCGCCGTTCGTCGAGAGGGCGGGTGCGTGGGATTGAGTACCGGCGCCGGGCGGTGACGGCTACGGAGGCGGGGACGTCGACGTACGCCCGGTATGT
>CAXNJA010000135.1:0-6676 GCA_964202555.1 Mycobacterium sp.
CCCAAGCGTGCCACCTGCAGCGCCTGGCGCATCAGGGCCTGCTGGGCCGGGCCGTTGGGGACGGTCTGGCCACTGCTGGCGCCATCCTGGTTGACCGCCGACCCGCGCACCACGGCCAGCACGGTGTCGCCGTCGCGCTGCGCGTCCTCGAGGCGCTTGAGCACCACGATGCCGCAACCCTCGCTGCGCACGTAGCCGTTGGCGTCGGCGTCGAAGGATTTGCAGGATCCGTCCGCAGAGAGCATCCCGAACCGTGAGCACGCGATGCTGTTCTCCGGGCTCAGGATCAGGTTCACCCCGGCGGCCAGCGCTGTGTCGGTTTCCCTGCGGCGCAGGCTTTCACATGCCAGGTGGATCGAGACCAGCGACGACGAGCAGGCGGTGTCCAGCACCACCGCCGGGCCACGCGCGCCCAGGAAGTAGGACAACCGGCCGGCTGCGAAGTTCGACGCGTTCCCGAACGGGATGTAGGCGTCGATCTGCTCCCGGCGCAACTTCCCGGCCACCGAGTGGTAGTAGTCGTTGGTCGTCAGTCCGATGAAGACACCGGTCTGCGTGCCACGAATCGAGTGCGGGTTGATCCCCGCGTTTTCCAAAGCCTCCCAAGCGACTTCGAGTAGCAGCCGCTGCTGGGGATCGATCCCGGCCGCCTCCCGTGGCGAGATGTTGAAGAATTCGGCGTCGAACTCGTCGGGCTTCCACGACGTCAGGAACCCGCCCACCCGGTTGCAGATGGTGCCCGGCACGGTGTGGTCGGCGGAGTAGTACGCGTCGGCGTCCCAGCGGTCGGCCGGCACCTCGACGACACCGCTCGCACCGTCGGACAGCAGCGTCCAGAAGTCCTCGGCGCTACCCACCCCGCCGGGCAGTCGGCAGCCGATGCCCACCACCGCGATCGGCTCGGTCGAGGACTTCTCGGCGATCGCCAGGCGCGCGGTCAGATCGTCGATCTTGCGCAGCGCCTCGGTGATGATGGCGCGGCGATCAGGCGACGGGGCCGACGGGGCAGTCATGGCGGGTCAGCTCAGTCTTTCCGATAGTTGCTTCAGCAGCTCGTCTTCGGCCAGGTCGCCGTAGTCGTCGTCATAGTCATCGCCGCCGGGAGCCGCGACGATCGCTGTTTCGGGCAGCTTCGCCGCCAGGTATCCGACGAGTGCGTCGACGGTCGGATAGTCGAAGATCACCGACGCCGGCAGTTCCTCGCCGAGGGAGTCGCTGAGCGATCGCCGAAGCGCGACACTCATCAGCGAGTTCATCCCGGACTGGAAGAACCCGGCGGAGCGGTCCAGCAGGTGCGGCGAGGCGATCCCCATCGCCTCGGCCACCAGCGCGCAGACGTGCTCGGTCAGCATCTGGTGTCGCTGATCGGTTTCGCAGCCGGCCAGTTCCGCGCGGAAACCCGTTGCCCCGCAAAGCATGTCACCAGCTGAGCCGGTCACAAGCTCATCGATGATGCGCAGCGCCGCGCGCGTGCGGTAGGCGCCGGCCAGCCGGTTCCAGTCGGCGGCGACGACGGCGCAGCAGACCGGTGCGTCCGGACCGGTGAGCACCGACAGCGCGCGGATCGCGGTGTCATCGGGCATGGGCAGCAGCCCCGAATCCAGGGAGATCTGCCGTTCGGAGTCGGACTGGTTGTCCGCCAGCGACTTCCACCAGCCCCAGTCGACGGCGGTGGCCGGGAGTCCGGCCGCCCGCCGCGCGTAGGCGAAGGCGTCCAGGAAGGTGGTGGTGGCCGCGTAGTGGCCCAGCCACCGCGAACCGAGCAGCCCGGAGATCGACGTGAACAGGACGAACTGGCGGACTGCGTGCTTGATCGAGAGCGTGTGCAGCAGCCAGGCGGCGTCCAGTTTCGGACCGAACATCGCGTCGACGTCGGCGTCGGTCATATCCCGCAGGGTCGTCGGGCCGCCGCCGAACGCGGCCAGGTAGACACCGGCCAGCGGGGGCAGGTCGGCTCCGAAACGGTCGAACAGCGCACTCAGCGCGCTTTCGTCGGACGCGTCGGCTGCCACGCTCACCAGCCGGATTCCCCGTTGCGCGAGGTTCTCGGCCAGTGCGTCGAGCCGGCCTGCGGGGTTGCGCGAGACCGCGACGATGGTCATGGCGCCCTGTCCGGCGAGATAGCTGATCAGATGCGGGCCGATATTGCCCGTCGCACCGACGACCAGATGGCTGCTGTGCGGATCGAGCCGGACGGGGCTCGTCGCCGCCGCGGGAGTCTGCCGCAGGCGGGCGACCCGTCGCACTCCGGCTCGGTAGACGACCTGGTCTTCGGACCCGCCGCCGCGCACCTCGGCCAGCACCGAGGCGCCGACGATTCCGGCCGGAACCGATTCGTCGACGTCGATGAGCCGGCCCCAGAGCTCGGGATGCTCCAGGGCCAACGTCCGGCCCAGACCCCACAGCACCGCGTGCGCGGGATTGGCCCGGTCCCCGGCGTCGATGGGTGCGGCGTTGCGGGTCAGCATGGTCAGTCTCGGCGGCAGCGGGCGATCGGCCATCGCGACGGCCAGTCTGCGCGCCGCGGTGAAGATTCGCCTGCCCGCGGCCGGTCCCCACTCAGCGGCACCGGAACCGGGGCTCTCGGGCGCGTAGAGAACGTGGGTCACACCGGCGAGTTCGGCGATCACCGCATCGGGATCCTCGGCCAGTTCCGACGGCTCGACGACGGTCACGGCTGCATCGCCGCCGAGCTGGCGAACGATCTCGGCACCGATCGCGGCGTCGGCGATCACCAGCCAGCCATGGCCGCCGGCCGCGGCGTCCTGCTCACCGAGCGGGGTTGCCGGCCAATGCAATTCGCAGACCCACTCAGCCGGAACCACCGATGCCACGGGGTGGCCGGTGGCGGCGTTGGGCTCACTGGACAGACGCCGCGGCGGCTCGGGCACCCAGTGGGTTCGGTGCTGCCATACCGTCGGTGGCAGCGCCACGTGTGGCCCCGACGGATGCGGGGTGAGCGGGGGGTGGACCGTGTGGGTGGCGTTGAGGCTGGTGTGGAAACTCAGGGTGTCGTCGCCGTCTCGGACCAGCGTGGCCAGCGCGTGGTGGTGCACATCGCCGAGCGTCTCACCGATGGAATGGGTCAGGATCGGGTTGGGGCTGATCTCGATGAAGGTGCCGTGGTCGGCGGCCGCGGCGCTGACCGCCTGGTGGAACCGCACCGGCCGGCGCACGTTGGCCACCCAGTAGTCGGCGTCGAGAACCGGGGTGACGGCCGGGTCGGAGATCGTCGAGAACATCGCGACGTTGGGCACCCGCGGAACCAAATCGGCCAAGGCGGCCTGCAGTGGCTCGCACACCTCGTCCATCAACGCGGTGTGGGAAGCCACCTCCATGTTGACCCGCCGGGCGAACCGGTTCGCCGCGGTCGCCGCGGCGATCAGCGCCTCGACCGATGCGACCGGTCCGGCCACCACGGTCTGGCGTGGTGAGAGATAGCCGGCGATCTCCACCCCGGGGTAGTCCGCGATCAGCGACTCGGTTGCGGCGGCGTCGGCGTCGAGCAGTGCGACCGCGCCCTGCCCAGCCAGTCCGGCCATCAACCGCGAGCGGGCCGCGATCACCGCGAACCCCTGGGCCGGCGTCAGCGCTCCGGCCACCACCGCCGCGCTGACCTCGCCCATCGAGTGACCGATCACCGCGTCCGGGTGCACGCCGTAGGAACGCCACAGCGCCGTCAGCGCCAACTGCAACCCCATCACCACCGGCTGCACCCGCGCATCGCCACGAACCTCTTCGCCGTCGGCGATCACCTGCCGCAGCGAGTAGCCGACCTGCTCGACGAACGCCGGTTCGAGTTCGTCGACGGCGGCGGCGAAGGCCGGCTCCTCGGCCAGCAACCGCCGGCCCATGCCGGCCCACTGCGACCCCTGGCCCGAATAGACGAACACGGTGCCCGAACGGCACCGACCCGGATGCGGGGCGACCACACCGGCCGCCGAACGGCCCTCGGCCAGCGCCGCCAGCCCGTCGGCGGCCGCAGCGCGGTCACGGGCGCAGACCGTCGCGAACACCGGATACCGGGTGCGATGGTGGTTGAGGGTGTGGGCCACCTCGTCCAGTGGTACGCCGTCCCCGGCGCCGACCATCCAGCCGGCCAACGCCCCGGCCGATGCCGCCACCCGAGCCGGGGTCTTGCCCGACACGACCAGCGTGCACAACGCAGCGGTCGGCAGCGCATCGGGAGCCGAATCCGCGGGAGTCGACGCCGGGGGCCCCTCGATGACCACATGCGCGTTGGTGCCGCCGAAGCCGAACGAGGAAACGCCCGCGATCCGCCGTTGCGGCTCGGCGCTTTCGCGGGTCGGCCATTGCGTCGGCTCTGCGGCCACTTTCAGCCGCAGCTTGTCGAATGGGATGTGCGGGTTGGGTGTCTTGTACCTGCGATTGGGCGGGATCACGCCCCGGCCCACCGCCAGCACCGCCTTGGCCAGCCCGGCGATCCCGGCCGCGGCCTCCAGGTGACCCAGATTCGACTTGACCGAACCGATCAGCAAGGGCTCCTGCGCCGGCCGGCCCTTGCCCAGGACGGTGCCCAACGCGCGGGCCTCGATCGGATCACCGAGCAGCGTGCCCGTGCCGTGCGCCTCGACGTAGTCGACCTCGCGCACGTCCACCCCGGCGTCGGCGTAGGCCGCGCGCAGCACCGCCATCTGCGCCGCCGGATTCGGCGCCATCAACCCATTGGACCGGCCGTCCTGATTGACCGCCGACCCCCGGATGACAGCCAATACCCGATCACCGTCGCGCACCGCGTCGTTGAGTCGTTTGAGCACCACCACCCCGGCGCCCTCACTGCGCACGAAACCGTCCGCCGCAGCATCGAAGGCGTAACACCCGCCCGATCGCGACAACACCTCGGCCACATCGAAACCGCGGGTCGGCGCGGGGGTGAGCACCACATTGACCCCCGCTGCCAGCGCGGTGTCCGACTCCCCGGAGCGCAGACTCTGACACGCCATGTGCACCGCCACCAACGACGACGAGCATGCGGTGTCCACCGTCACAGACGGACCCCGGAAATCAAAGAAATACGACACCCTGTTGGCGATGATGCTCAGCGCCCCACCGGTTCCCGACCACGCGTCGACTGCCGGGAGGTCCGCTGTCGCGATCTGCCAATACTCGGCTGAGCAGGCTCCGGCGAACACCCCGGTGCGGGTCTCGGCCAGCGAATCGGCGGGGATCCCGGCGTGGTCGAGGGCCTCACTCGTGACCTCCAGCAGCAGCCGCTGCTGGGGGTCCATCTTGTCGGCCTCCCCGGCCGGGATCTCGAAGAACTCCGAGTCGAATTCGGCGATGTCCGCCAGGTAGCCACCCCACCGTGTGGTCGTCGCGATGACCGCGGCATCGTCGGGTGATCCGTCGGAGAACCGGGACCACCGGTCCTGCGGAACCTCCCGAACGCCGGACTCACCGGCGGCGAGGAAGTCCCACAAGTCGTCCAGACCGGCCACCCCGCCCGGGAATCGGCATCCCACTCCGACCACCGCGATCGGCTCCCGGCTGCTGACCCGAGCCGCGTCCACAAAGACCGGCTCCACCTCACCGCCGGTGAGGAACCGGGCCAGTGCGGTGGCCGTCGGGTATTGCCAGAACTCAACCGGCGAAACCACACGGCCGAGCAACTCCGACAGCCGGCCGGTCAGGACAACCGCATCGCGGGAACCGACGCCGAGATCGTGCATCGAGGCGCCACGGTCGATCTGCTCGCGACTGCAGTCCAGCGTGTCGACCAGATAGTCGGCAAGCCAGTGACGAAGGGTCTCCTCGGTCCAGTCCGGGGTCCTGTCTGCGGTCATGGACTGATGTCCAATCGGCTGAACTCGCCGGAGCAATACCGCTCCCTGGACGCCGAGCGCCGCACCTTCCCACTCGTGGTGACCGGAATCGAGCTTCCCCCAACCAGCACCAGATCCGCGACCCGCACGCCGTGGGCCTTCGAAATTGCTGCTGTCAGTTGTGGTTTGAGGTTACGCAGAGCCTCAGCGTCCTTGGTCTTGGTTTCGGCGACGACGACGAGTTGCTCGTCGGCCCCGTCCGCGACGGCGATCGCGGCTACCCGGCCGCCGGTGATCTTCGCGACGGTGGCTTCGATGTCGTCGGGGTAGTGATTGCGCCCGTCCACGATCAGCAAGTCCTTCATCCGGCCGATGATGTAGAGCTGACCGTCGAACATCACCGCGAAGTCCCCGGACCTCAGCCATGGGCCCATCGGCGTGCCCTCGGCCAACTGTCCGTTGAAGACCTGCTCGGTCAACTCAGGATTGCGCCAGTACCCGGCCGCCACCTGGGGGCCCTGCACCCAGACCTCGCCCACCTCGCCGGCCGGCTTCTCCACCCGGGTCTGCGGGTCGACGATGCGGAAATCGCACCCGCGCGGCGGACCGTGACTGACCAGTTCCGATCCGCCCGACTCACACAGTTCGGCGCGCCCGACTGCCAGTGTGTCAGTGTCGAAGTGCAGTACGACCGGTGGCCGTCCCCCGGGCGAGGAGGCCACGTACACCGTCGCCTCGGCCATACCCCAGGTGGTGCGCA
Source organism: Mycobacterium sp. (assembly GCA_964202555.1). Lineage (GTDB taxonomy): Bacteria > Actinomycetota > Actinomycetes > Mycobacteriales > Mycobacteriaceae > Mycobacterium. The sequence goes on from CAXNJA010000135.1 coordinate 6,544, forward strand.
GCGCGTAGTCCGGGAGCCCGAACTGGGCGAAGCGCTCGTTGAACCGCCGCACCGTCGAACCCCGCACCCGCTCAGCGCCGTTGATCATGACGGCGGTGCGGCTCAGGTCGAGTCCGGCCATGTCCTCATCGGA